>CAYTNQ010000008.1:0-61020 GCA_964439175.1 uncultured Anaerolineales bacterium | reverse complement strand
GCGCCCGGAAAAGGCTTAAGTTAGCGCATATGGGGGCTGGGGGAGGGGTCTGCCCTAAAACTGAAATGCATCCCTTACGACTCCAGGCAGGTGGGGTAGGGTAATAATGGGGAGCCTGGACTAGATAGGCGAATTCATTTGACGAGGAGGTCAATTTCAGTGAAGACCCATGAGTTGATTAAGCTGGAAGAGAAGTACGGCGCTCACAACTACCGCCCGTTGGATGTCGTCATCCAACGAGGTGAGGGGGTTTGGGTTTATGATGTCGAGGGCAATCGCTATCTGGATTGTTTGAGCGCATATTCTGCGCTGAATCAGGGGCATTGTCATCCGCGCATCATGGCGACGCTGGTGTCGCAGGCACAAAACCTGACCCTCACTTCCCGTGCTTTTCGCAATGACCAGCTTCCCCTCTTTTACCAGGAGGTGTGTGAGCTGACCGGCTACGAGATGGCCTTGCCGATGAATACCGGGGCCGAGGCAGTGGAGACGGCGATCAAAGCCGCACGTAAGTGGGGCTATGGCGTCAAAGGCGTGCCGGATGGCCAGGCAGAGATCATTACCTGTGCCGGCAATTTCCACGGGCGCACGCTGACGGTCATCTCCTTTTCTAGCGAGCCGAAGTATAGGGCCGGCTACGCGCCCTTTACCCCTGGCTTTGTGATCATCCCCTACGGCGACGCCAAAGCGCTGCAAGCCGCCATTACCCCCAATACTGTCGCCTTCCTTTTCGAGCCAATTCAAGGGGAAGGGGGTGTGGTCGTGCCGCCCGACGGCTATCTCCGAGCCGTTCGGGAGATTTGTACCGAGCATAATGTGCTGATGATGGCCGACGAAATCCAGACTGGCCTGGGACGCACCGGGCGGCTATTTGGCTGCGACCACGAGGACGTGAAGCCTGACGTGATGATTCTGGGTAAGGCGCTCTCGGGCGGAGCGTACCCGGTGTCGGTGGTTCTGTCGCCGCGCGAGGTCCTGGGCGTCTTCAGGCCGGGCGATCACGGCTCCACCTTTGGCGGCAATCCGCTGGGCTGTGCTGTGGCGCGAACGGCACTGAAAGTATTGGTGGAAGATGGCATGATCGAAAATGCAGCTCGGATGGGTGAGTATTTTCAGGAGCGGCTGGCGGAGATCAACTCCCCACACGTGAAAGAGGTTCGTGGTAAGGGGTTGCTTATCGGCGTGGAGCTACATCCCGAGGCAGGCGGTGCTCGTCGCTTTTGCGAGGCTTTGCAGGCGCGCGGGGTTTTGGCTAAAGAGACTCACACCCACGTCATCCGTTTCGCGCCCCCCCTTATCATCGCCCGGGAAGAGATTGATTGGGCCCTGGAACGCGTGCAAGATGTATTGAGGATGCCTTGATCCGATGGAGCCGGGAGATGGGAGCGATGCGTCGTCAATTCAAGCCGTAGTGGGCCCCAACGAGAATTGTATCCAACTCGCGTTCGCAGGCATTGCAAAGGAGGCTGGGCTGGTTCGCACTCTCCATCGCGTATTCTAGCAAATCGCGCAGGTGGATGCAGGGGCGCATAGCGCACAGGTTCGTACAATACAGGTCGTTGCCTTGGGATGTGACGTTGATTGAACGGGTCGGCAGAGGGATACCGACTGCCCGACCTACGGCGTGAGTGGTCAGGTGGCGCAGCCCCAGGACCTGGGCTTCCTGACTTCCCAGTTGTTGCACATAATAGGTTGAGGCTACGGTTGCCAGTCCCGGCAGGGCTATATTCAGTACCGAATGCCCTTCCCCATCGACCAGATCCTCAGCGACGAGAGCCAGGTCGAAGTGGGGGGTTGAGCTCTGCCAGGGCTCTAGCTCCACCAGCCGTAGGTAGGCGAGCCCATCAATGCCTTTACCGTCTGGAGTGCGGCAGTGATCCAGATACCAATCTACGCTGGAGTAGGCCGACCCACGCGGCATTATTGGAATAGTCCAGTCACCGAAAGGGCGGATGGTGGGCAACACCTGGGATTGAAACCATGTCCCCATTCGTCCGCCCACGCGAATCATTAGCTCCGAGACGGTAAAAATCAGGACTTTTGCCTGGCTGTCGCTGATGTTCTCAGTCCAGGTGATGGAGATAAACGTTTTCACGCGACTATCCTGGGACGAGTCATTATCGACCAGCCTGGTCTGGCCATCGCTGAGGGATTGGGGTCAGGCGTGCAGCAACCATCAGGCCGATAAAATAGCCCACCACTCCCAATAAGGCGCCACCAATCACGTCCATAATCCAGTGCTGGCCGGTGAACACAGTGGACATAGCTACAATTAATGTGAGACCCCAGAGCAGCCAACGCCACCTGGGCTTCCAGCGACTCCAAATAAGAGTGATGATCACGGTATCCCACAAGTGCTGGCTGGGAAAAGCGTTGTAAGTCCGGTCGTTGGCGTAAATGAAACGAATCACCCATTCCGCCCAGCCGGTGCCGGTTACCTGGGGGCGGACCATATAGTTGGGATAGATAATGAAGATGGCGTAGCCGATGAGGCAGGCGCTGATCCAGCCTGTGATAAAGGCCACGTACAGCGAGTCCTCCATTTTCAAGTAGGCCCACAAAGCGGCTATTCCCCACCAGAGAATGCTAAGCGTGTAGGGCACGACCCAGATAGGCCAAAATGGCACGTACTGGTCCAGCCAGATTTCGACGGTCGTGCCATTGCCCTGCCAGCTCATCAGCCGGTTGATGACCAGATACAAGCTGAGCACAGCTAGGAGCGTGAAAAACAGGATACGGCGTTGGGCGGGCGTCATATAAGTTTTGGAGACGGGATTGTGGTCCATAGGCTTCTTGGTGTAGTGCAGGTTGATGAGGTGATTGATTATAAGCCAAAAAGGGTGAAACGTGAAATGTGTGGGGCAGATTGGCTATGGTTCGCTTTTGCCCAGGAGGTGCAATAGATCGCCGAGGCTCCGCATTTGGGCGGCCTGGTCAAGGAAGGCTTTCAGCGAGCCGCTCTGAGTGCGCAGCTCGCGCATCCAGGGACCGATGGGATCCACTGACGCCGGGCTGGTGGCATAGCTGCCGTGGAAGGCAAAGTAAGCCTGATTAAGCCGGCGCAGGTAGTGGCCCTCTGCTACCAGTTTTTGTCGTTCCGTTTCCATGTAGGTTTCTGCTTCCGACACACGCCCCTTGGCCAATAGTTCGTCCACACGCAGCCGGATGCGGCGCATCGCCTGGTTGAAGTCCTCATGGGGAGAACTGCTCGCTTCGGGGGAGGGCTTTTGTGTTGTCACGGGTGGTGGCACTAACTCCGGATAATAGCGAGCCAGCACCAGGCCGGCGACCTCGCTGCCCACTATGGAGGCGACCGTTTCGTTCATCGTGGTCAGGTCCCGGTTATGGCTGTAATGCAGCCCTAGCGGGCGCAAAAACAGATAAGTATGAGTCCATTCGTGAGCGATGATGTCCAGCACACTGGGCAGCGACGCAGTGTCGATGACCATCGTCGGCCAACTCCCGATGCCTCCCAGGTCGACTACTAATGCCGACATATCCAAGCGGGCTTCGATAGCATCTTCCAGGCTGTTTCGTTTTGTATCCGGGGTGTCTGGCAGCAGATTAATGCTCCGGTATATGCGAATCTCGTCACGGGGCGAGATAATCAGGTCAGTTGGCAGGTTGTTGAAGCGGAAGGCGACTGGTGGCCATGCCTGGCCCCCGCGTCCAAATCCTTGGTCGGCCAGAACTTGGCTCACCTGCGCCGCCAAAATGCGTTCTACCCGGGGGGCGGCTGCCTGTTGCTGATGTTGCAACTCTTCCAGTTCTTGCTTTAGCGGTGCAACGGAGGGCGGCAATACAGGAGACTGCTCGAGAGAGGAGGCGGGGCCCATTTGATGCAACGGACCGGTTTCACCCCGGATGCGGCTTTCTAATTCTGCCATTTGCCCTTGCCGGTCCAGAAAAACCAGCACCTCCGCTTTTTGCGTTTCCTGGTCACCGGGGACTGGACGCCCGTGCAGCCACCAGTCTGCTTCTCGCAATACTGTCCTCGTTTCCCAGCCGACCCAGTCGAAGCGCAGGCCGGCGATGAGTGGCGAGAGGCGCAGGTTGAATGCCTCGTCCGGGAGCACGCTGGCGGATGTCAAAATCAGGGCCAATATGATCAAGAACGAGGCGCGCCACAGCCGCCGTCGCCATGGCCTGACCTTACTGTTGCTCCCTGTATGGGTTGTCATCTCAAGTCCTAAATACCGAATTCTGGCCTTTGATCCACCCGTGACCGCGTTCCTTCAGGCCGGGATGGGATCACCCTTGCTTACGCCAGCGGACCGACGGGACCAGGCCAGACAGGCACAGAGAGGGTGGGCAATTATCAAATATCAAGTCCCCAAAAAAGTCAAATGGAGGTGCATCATGGATCCACGCAGACAGTTTGATCTGACAGGCAAAGTGGCCTTGATCACTGGCGCATCGAAGGGCATTGGCGAGGCGATAGCATTGACCTTTGCCGAGGCCGGCGCAAAGGTGGTGGTCAGCAGTCGCAAGCAAGCCGCGCTGGACGCAGTAGCAGCCAAAATCGAGGAGCGGGGCGGCGAGGCGCTTGCCCTCGCTGCCCACACCGGTGAAACCGACGCCATCGACGCGCTGGTGACGCGCAGTGTGGAGCGTTTTGGCGGCGTGGACATCGTGGTCAACAACGCCGCGACCAACCCTCATTTCGGCCCGCTCCTCACTGCCGACGAGGGCCAGTGGCAAAAGATCCTCGACGTGAACGTAATGGGCTACTTCCGTGTGGCCAAGGCAGTCGTACCGGAGATGCAGAAGCGGGGTGGTGGTAAAATCATCAATATGGCTTCGATTGCCGGGCTCAGGCCGATGTCTGCTATGGGGATATATAGCGTCAGCAAGGCGGCCGTGCTGATGTTGACCCAGGTGCTGGCACAGGAATTGGGCCCACAAAACATCCAGGTGAACGCCATCGCCCCCGGCGTCATCAAAACCCGCTTCAGCCGCGTGTTGTGGCAAACGGAGTCCATTGCCAAGAGTATCCAGGCCGCCACCCCCTTGGACCGCTTCGGTGAGGTAGGCGACCTGACGACGGCTGCTCTCTACCTGGCCTCGCCCGCCTCGAACTTCATGACCGGGGCGGTGATGGTGATTGACGGGGGAATGAGCGTGATGGGCATGGTGACGATAGATGGTGAACAGTAATCATTGCGAACCCATCAAATCATCCTTGACAGAGTACTGGATCCGGGCTTAGGGCTGATTCAGGACGCCCCGCACATCCACAGCAAAAGCGCCCTGGCCTTCAGGTAGCACGTACAGCGGATTGATTTCCAGCTCGGCGATTTCCGGGAAGTCACAGGCAGCCTGCGACAGGCGTAACAGGGCATCCAGGACGGCGCCCCGGTCGGCAGGAGGGGTACCGCGCCAGCCTTTCAGCCGTACCCCGGTGCGGGTGGAGTCGAGCATGCGCTCTGCTTGTGAGTGAGTGAGCGGGGCGATGCCCGTGGCCACGTCGCGTAGGAGTTCCACATCGACGCCGCCTCTGCCTACCAGAGCCAGTGGCCCGAATTGGGGATCACGCCGGGCGCCAACGATAAGCTCCTGTCCTCCGCTAAACATCTTCTGCACCAACACGCCCTCTATAGCTGCATCCGGGTGAGCAGCGCGGGCCGAGGCGACGATGCGGCCAAAGGCAGCGCGTACTACGTCGCCATTGGTCAAGTTCAGAACCACGCCCCCCACGTCCGATTTGTGGGTGATTTCGGGTGAGACGAGCTTAAGGACTACCGGATATCCGATTTTGTCGGCCAGGCGGGCCGCCTCTTCGGCGCTACAAGCCAGCCGGGCTGGCGGTAGTACAATGCCATAGGCGGCCAACAGACCCGAGAAGTCGTCCCGGCCGAGAGCGAGGTGAGCGGCCTCACGGTCGATGCCGGGCAACCCAGCGGGTGGATCTGAGGGGGTGTCAAGCCAGCGCTGCCGAGTCAGCATCGCCGCCAGCGCAGAAGCGGCTCGCTCCGGGAAGGCAAAGTTGGGCACACGCCGCTGGTGTAAGATTGTCAACGCCTGGTCTACCGAGGCCAGCCCCATAATCGAGGCCAGTACCGGCTTGTGATGCACGGCCGCTGCCTCGGCGATGACCTCGGCCAGGCTGGCGGGTAAAAACCAATCATTGGGCGCCATGATGACGATCACCGCGTCTACGGTGGGGTCTGACAGCAGTGCATCCAGGGCGACGGCGTAGGTGCCCGGTCCCGATCCGGCCAATACGTCCACCGGGTTTTGCACGCTGGCCGCAGCGGGTAGGCGCGGACGCAGGTAGGCCCGGGTCTGCTCGGTGAGAGGAGCCATTCGCAGCCCAGATGTCTCGATGACATCTACCGCCAGAATAGCCGGGCCGCCGGCGTTGGTCAGGACGGCGGCCCGATCCCCCTTAGGCAGAGGCTGCCAGGCCAACGCCCGTGCCCAATCAAAGAGTTCTTCCATCGTGTTGGCGCGCAGCACCCCGCTCTGCCGGAATGCGGCTTCGTAAGCCTCAGCGCTGCCGGCCAGGGCGCCGGTATGTGAAGCAACCGCTTTGGCCCCGCTGGCACCTTGACCTGCCTTGAGCACCACCACCGGCTTGCGGCGAGCAGCTTCTGCTGCTGCCTGCATAAAGGCGCGCCCGTCGGTCACGCCCTCAATGTAGGCAGTGATGACACGTGTTTGTGGGTCGTCGACGCAGGCAGTCAACATCTCCGTCTCGTTTACATCTGCCTGGTTGCCCAGGCTGACGATGCGCGAAAAGCCTACACCTGCCCCGCGCGCCCAGTCAATGACAGCCGCGCACATCGCTCCCGATTGCGACACGAATCCGATAGCGCCGACTTGGGGCATGCCTACCACAAAGGTGGTGTTAACCGATGCATGGGTATCAATAGTCCCAATACAGTTGGGGCCGACAAGCCGCATGCTATGTTTCTTAGCGACGCGGGCCAGCGCTTCTTCACGGACCCGTCCCTCTGGCCCTGTCTCGCCGAAACCGCCGCTGACGACGATGGCATGTTTGATGCCCCGTATGCCACATTGATCAAGCACGTCGGCCACGACTGGCGCCGGCACCACCACCACGGCCAGGTCGACCGGGTCGGGCACCTCTGCGATAGAGGTATAGCAGCGGTGGTCCAGGATCTCGCTGGCGACCGGATTGACTGGGTAGATAGGGCCTCGATAGTGATACTCCACCAGGTTGCGAACGACGCCGTAGCCCAGTTTGTGCGGGTCGCGCGAAGCGCCGATGACCGCCACACCATTGGGGTTGAAGAATGGATTGAGCATAGCTATGGCTCCAGTACGATCTTGCCGAATTGGTCGCCACGCTCCAGGACCGCCATTGCCTCTATCCCCTGATCCATGGGTATTACCCGGTCAATGACCGGCCGCAAGGTGCCGTTGAAGATGAGCCCCATCACGTCCCGAAAATCTTGATGGCTGCCCATAGTGCTGCCGATGATGCTGATCTGCTTGCCGAAGATGAAACGGATATCAGTTGAGGCAAGGGGGCCGCTGGTATTGCCTACGATGACAACCCGCCCGCCCCGGGTGACGCTGCGTAAGCTATCACTCCAGGTTGCCTGGCCCACGTTATCCACGACTACGTCTACGCCCCGCTTGCCAGTCAGCTTGTAGATCGTCTTTGACCATTCGGGATCTTCGCGGTAGTTGAGAACCACGTCGGCACCTAACTCGCGCGCCTTTTGCATCTTTTCCTGGCTGCTGGTGGTGGCATACACGGTGCAACCGGCGAATTTGGCGATCTGGATAGCGGCTGTGTTCACGCCTCCGCCGGCTCCCAGGATGAGCACGCTTTCCCCGGCCCGGATGCGTGCCTGGTGGATCAACATCCGCCAGGCGGTGAGGAAGACTAGCGAAGCGGCGGCGGCCGTTGCGAATTCCCCATACGGAGTCAAGTCTGCGTCCTCAGGGATAGGCAGCACGTTGGCCGCCGGCACGACGGCATATTCGGCGTGAAAGCCGGGTGCGTGCTCACCGATAATGTAGTAGCCGGGAGATACGCTGTCGAGCCCGCGCCGGGTGTATTCGTCTACGTAACGATTGACGCCGGGATTGAGGGCGCAGGGGGTTCCTACTTCGATCCCGGTCACCCCCTCACCTAGAGCGGCCACTACCCCAGCCCCATCGGCACCCATGACATGCGGCATGGTCAACTTGAGGCCGGGCCAACCGCGCCGCACCCAAATGTCCAGGTGGTTGAGGGCGCTGGCTTTGATTTGAATCAGCACCTCGCCTGACTTGGGTTCAGGTTGGGGCACGTCAGCGATTTGCACCTTGTCCAGATCTCCGTGTTCGTAGAAAACCAGGGCTTTCATTGCAGTATGTGCTCCTGTGTGATTTGCTCGGTGGAGACCGCCGACCGCAGCCCACAGACCGGCGCCGGTGCAACTGCTGTGAGATCTTTCAGCGGCCTGTGGGCGGTCGTCGGCAGTCAGTTCTAGCGCAAGCCGAGTTCGTTGCGGGCGATGACCAAGCGCTGGATCTCGCTTGTCCCTTCGTATATTTCGGTGATTTTCGCGTCGCGAAAATAGCGTTCGACAGGCAATTCCTTGCTATAGCCCATCCCGGCGTGAATCTGCACCGCTTGGTGGGCGCAGAACATAGCCGTTTCGCTGGCGTAGAGTTTGGCGACAGAGGCCTCGGTGGTGAAACGGGCGCCAGTTTCTTTGGCTGCTTCTTTGGCCAGTGCTGCCTGGTAAATTAACAGGCGGCTGGCTTCGATGCGGCATTTCATATCGGCGATCTTCCACTGGATGCCCTGGAGATGGCCGATAGGGCCGCCAAACGCCTCGCGCTCACGAGCGTATTGCAGGCTGGCCTCGTAGGCCCCTTCGGCGATGCCCAGTGCCTGGGCGGCAATGCCGATGCGGCCGGCGTCGAGCACAGCCATAGCGATCTTGAAGCCCTCGCCTTCTTCACCTAACCGATTTTCCACCGGGCACCGGTAATCCTCAAAGTGGATTTCGCAGGTGGCACTGGCCCGAATGCCCAGCTTATCTTCTGTACGACCAAGATTGAAGCCCGGCTTGCCGGTTTCGATGATGAAGGCGGTGATACCACGATGCTGGCGCTCAGGATTGGTCATGGTGAAGAGGACGATGTAGTCGGCGGCTGGCCCGCTGGTGACCCAACTCTTGGTACCGTTGATGATGTAATTATCGCCGTCACGCACGGCACGGCTTTTCATCGTGGCCGCGTCCGAGCCAGACATGGGTTCAGTGAGGGAATAGGCGCCGATCTTCTGCCCGCTGGCAACCGGCGTGACGAATTTATGCTTTTGCTCCTCAGTGCCGAATCTGAGGATGCCATAGCAGAAAAGGGAGTTGTTGACTGACATAATAGTGCCGTGGGCGGCATCTACCTTGTTGATTTCTTCCATCGCCAGTACGTAGGCGATGGTGTCCATGCCAGCGCCGCCATACTCCTCCGGTACCTCAATACCCATAAATCCGAGTTCGCCCATCTTTTTGATGGTCTCGTAGGGAAATTCCCCGGTTTCATCAAAATGGGCGGCCACTTTGGCAATTTCATTTTGGGCGAAATCACGCGCAGCGTCGTGGATCATCCGGTGCTCTTCGCTGAGTTGCAGATCCATAATGTTTCCTCCTCTTTGAGTACTTAGGATCCGTAAATAAACAACTTCCTGCATTTGTGGTGGATTTCGTGGGGAAAACGGTTGGAAGTGCGGGAACTTATTCTTTTATGGATCCTTAAGATAAACTAATGGTTCAACAGCGCGTATTCAACAGCAGCCGCGGCGTGAATTTTCGTGGTGTCAAACAATGGGATCTGGCTGTCTTCCTCTTGGACCAAGAGGCTTATCTCCGTACACCCTAAGATGATGCCCTCGGCTCCATCCCTGACGAGGTGATCCATTATTCTGACATATTGCTCCTTGGAAGGTTTTCTTATTTCACCCAGGCACAACTCATCGAAAATCACGCGATGAACGATATCTCTTTCCCTTTCCCTTGGGATAATGACCTCTAATCCCTGTTTTTCGGTCAGTCTCCCCCTATAGAAATCTTCTTCCATTGTGAACCTGGTTCCCAGGAGCCCAATCTTTTTCAGCCCGTGGGCCTTAATCTTTTCAGCCGTTGCGTCTGCAATATGCAATAGCGGGATTTGAATATGATTCTGGACTTCATCTGCCATCTTATGCATGGTATTGGTGCAAATGATGACAAAATCTGCGCCGCCCCTTTCTACACGTTGGGCCGCATCAATCATCAGATCCGTAGCCTCATCCCATTTCCCTTGCTGTTGAAGTGTTTCAATTTCAGCAAAATCAACAGAATACATGATGCTTTTGGCGGAATGGAGTCCTCCAAGCCTGGCTCTAACCGTTTCGTTTATGATTCGGTAGTACTCGATTGAGGACTCCCAACTCATGCCACCTATGAGGCCGATTGTCTTCATAGCTTACCCCCGGGGTAATCTGGCAGACTATTTGCTACTGCCCAATGTTGAGTTCAACTTCAATACTCATCGTTACCGCTTCACCACCGCCCAGGCAGAGGGCCGCGACGCCGGTTTTCAGTCCCCGGTCTTTGAGAGCGTAGATCAGGGTGGTCAACACGCGGGCGCCACTGCACCCAATGGGGTGTCCCAAGGCGATGGCGCCGCCATTCACGTTGACCTTATCCCAGTCCAGCCCCAATTCCTGGCCGTCGGCCAGCATCTGGGCAGCAAAGGCTTCGTTGATCTCGAAGAGGTCTATCTCCTCTTGCTCAAGGCCCGTCCTTTTGTAGAGCTGGCGAATGGCGTGCACCGGCGCGATGAAGAGCCACAACGGTTCGACGGCAGCCTGAGCGTAACCCGTGATGCGGGCCAGCGGCTTTACCCCCAGTTCGTCCGCCTTTTGGCGGCTCATGACCACCAGGGCGCTGGCCCCATCGGTGAGACCGGGGGAGTTGCCGGCGGTCACTTTGCCCCCCTCTTTGAAGGCGGGTTTGAGCCGGGCCAGGGCCTCCATGCTGGTGTCAGAGCGCGGTCCCTCGTCGATCTCAACCACTTGGGGGGAGCCTTTACGCTGGGAGACTTCCACCGGCACGATTTCGGCCTTGAAGCGGCCGGCCTGAATGGCAGCCACCGCTTTTTGATGGCTTTTGAGGGCGAACGCGTCCATCTCTTCACGGGAGATTTCAAACTGGTCGGCGATGAACTCGGCTGAGTTGCCCATGTGGTGATCTTCAAGGGCACACCACAACCCATCGTAGACGACGGCGTCCTTGAGGGTGGCGTCGCCCAGCCGGTAGCCGGTGCGCGCCTGGGGCAGCAGGTAGGGGGCATTGCTCATGCTCTCCATGCCGCCAGCCACGATCACGTCGGCGTCGCCGGCCCGGATCATGGCCACGCCCAGCATCACGGCTTTGAGGCCCGATCCGCAAACCTTGTTGAGAGTAGTGGCGCCGACCTGGGGGGGCAATCCGGCGCCGATGGCTGCCTGGCGGGCTGGCGCCTGGCCCTGGCCAGCCGGGACGACGGTGCCCATCAGCACTTCGTCAATGAGGGTAGGATCAATCCTGGCGCGTTTCACCGCTTCGGCTACAGTTAAAGCGCCTAATCGAGGGGCCGGGAGGGATGACAGATTGCCCAGAAACTTGCCCATAGGCGTTCGACAGGCACTGGCGATGACGATATCCTGCGAATCGCTCATAATACTCCCTCCTTGGAGATGTCTGTGGGCCATTCCACAGTGACCTGGGTTTTATACTGGACTGCAAACTAATCTACTGAAATCCAGATACCTTCGGTCCTTATTTTACCAGAACTTGGGGGCTTTGCCCAATAGGAGCGCCCTTGCTTTAACCTTACCCCGGTAGCAGCGGATGAGAACAGTGCTGAATATAAGGCTACAGCGACAAACGCACAATTGTAACCAACTTGTAACCACGGTTAGGGGCGAAATGTGTTATAGTTGAACAGGTACACTAGAGTGGCCTCTTCTTGCCCTACGTAAACAGTGCGTATCAAGGTATAGTTGGCTATCGCTGTCGGCTCTCAATTGTTAGCTGTCGGCCATTGGCCATTAGCTTCATGTCGGAGTGATAAGCAGTGGAGTCGAACCCGGCTTCTGCGAATCGCATTCTCATCGTGGATGATGAGCCCACCCTGGTCTTTTTCTTGCGCCGGGGGTTATCGGAAGCGGGCCTGAATTGTGAGGTGGATGGTGTCGGTTCTGGGGAGGAGGCGCTGGCCAAACTGGCTTTCGACAAATATCGGGTGCTGATCACCGATTTGAAAATGCCAGGTATTAGTGGTCTTTCCTTGGTGGCCGCAGCCCGGTCACTGCAACCTGCAATCGGCATCATTTTGATGACCGCATATGGGTCGCGTGAGGTCGAAACCGAAGCCGAGCAACTAGTGGTTGATGCCTATCTCACCAAGCCGTTTCAAATAGAGAGATTGCGTAACCTGGTTGAAAAGATACTCCGCGCGCGGCAGTATCCATCTGCAGAAAATATAGAGGGTGCTGAGGGCATCGGTGTCTCATCTCAAGATCGCTCAACGGTGGAGGTCGAAGTAGAATGAGCGCAACCATACTTTACATCGAGGATAACTTTGATAATCGCTTGCTGGTCAGGCGTGTCCTGGAAGCTGAAGGATACCGGGTGATCGAAGCTGAAGATGGCGTTCAGGGCCTCGATTACCTTCAGTCGGAGGTCCCCGATTTGGTGCTAATGGACATCAACCTGCCCGAGGTGGATGGGTACGAGATGACCAAGCGTCTCAAGCAACTACCCTCCATGACGAAGGTCCCCGTGATCGCCATGACAGCCAACGTGATGAAAGGCGACCGCGAGAAGACCATTGCCGCTGGGTGCGATGGGTATATCCCCAAACCCATTGATATTGACACTCTGCCGAGCCAGATAGCTAAATTTCTGAGGAAGGGCAAATGAGGAATGCTATGACATCTGCCGTAAATGGTGAAGAAGGTGTAAAGCAGCAGGGAACAAACGGCAAAGCAGTGGATCCGCACGACGCCTATGTGCTAGTTGTGGAAGACAACCTGCAAAACTTGGTGCTCATTGCACGCTTGTTGGCTTTCTTGGGCGTCCGGCGCTACGAGTGGAAGGCCTCTGGTTGGCAGGTGCTGGAGTTCGCTGACACCATGCCACGGGTTGACCTGGTGTTGATGGACATACACCTGCCCTACGAAGATGGCTATGACGCTTTGCGTAAACTCCGCGCCGATTCCCGTTTTAAACACACGCGAGTAGTCGCCGTCACGGCCGACGCCAACCCTGCTTCAATGGAGAAAGCACGCCAGGCCGGCTTTGATGGATTCCTGGGCAAACCCATTGACCCTGACAAGTTCCCTGATCAGATTCGTCGCATTCTACGGGGTGAGAGGATATGGGATTTGGGTTACTGATGGTATCCGGCTAATGGAGGCTTCTGGGTAGAGGGGTGTGTAAAAGATGAGCAATAAGAAAGCTATTCCCTCTTCTGGAGAGGGGCTAGCCAGGTGGGCTCACTTGCAGCGTGGTTTGGGAAGAGCCCTGTTAACATGGTTTCTGTTATTGCCGGTCCTGTCCCTGGTAGTGGCGGGCGTAATCGTCAGCACCATCGCTATTCAGAATGCGCGTCAGGCTGCCCTCGACCGTCTGTCGGCTATTGCAACCTTGAAGCAATCAGAGATTAGCGCATGGGTTGCGACCCGTCAGGAGGAACTGGACTTCATTGTCTCATCCCCTAATATCCGGTCTAAACTGCTATACGTGTTGGATGCACCGTCACAGGATCCGTTGGTGGTTGCTACCCAAGATCAGTTACAAGTGTATTTTTCCAGCATCGCCTCCAAAGGTAGCGTATTTGAAGAATTATCCCTCCTGGATGCCTCTGGGCGGGTGTTGCTTTCGACCGATCCGAGTCAAGTCGGCGCACTGCATGACCAGCAGGCGTATTTTGTAGAGGGGCGGGAGGGACCCTACGTTCAACCACCCTCTTATTCCCTCGATACGGCGGCTCCTTCAATGGTGGTGTCGCAGCCGATCCAAGATTATGGGGGGCGTGTGTTGGGCATATCAATGGCGCGGCTGAATCTTGGCCGTCTTGAGAGCGTGATGGGAGAGGAGGCTGGGCTGGGGCAGACAGGCGAAACCTATCTGGTTAACGCGTCCAGGCTTCTTGTAACGGTTCCTCGCTTTGGTCAAGGACTCACGCTGGGACAGGAGCTTGACACCAACGGTGTGCAGCGTGGTCTGGCACTCACCGCATCCACGTCGGAGGAGAGGGCTGGCTGGAGTGTCTACAACAATTACCACGGACGGCGTGTGCTGGGTGTTTATCGGTGGATGCCCAAACTTCAGGTGGTACTTTTGGCTGAGCAAGAGGTAGGCGAAACCCTGGCGTTGACGCGGGGTATTCTCGCCAGCGGTCTGGTCATACTGCTCGTCGTGGCTGCGGTAGCAGTAACGATTGCCTTACTGGTGAGTGGGCGCATCACCCGCCCGCTGGTGGGGCTTACCATCACGGCTAACCGGCTGGCCACAGGTGATCTCTCGCACGAAGTGCCCTATACCGGTCGGCAGGACGAGATTGGTACCTTGGCTCGGGCTTTCAGCCAGATGCGCCAACAATTGCGCGAATTGATTACCCGCCTTGAAGAACGAGTTGCAGAGCGAACTCGCCAGTGGCAGGAAGCCAACTTCAGGCTCCAACGACGAGCCATTCAACTCGAAGCCAGTGGCCAGGTGGCTCGAGCCATCACTTCTATTTTAAACCTGGATGATCTCCTGACACAGATCGTCAATCTCATCCACGACCGATTTGGCTTTTATCACGCCGGTATTTTCTTGCTCGACGAGAGCGGTGAATGGGCGGTGTTGCGCCAGGCCACCGGTGACGCGGGCCAGCGTATGCTGTCCAGGAAACACCGGCTGGCAGTAGGTGGTCAATCCATTGTGGGGTGGGTAACAGGCAATCGCCAACCCCATGTCGCGCTTGACGTAGGCGTTGATGCCGTTCACTTCAAGAACCCGGACCTGCCCCATACTCGCTCGGAAATGGCTTTGCCCCTAATTGTGGGCGATCGGCTGTTAGGCGCCCTCGACGTACAAAGTATCGAAGAAGCCGCCTTTGATGAAGAAGACGCGACCATCTTGAGCCTGATGGCCGACCAGGTCGCTGTCGCCATCGATAATGCCCTCAAATTCTCTCAAGAAGCGGCCATCCTCGAGGCTACCAGCCCCCTTTACCGCGCCAGCCAGCACCTTTCTATGGCGACCGATTTCGATGCTGTGCTGAGAGGTATTGTGGAGCATGTGGCTGGCCCCCACGTGGATCGCTGCGCCATCAACCTTTTTGTTGCTCCAACAGAAGGCCAGGAACCAGGGTGGATGGAGGTGGCGGCTGTGTGGGACCGCGCTGAAGACACGCCTGATCCGCCTGGTACCCACTATCCTATGGACCGGTTTAAGTTGGTGGAATATTTGCGACAGGAGATGGCAGAGCCGCTGGTGGTGAACGATTTGCAGGCTGATGTGACCGACCAGCGGCTTGACGACGAGATGTACCGTTTGCTGACCGAGACTCTTCACCTTCGGGCTGTCTTAATCCTGTCCCTCGTCTCCGCTGGGCGGCCGCTGGGCTTGATGGTAGTCGCCAGCCGCCAGCCACACACCTGGACCGAGGCCGAGTTGCGTACTTTCCGCTCGTTAAGCGACCAGGCCGCCATTGCCGTAGAAAATGCCCGCCTCCTCCAACATACCCAGACATTGGCGGAGCGCGAGCGGATTCTCAGTCAGATGACTGCCCAATTTACTCGCTTGCTTGACATCGACACTGTGCTCCAAACGGCCGTGCGCGAATTTGGACAATTGCCCCACGTGACCGAGGTATCTGTCCAGGTCACCCCCTTTGGGGTGCCTTTTCCGGCAAATGGGGGGGAGGAGGATTGATCATGATGTCCGCGAATACGGATGCCCTTAAGCCAGAGGTTGCCTCGACTATGCCACGCACGCTCCAAGAGTGGCGCTTGCAGGCGTTGAACGGCATGTTGCGCGGTATGCTCATCTTTGGAGCACTTGCCCTGGTGGGGAGCGGCATCATCCCTACTCTCCAGGCTAACCGCATAGATCTGCTAGTTAGCTACTTGGTAGCCTATGTTATGCTGGTGCTCGTTACCTTCATACCCAGTCTCGGTTTTGCTGTACGGGCTGGAGTCCTGATCTTACTTCTTTATGTTCTGGGGACGCTTGACTTTTCAGTGAGTGGGCTGGGTGGTGATGGTCGCATTTTCCTTTTTGCCTTCATTACCGTAACCGCTGTCCTGTTTGATTTGCGGCGTGGCATCGGTGCCCTGGTCCTCAGCTTGCTTACTATGGCCGTCGTTGCCTGGTTGCTGGTAACGGGCCAGTGGGAGATTCCCCTCCAAATACAACCCAACTCTGCCAATCTCACTGACTGGGTCAGTGGAAGCATTGTCCTTCTGTTGCTTAGCACGGGTGTGATCATCTCAATGGCTTATCTGATTCGGGGTCTGGAACGCAGCCTGACTGACTCACGGCGCATGATTGGGGAATTGCAGGAGCACCGAGAAAACTTAGAGCAGTTGGTTAATGAACGCACAGCCAACCTTGAGCGTCGGGCAGTACAGCTTCAGGCGGCGGCCGAAGTAGCCCGTGATGCCACTGCTGCGCACGGGTTGGACGAACTGTTGAACCGGGCGGTCAATCTGGTGCGTGATCGCTTTGGGTTCTACCACGCCGGCCTTTTTCTGGTGGAGGGTCGGGGCGAGTATGCCATCTTGAGGGCTGCCACTGGCGAAGCCGGTCGCCAGATGCTGGAACATGGGCACAAGTTGAAAGTAGGGGAAGTAGGCATCGTGGGCTACGTCGCTGGGACCGGCCAACCCCATATTGCCCTTGACATAGGGGTCGATGCCGTGCACTTTGAGAATCCATATTTGCCAGAAACTCGTTCGGAAATGGCGCTGCCCCTCAAGGTGGGTAAACGAGTCATCGGCGCCCTCGACGTGCAGAGCACCAAAGAAGCTGCTTTTGGCGAAGACGACGTAGCGGTGTTGCAGACTATGGCCGACCAGTTGGCCGTGGCGATCGAAAATGCCCGTCTGCTTCGCGAGATGCAGCAAACCGTGCGTGAGTTGGAGGCGGCCTACGGGCGTTACACTCAGGAGTCGTGGCATACCTTTGTTCAAGGCTCTGGACGTTTCCACGGCTATCGCTACCGCAAATCGGGTGTCGAGCCGATTACAAGGCAATACCCAGAAGCCTATGAGGCCTCACGCCGGGGCCAGACCGTTTTTACCCCCATTTCCCGAAGTGAATCCTCTGAAAAGACCCCGGAAAATGGCGATGGGGAGGAGGATGGTGGCAGTGCTCCCTGGCCCCCTGGCGCGAGCCAGGGCGGGCTGGCTGTGCCCCTGAAGCTGCGGGATCAAGTGATAGGGGTGGTCAACCTGCGCTTTGAAGGCGAAACCATTTCGCCAGATACGGTCTCTCTGGTAGAGGAAGCTGCCGACCGCCTGGCCCTGGTGTTGGAAAATGCCCGGCTGGTGCAAGAGGCGCAAGGTTTGGCCTTGCGTGAGCAGCAGATCAACCTCATCTCGGCCCGCGCTCGAAGCTCCATGAATTTGGAATCCATCTTGCAAAACACCGTCCGCGAGCTGGGCAAAGCGTTAGGCAGCTCGCGTGCCTTTATCCAGCTTGGCTTTGAAGAGCACCAGGAAATTGAGGAAACAAGGAATTCCCCTGTGTAGGCCTGCCCCGCCCATGGTCCGTAGACAGGGGTGAGGAAGAATTTTCCAAAGAGGCAGATGAGCCTGCCCTGTCATTAGGGAGGAATACCTATGGCTCGACAAGACATTCGTTCCATCGGAAGAGATTTACTGGTTCACGCCGGATTTGTGCTGATCTTGAGCTTGAGCCTCAGCGTCGGGCTGGTTGCCTGTGGGTTACAGCCTGACCAGGAGACGGATATCCGGATTGGTGTCATTGCTCCTCTCAGCGGCGATATTGCTAACGTCGGGCAATCTACCGTGGAGGCGGCTCAACTGGCTGTGCAGGAAGTGAACGACGCTGGTGGACTCGACGTTGGAGGGCAGAAGCAAAAAGTGGTTCTGGTTATCGAAGATAACCAGGACAAGGCCGAAGTATCCGTGAGCGTTGCCCAAAAGCTCATCAATCAAGAAAATGTGGTGGCGATTGTGGGGCCTCAGGCAAGCCGGAATGCCATTCCCACTGCCAATGTGGCTGAGAACGCTCACATCCCGATGGTCAGTCCCTGGTCTACCAATCCCGAGACCACAGCCGGTAAACAATACGTCTTTCGGATTGCCTTTATTGATCCCTTCCAGGGGCGAGTAATGGCTCGCTTTGCTATCGAGGAGCTTGGCGCTCAAAAGGCTGCCGTGCTCTATGATGTGGCCAGTGCCTACAATAAGGGTATCGCGGAGATATTCAAACAGGTGTTTGAGGAGGCAGGTGGCCGGGTGGTAGCCTTTGAGTCATACACCACTGGCGAACAGGATTTTACTCCCCAACTGGAACGCATCCGAGATAGTGGGGCTGAAGTTCTCTTTTTGCCGAACTACTACAACGAGGTTCCCTTGCAGGTAGAGCAAGCTCGTCAGATGGGGATCGATGTTCCTCTCATCGGCAGCGATTCCTGGGGCGGGTTGGAACTCGCTGATCACCAGGAATTGGAAGGGGCGTTCTTTAGCACTCACTACGCCCCCGACATTGCCAACCAACAGGCGCGGGTCTTTATCGAAGCGTATCGCCAGATCTACGACCAGGTCCCGGACGATGTGGCAGCCCTCACCTATGATGCCTTTGGCCTTCTCTTCCAGGTTATTCAAAGCCAAGGCCAGGCCAACCCCGAGTCGATTCGCAATGGCCTTTCCAGCATCGAGCGTTACACCGGCGTTACCGGGAGTATGGAGTATCAAGGCACTGGCGACCCGGTGAAAAGCGCTGTCGTTCTGCAAATCAAAGGGGGCCATTTCGCTTTTTATAAGCTGGCCAGTCCGTAACCTGGGTGGGTTGCTGTGACAAGAAGTGCTCTCGGCAGCCAGCTAACTGGCGGCCGTGGAGGGATGAGCTATGAAGTTTTTGACAAAGAGTCTAATGGCTCGACTCGTCAGCTATTTTTTGCTTCTGTCGTTGGTAGTCGTGAGCCTGGTAGGATATATTACCTTCATTCGAGCCAGGGAGGCTCTTAAACAATCAGCTTTCAACAGACTTGGCGCTATTGCCACTCTGAAAGAAGATGAACTGAACCGTTGGATTGATAATCAACGCCAGGACCTTCTCTTCATCGCCCAGTTGTCAGAAGTACGGGACCAGGTGGAGATTCTGTTGAGCCACGAACCAACTGAACCAGAGTATCAGGAGGCCTATACCTCCCTTTCGCAATACCTGATGTTCATAGTTACCACTAAGGCGGACTTGCAAGAGATTTTTATCCTCACCGATGTGGGAGGCAAAATCGTCATCTCGACCGATAAAGCCCACGAAGGTGAATACCGGGTCACCGATAGCTATTTCACCCAAGGACGATTGGGTACCTTTGTACAGAATGTTTATCCTTCGCCAGCGACGGGCAAGCCCACAATGACCGTTGCCACCCCGTTGTTAGGCAGCACAGGCCAGCCATTGGGAGTGTTGGCGGCCCATCTGGATCTGGAGAATATGGACAGGATCATCCTGGAGCGCACGGGTCTGGGCACCAGTGGTGAAACTTACCTGGTGGACAAGTTAAACGTGTTTGTGTCAGAAGCTCGCTTCGGGAGACAGGAATTTCCTCGAGGTGTTCATACCGAGGGTATTGATGCTGCCTTGAAGGGCGTAGACGGCTCTGGGCTTTACCTGAATTACGACGGAGCGCCCGTTATCGGCGTGTATCGCTGGCTCGACGACCGGGAGATGGCGTTGCTGGCCGAGATGTACCAGGCAGAGGCCTTTGCCCCTGCCCGTCGACTGGCCGGGACAATTTTTTTGGTCGGCCTGGTCTCAGCGGGGGTGCTGGCGGTGGGAGTGTATCTGCTGGCGCGCCAGGTCGCCCGGCCCATTCTGGCTATTGCCGACGCAGCCACCCAGGTGGCCTCTGGTGACCTGACTCAGACGGCTCCTGTTCTCACCGAAGATGAAGTTGGCGTGCTGGCTCGCGCCTTTAACCGGATGACGGTCCAATTGCGTGACCTGGTCACGAGCCTGGAGCAACGTGTGGCCGACCGGACGCGCGAGCTGGAGCGGCGGGCGACTCATCTGCAAGCGGCTGCCGACGTGGGCCACGCAGCCGTCTCCGTTCATAGTTTGGATCAGCTATTGCCCCAGGTGACTCACCTCATCAGTGAACGCTTTGGCTTTTATCATATTGGTATATTTCTCTTGGATGAAATTGGTGAGTATGCTCTCCTTCGAGCAGCCGAGGGTGCAGGTGGTCAGCGAATGCTGGCCTATGGCCACAAACTCAAGGTGGGTGAGCAGGGCATCGTCGGATATGTCACGGCTACAGGCAGAGCCCGCATTGCCCTCGATGTAGGTCAGGACGCGGTGCATTTCAAAAACCCCTATTTGCCTCACACCCGGTCTGAGATGGCGCTGCCCCTCATCGTTGGTGGTCGCGTGTTAGGGGCATTGGACGTACAGAGCACCGAAGAAGCTGCCTTTACCCAGGAAGATATCGCCGTGCTGCAAGTATTGGCCGATCAAGTAGCCATTGCTATTCATAATGCACAACTGTTTGAGGAACTCCAGGCGAGCCTTATGGAGACCAGCATGCTTTACCAGCGTTACAGTCAAGAGGCATGGTCCCATATGACGACCGGCAATATGCCGCATGGATACGAATACGACCGCGTGCGGATCATACCAATAGAGCCCCGGCTACCTTCCGAAATGGTTGCTAAGCTGCGAGCAGGCCGGATCGTCACCCTGAAGGGTGAGGGGAATGGGGATGGAGCCAGGCGTTCGGCTTTGATTGCACCTATTGTACTGCGTGACCAGGTGATCGGGGCCATTGGCTTCGAAGAGGACGATGTGGATCACCAATGGTCACCTGAAGAGGTTGCGCTTGTCGAGGCAGTAACTGGCCAGGTGGCCCTGGCTCTGGAAAATGCCCGGCTCTTTGAGGAGGCCCAGGCCCGTGCCGAGCGTGAGCAGTTGGTCAGCGATATCACCGACAAGATGCAGCGAGCCAACGATATGGACACCCTGGTTCAACACGCGATTCAAAACCTACAGTCGGCCTTCGGCGCTTCGTATGTGGTAGTGCACATGGGGACAGAGGATGAACTGTTGGCGCGGCTAGACAAAAGCCGTTGACCATTGATTCTCGAAGAGGTAAGTGGACGAATGGGCGGTATCGCAGGGGTCATTGATCTCAAAGGAGCTCGAGAAGTCCCGCCACAGACGCTGGGCAACATGCTGCGCCTGATGACCCATCGGGGTCTGGCTGGCGAGACCAATCATCATCAGCCGGGTGTTGCGATGGGTGTGTGTCACAGCTATCCGCCAGCATCCCCTGAAGATGAACAGCCGTTTGTGAGTGCAGACGAAAGCATATGGGCTGTGCTAGAAGGTCGTATCTTTAATCGTGCGGAACTCCGGTCTAAGCTGGCAGACCAGGGGTATCGCTTTTCAGGTCAGTCGAATGCCGAGTTGATTACGCACATGTACGAATGGGCCGGCTTGGATTGTCTGGCGCAGTTAGAAGGCGAATTTGTGCTGTTGATCTGGGATGGGCGACAGCGACGGCTGTTTGCGGCCCGGGATCGCCTGGGGGTGCGCCACCTGTTCTACTCAGTGCAAAACGGGATAATCTACTTTGCCTCCGAAATCAAAGCCATTTTGGCCAGCGGTAGTGTGGAACGGCGACTTGACCTGAAAGCGGTGGATCAAGTGCTGTTTATGAATTGCCCGGTGGCACCGCGTACGATGTTTGAAGGGGTGTCGGCTTTGCCGCCAGGCCATTTTCTGCTGGCCCAGGGTGACCAGGTAACCCACCAACCGTATTGGGACCTGGAATTCACACCCGAGACAGAAGAGATGCACCGCGAAGAGGAATATCGCCACCAACTGCTGTCGCTGTTGCGTGAGGCCGTGCACATTCGCATACCTCTTGATCGATCAGTGGGTGTCTATCTCAGTGGTGGCCTGGACTCCTCAACCGTCACCGCGTTGATGCGCCAAAACGGTCTGGAAGATCTTTCTGCCTATTTTGCTGACTTCGCACTGCCGGCCTACACCGAACGGCCACACGCGGAGCAGACAGCCGACGTGCTGGGAGTGTCGCTTAACGTGGTTGAGATGTCGTTCCGGCGCATTGCAGAAAACTTTCCCAGGTTGATCTGGCATGGCGAAGCGCCACTTGTTTTAGCGGAGGCCGCGTCTTTATTGCCCTTGGCGCAACGGGCGGCCCAGGACGTGAGCGTGGTGCTCAACGGAGAGGGCGGCGACGAGTTGCTGGCCGGCTACGTCTTTAATGAGTGGGACCGCATCTACCAAAAATTACAGCGCTTCCCTCTGTCACTGACCTTGCCGTTGATACGTGCCACCTTGCCCAGCTTGGGTTTCCCCAAGGCTTTTGTCCTGTCGGGGGAGGAACAGCGCCTGGCGCGTGAACACTTCGGTTGCTTCCCGGCTCCTCTGTACTACAACTATACCGTGCGCGAGGTGACAGCTTATTATTCAAAGGATATGGAGGCTCAACTACGTGACTATTGTCCAGAAGCTGACGTTGCCCAGGCGTTAAATACGGAGCGTATGGCTCGATGGGACCCTCTCAGTCAATCTTTATACTTTTCGACCAAGGTGAATTTGCCTAACTATTTGCTGGGGCCCCACGGCGACCGGGCTGCCGCCGCGGCGGGAGTAGAAGCCTTTTTCCCATTCCTGGATCATCACTTGATGGAATTTGCAGCGCGTCTACCCAACGACCTCAAGCTGCGTGGCAGAGAGGAAAAATACCTGTTGAAGCGTGCGGTGGAAGAAATTTTACCGGATCAGATCGTACGCCGCAAAAAAAGCCCTATGACTTCACCTACTTCACCCGCTTTTCTGGGCTCTAATGCGCCAGCTTATGCGCAACGCCTGCTCTCGCCCGCGGCCATTGAGGAAAAGGGGTATTTTGATAGTCAGCGAGTCTCTCAGATGGTCAGGCGGTTGCAGCGGCGTGATTTGTCCAAGGATCGCAACAATCGTATGGACGTGATGTTGTCGTTCCCATTGGTTGGCGTGCTATCGGTCCAAATCTTCGATGAGCTGTTTATTAACAATTTCTATGAAGAGCCACCTGCTTGGAACTAAGGATGAGATAACCCTTGCGAAGGGCTTGCCCTGCCTGCACTTGCCCGCCCTGGCTCGCGCCAGCGGGCCGGGGTGGCGCAGGCCCAAGTGAGCGAAGTGAAGGGTCTGAACCTTCGCAAGGGTAGCTGAGTCACGAGAAGCTCCGGGAGTAACACGATGATAGAATGGTTGCACCAGCTTATCATTACCCATTTTGACGACGAGGAACTCAACCAACGTGCATTCAACCTGAACGTGATTCTGTTTACCACTTTCATAGTGATGTTGTTGGGCATCGGGGCTATGCTGTTTCAGATCGGCAAACGGCCACCAGTGTATGTGGTTACCAACAGCGTGTTCATTGCAATGGCGGCCCTGATTGTCGTGCTGTGTTACTATCTGGTCCGCACAGGTCGCGTCCAGGCGGGCAGCATTATCTTCATCGCGATGATGACAATAGCCTGTACTGGAGCAGTCGTCGTGGGGGGGACGCAGGGGGCTCTCCCGGTCATTTTGATCATTCCGATTGCCACCGCCGGCGTTACGTTGGGCGCTGGCGTCAGCCTGGCTTTGGCTTTTTGGAGCTTAATCACCCTGTTGGTCACCGGATTTCTGGAGATCAGCGGGATTCTCCAAATCGCGTATTCTACGCCTGAGATGTCAGTTTTGTTGAACATGTTCGATGTGGGGTTTGCTTTTTTCTTCGTCACGATGGGTGTCTGGCTGGCGGGCTACAGCCTGCGGCTTGCATTGGGGCGTACCCGGCAGGCAGTCGTGGAAGCCGACCGCTATCGTCAGGAACTGGAGAAAAGCCTTGTGGCAGAGCAGGCGATTCGCGATCGCTTGCAGCGAGCAATCGGCCAGTACTCGGCCTTCCTGGCGCGGATTGGACAGGGGGATTATGAGGCTCGTCTCTCGTTGACCGAAGAGGATGAAAACCTGATCACGTTGGAACAGCATATCAACGTGACGGTTGATATGCTGGTAGAAGCCCTGACGCAGTCAAGGACTGCACTGCAAGAAACCGAGGCTACCCAGCGCCGTTACTTGCGCCAGTCCTGGCGTGACTATGTACGTTCCAAACCTGCTACGGATTTTGAGCTTCTCCAGCCAGAGTTGACGATTCCGCGGGAAGAGTTGCTGCCAGCATTTAGAGAGGCAGTGACCCAGCGTCGCCCTCTAACACTAGCGGGGCATAAGACCCGGGAAGGGGCGGATGGCGTAGAACCATATACCGCCGTAGTCACCCCGATCACGTTACGGGGTGAAGTTGTCGGCACCCTGGGTATCTGCCGAGAGACGGCGGAACGCCCTTGGACTGAGGAAGAGCGCGCCATAATAGAAGCCGTGGCGCAACGATTGGCGCTGGCTGCCGAGAATCTGCGGCTGTTTGAGAACCTTCAACGTCGCGCCGCCCGCGAGCAGGTGGCCCGCGAGCTCACCGGCAAAATGCGCCGTGCTACCGATATCGATGCATTGCTGCAAACTACGGTGCGCGAAATGGCGGCTGCTCTGCGTACGTCTAATGCCTTTGTACAGTTGAGTGTGCCATCGGAGTTGGCGGAAAATGGGGGCGAGGTCGAGGTACAATAATTCAAGCGTCGGCCAAAGTGCTGAAGGCGTTACACCTTTTCGGGTGGCCTGGTACGGCACCGAAACCAGCAAACAGAGAAATATGGAGGTCATTAAGTGGACACTGACAGAGCCATTGAAACGATCAGGACAGGATCCAATGAGGATGCTCGGGGGGTAAAGGCCGGCCAGGCAACCCTTAATCGGCGTGAATTCCTGCGCTGGGCGGCTGGAATCGGCGGAATGGCTGCCCTGGGTACCTTTTTGCCTGGCTGTGGACCAACTGCATCTGTGGCAACGCCGACACCGATTCCAGCCGGGCCACGGAATTTGGTCATGGGCACCTCAGTGGATATATACACTGTGGACCCGGCGGTGGGTTTTGACTACGCTATCAGCAGTAGCCTGAAAGGGCTCTACGATGCCCTCTTTCGCCATGTTGGCAACCCACCTAAGGTCGTACCCTGGCTGGCCGAGAGCTATGAGGTCTCCGAGGACGCCACCGAGTGGACCTTTAAATTGGTACAGAACGCCGTTTTCCATGATGGCTCTCCAGTGACGGCAGCGGCGGTAAAGTTTTCTGCCGAGCGCCTGCTGAATATTGGCAAAGGGCCGGCAAGCCTGTTTGTAGGTATCATGGATGAAAATAGCGTAAGCGTGCTCGATGAGCGCACGCTGCGGATCAAGCTCCTGCAGCCCTTTGGTCCCTTCTTGGACACGTTGCCGTGGCTGTTCGTCGTCAACCCCAATCTGGTGCAGGCCAACGCTGGCGACGATCATGGGCAGACCTGGCTGACAGATCACGAGGCTGGCTCTGGTCCCTTCACTATGGGAGGGTGGAAGCCCGGGGAACTTTATGAGTTTAAGGCCGTCCCCGATTATTGGAAGGGTTGGCCCACGGAGAGCCACCTGACGGCCTATACGCGCAAAGTCATGGAAGACGCCGCGGCCAGAACGCAAGCTCTGGAACAGGGTGAAGTGGATATGGCTGATTGGATGTTGCCCGAAGACCAACTTCGTCTCAAAGATACGCCGGGCTTTTGGATAGTGGAGGAGCCGTCTCTGCGCATCTACGAGGTCAAACTTAACAACCAGGAAGGGTATACGGCGGACCTCCATGTTAGAAAGGCTATCTCCTACGCTGTTGACTATCAGGCTATTCAAGAGATCTGGGGGGGACGTGCTGTCCTGCTGGACGGGCCATTGCCACCTGGCTTGGAGTGGGCCGCCAAGGATCTTCAGGTCTATCGCCTTGATCTCGAAAAAGCCAGGGCAGAGTTAGCTCAATCGCCATGGCCCGAGGGGGACTTCGATCTAGATTACGTATATGTAAGTGGTCTGGAAGAGGAACGCAAGACGGGTGAACTCCTGCGCGACCAGTTGGCCAAGCTCAACATCAGAGTCAATGTCATCCCGATGGCATGGGCTGACGCCGTTAGTGCCTTTAAGAATCCCAAAACATCACCGCCAGCGTTCCCTGTCTACTACGATGGTGCCTATCCTGATCCAGACAATTATCTGTGGGCGGCTTATCATTCTTCCCAGGCGGGAGAGTGGACGAATCCTGGCCACTATCAGAACCCCCAAATGGATGACTTGCTGGAACGGGCGAGGGCGAATGTGAACGAGGCAGAGCGCAAGGATCTCTACCGCCAGGCCCAACAGTTGGTTTTGGATGATGCCGTGAATATCTTTGGCGTCTCTATCCCAGACTTTCATATCTACAGCCAGGCCGTCCAGGGAGTCAACTACTGTCCGACGACAGGTGGTGCCGAGGACTTTTACTGGTATCGACTTGAGAGTTGAACGCTCGTTCGTTGGGTTGTGAAAGAAGGTACGGGCGCATCTACGGGTTGGGGAAGGAGACAGGGATTGGGTCGTTTCGTAGGTTTCTGGAGAGAAAGGCGCAAAATCACGACGTGGACGGCTGAATTGAGCAACGGGGAGGTAGTTCCCCAACCGTCGGATGCATTCAGGAGAAATGGATCATGAAATGGACTGTCGGACGAAGACTAATGGTCGCCTTCTTCCTCCTGGCCGTATTGATGGCTGCCATTGGGGCTTTCAGTCTCTATAACCTGAGACAGCTCAATGCCAGTACAGAGGAGATTTTGCGAGAACACCAACCTTCTCTGACTGACATGGCAACCATAGAGAGCAGTGCGCTATTTCATAGCTTGAAAGTGGACCAATACGTCACCACTGGCAACAGGGCTCATCTGCGTGCCGTTGAGGATCTGCAGAACCGGGTTGAGACAAGTCTGGCGGATCTCGAAGCCAGGGCCCATAGCTCTGAAGATCAGCAGCTCGTTCAGAAGATCAGGGAAGCTTACGAGACATATGTCTCCCTGTCGGACGAACTGCAGGCCTTCTACCAGCTCCATCCCGACGACACGGCAAGCATTGAAGGTAGACAGATGAGAGTTTCTGCCCTGTTGGAAAACGCCTTATTGGCTAACGCAGATGCCCTGTACGAGGCCAAGCAAGGCGAGGCCCAGGCCCTCATTCAGGCCAATAGAGAGCTGTATCTGACCTATGTCAGGATTACCATTGTATCGAGTTTGGTTTTGACGGTGCTGGCTATTGGTTTGAGCATCTTTATCAGTCGGTCCATCATCGTTCCTATCGGTCAGTTAGTAAGAGTAACGCAGAGAGTTACCGGCGGGGATTTGACGGCAAGGGCTCAAGTGGGGACAAGTGATGAGATCGGAACTTTGGCGGACGCTTTCAACGCCATGGCTGCTCAGTTGCAGGAGATGATCGGGTCTTTGGAGCGGCGCGTGGCGGAGCGTACACAAAGCTTAGAAACGGCGGCCGAAGTCGCCCGTGCTACCACCTCGGTGCTCGATCCCGACCAACTGCTACGCCAGGTGGTGGACCTGGCCCGCGAGCGATTCAACCTATACTACGTGGGCTTGTTCCTCCTCGACGAAGAACGTAAGTTCGCCGTGCTGCGTGCTGGCACGGGTGAGGCTGGCCAACAGATGCTGGCGCAGCGGCACAGGCTGGAGGTCGGGGGTGATTCGATGATCGGCCAATGCGTAGCTAGGAGCGAGGCTCGGATCGCCCTGGACGTGGGTGAGGAAGCCGCTCGCTTTGATAGCCCGTTCCTGCCGGCGACACGTTCGGAGATGGCATTGCCACTCCGTTCAAGAGGGCGGGTCATCGGCGCTATGACTGTGCAGAGTGTGGAAGAGGCAGCTTTTAACGAGGCAGATATCGCTGTGATGCAGACAATGGCCGACCAGGTGGCGGTAGCCATTGACAACGCCCAGCTTTTCGTTGAGACCCAGGCGGCGTTGACGGCGATGGAGGCTACTCACCGACGCTATCTCGGCCAGGCATGGACTGAATACGTGCATAGCAGAGCGGTCAGTGGCTATGAGTATTCTAAAGAGCATGGGCAGACCCAGGCCAAGGTGGCGCCTCTCAGTGGCGAGGTGCTACCCGAAGTTCGACAGGTAACGATGGATTTACACCCGGTGGTCAGGAACAGTGACGGTGATACTGGCCAGGCCAAAGAATCCTCTTCGTCTGTTTTGGTGGCTCCTATTGTGCTGCGTGGCCAACCCATCGGTGCGTTGGGATTCAGGCAGGTAGAGGGAAGTCGACAATGGAGCGCCGACGATGTTGCCCTGGCCGAGACGCTTGCTGAACAGTTGGCCCTGGCGCTGGAAAACACCCGCTTATTGGAAGAGACCCAGCACCGTGCCGCCCGCGAGCAACTGATCGGCCAGGTTACGGCCCGCATACGCGAGTCATTGGATCTGGAGACCGTACTCAAGACAGCGGCGGGCGAGATGCGCCAGGCATTGGGGTTAAATAAGCTTACAGTCCGTCTCGCGACGAGAGAGACAGACAATGGGTCGCCCCCTCGCTGAAGACTGTCCGGGCATAGCCCGAGACCGCCATTGAGGCGTGTGTTTTCCAAGGAGTTTGGTTGATTATGGGCAACGATGAATTGAACTGGCAGTCCAAGAACCATTTTCCCGGCCCCGACCTCGAGCCGGACCAGGGGCCGAGGGAGAGGCTACTGGGTAGATTAATTGTAGGTCAGACCATAGCATTTTCCTTACTGACAGTCATGACAGCGGTCGGTGGGCTGCTTATGCCTCGATCTGGTCTGTTCGCTCTGATGCCTCTCGGAGCGATCGCTGTGGTCGTGGGCCTTGTGTCTTATTGGCTGATTCGGCGACGTTTATTTGAATTGGGAAGCTATGTTTTATTGATAGGCACCTCTCTGGCCGTCACGTCGGCTGTATATGTCCGTGGCTACCAAGATTTCTCAGCCATATACTATCTGTGGCCTATCCTGGGAGCGGTCACCCTCCTGGAGACCAGGGGTGGCATATTGGTGACGAGTATCTCAGCCATCTTTTACTTAATTCTAGTTGCTCTTCAGCGGTTTGGCTACCAGGTACCTTCACTCCCCTACGACCCTCAGAAGGAAGTAATGTTGACTGTTGGTTCCAGGTTGCTCATGTTTTTTTTGATGGCCTTCCTGGGCTGGCTCACAAGCCAGAACCTCCGTCGCGCGCTGCAGCGGGCTCACCAGGCAGCTTGGGGATGGCGAGAGCGGAATGAAACTCTGGAACAGCAGGTGGCTGATCGCACCCGTGATCTGGAACGTCGTGCTCGCTATTTGGAAACGACCGCCAGGGTCGCCCGGGATACGGCTTCGGTGCTGGACCTGCAAGATCTGCTGATGAGAGTCGTGACCTTGGTCAGTGAGCGCTTTGGTTTTTATCATACCGGTCTCTTTCTGCTGGATCCCGCTGGCGAGTGGGCAGTGTTGGAGGCTGCCTCCAGTGAGGGAGGGGGGCGGATGCTGGCGCGGGGACACCAGTTACGTGTAGGAGAAGAGGGTATCGTGGGCTATGTGACTGGCCGGGGAAAGCCGCGCATTGCCCTGGACGTGGGAGCAGACGCGGTGTTCTTCGACAACCCAGATTTGCCGGACACACGCTCGGAGATGGCGCTGCCGTTGCGGGCGCGGGGGGAGATCATCGGGGCGTTGGACGTGCAGAGTAAGGAGCCAGAGGCGTTCAGTGAGGAAGATGTGACCACGTTGCAGACGCTGGCCGATCAGGTGGCGACAGCGATCAGCAATGCTCAGCTTTTTCAGCGGGCGAAAGAGAGCCTCGAAGCGGAGCGCCGGGCCTACGGTGCGGTCAGTCGCGAGGCGTGGGCGCAAATGTTCCACTTTCAACCCAACCTGGGCTTCCTCAGCGACCAGCATGGTATCTTCCCGGTGGGCGACCTATGGGAGCCACAGATGGAGATCGTGCTACGGACGGGAGAGCCTACACTTGGCGATGGAGATGACACGACCATGGCCATACCGATCAAGGTGCGAGGTCAGGTCATCGGCGTGGTTGATGCACAAAAGCCTGGCGAGAGCAGTGAGTGGACAGCCGAAGAGGTGGCAATAATGGAGACATTGGCCGAACAGTTGGGCCTGGCCCTGGAGGGCGCGCGCCTATACCAGGAAACGCAGCGCCGTGCAGAGCGTGAACGGTTGACGGGTGAAGTCACTGCCCATATGCGCGAAACGCTCGATGTGAACACTGTCTTGCAAACCGCTGTGCGCGAAATCAGTGAGTCTTTAGGGCTAGCAGCACTTGATGTGCGGTTGGATGTAGAGGCGGGGTCGGGGACCATCTCGAACTCAACCAGGTAACAAAGAAGGAGTGAATGGTGAAGCGTACCTATTTTACTCTAGTACCCTATCACAGAGATTATGATATACCAAGGCCACGCCTATGGCGGCTGAATCGGGTCTATCAAGATCATTTTGATGGGGCACTAGTAATAGTAGTTCTGGTTTTGTCTCTGGTGCTGGCGGCTTGCCAATTGGGCCCCACGACAAGCGAAGATCCGGCGATAAGAGAAGGTCCCATCGTCATCGGCGTCTCACTGCCGCTTAGCGGCCGCTTCAGTGGACCCGGCGCTGCTGCCAAAGAGGGCTACGAAGTCTGGGGGGCCATAGTCAATGCGTCGGGTGGTTTGCTGGGGCATCAGGTCGAGCTGAGAGTGCTTGACAATGCCAGCGACCGGGACACTGCCGTCGCCGACTATGAAAAGCTAATCACAGTCGAGAAGGTCGATCTGGTGGTTGGGCCATTCTCCAGCTTCCTGGTGATCCCGACGTCTGAGGTTGCAGCGCGTCACGGCTACGCCTTCATTGAACCGGCTGGCGGTGCAGCGGAGGTCTTCAATCGGGGCTTGACCAACCTCTTCTTCGCCCAGCCAGCCCAATCTGCTCGACAGGCCGACCCATTTGCCGAGTACATCTTGGGCCTGCCGGAAGATCAGCGACCGCAAACCTTCGCTGTCGTCAGTCAGGATGATCCCTTCGCGCTGAGTGTGATGGAACGCCTCAAAGGACTCCTCACCGACGGCGGCCTGGAGTTGGTCTTCGATGTGACCTATCCCCCTGAGACAACGGACTTTTCCGACATCGCTATTCAGGTCGCGGATATTGATCCTGACATGATCATCGGCGGCACGCTCCTGGAAGACTCCATCGGCCAGATCCGTGCCTACCAGGCAGTTGATTACCAGCCGCACTTCTCTTTTTTCACGACAGGGCCGACTGTATCGGGGATGTTTAAGGAAGCGCTTGGCCCGGCTACTGAAGGCATCTTTTCCTCTGCCTCCTGGTTCCCAGACGCCGATGCATACCAAAACGCAGAGTTCGCGGCCAAGTACATTGAGTTGTTCGGCGGTTCGCTTGGGGAAGTCCCCGAGGATGCCGCCAACGCTTTCACTGTTGGCCAGGTACTCCAGCAGGCAGTTGAGAACACCGGGTCCATCGACAATGCTGTTTTGATCGAAGAACTCCACCGAGGTACCTACGACACCATCGTCGGGCCGCTCAATTTCGACAGTGTCGGTGTGCCGCAAGGGAGCTATATGCTCCTGCAGTGGCAGGGTAACAACTTCGTTATCGTCGGGCCTCGTGACCGTGCTGAGACAGACCCCCTTCCACCACCCAAACCAGGATGGTAATAAAGGAAGAAACGACATGTGGAACAGCCTTCGAGTTCGGTTAACGATAATTTTCATTGGTTTGGCCATCGGCCCGCTGTTACTGGTTGGTGTGATCCTGGCGCAGCGTAGCTTTACCGTTGAGCGAGAGCAGGCACTTAACTTGCAACACCAGGTAGCTCAGCGCGTTTCCACGGAGGTAGATGCTTTCCTTCGGGAAGTGGAGGGCGACTTACGAGTGGTCGGTGGTGAGATCCGGGGTTTGGAACAGCCTGACCGTGCACGGCAGGTCAGCCTTTTATTGGGTGTCTTCAACTCTGGACCCTATCGGAATGTATACGAAGAATTAACCTTGCTCGATGCTCAAGGGCGAGAGCAGATTCGCCTCTCACGCACGGAAATCGTTGCTGCTGATGATCTCGGTGACCGGTCTGGGGCGGATGAGTTTGAGCAGGCGAAAGCCAGCGGTCAAACATACTTTAGCCCAGTGCGGTTCGATGAAGCGACGGACGAATCGTTTATGACTATCGCCATCCCCCTATTTCAACCGCGCAGTGTGCAGTTGAGTGGCGTGCTCGTTGCGGATTTACGTTTCAAGGCAGTCGGGAACCTGATAGGAAGTTTGCAGACGGGTGAAGGTCAGACCATTTATGTCGTAGACGCGGAAAACAGAGTCGTCGCTCACCAAGACCCTTCAGTTGAGTTAGGCACGCGCTTTAAGTTGCCTGAGCAAGCAGACATCCAAACTGGCCTGGACGGCGCTGATGTTGTTCTGGGGGTTGATAGGATGCAGTTGGGTCAGCAAGAATTTACTGTTGTTGCTGAGAGACCTGTGTCAGAGGCATTAAAGCAGGCCTTTGACACGACGCTCACCATCGTGGTCACAACTGTAGTAGCTTTAGTGATAGCCGTCACACTGGGCTTCTTGGTTGTGCGTCGCATTACCCGGCCGATCGAAGCGCTAGCAGTCACCGCCGGGGCGATCAGGGCCGGCGACCTGTCGCAGCAAGCAGCGGTGACCAGCCGTGACGAGATTGGCGCCCTGGCGCAGGCTTTCAATGATATGACGACCCAGTTGCGCGAGCTCATCACCAGCCTGGAACAGCGCGTGGCAGAACGTACGGCCGATCTGGAGCGGCGGTCCGTCCAACTGGAGGCTGCTGCCCAGGTGGCCAGAGAAGCAGCGTCCGTGTTGGATCCCCGGGAACTCCTCCCTCGAGTTGTGACGCTGGTCAGTGAGCAGTTCGGCTTTTACCACGCTGGGATCTTCCTGGTGGACGAGATGGGGGAGTATGCGGTGCTGCAGGCAGCGTCTTCGAAGGGCGGACAGCACATGCTGGCCCGAGGGCACCGGTTGCAGATAGGGCAGGAGGGGATTGTGGGTTATGTCACCGGCCAGGGCGAGCCTCGTATCGCACTGGACGTAGGGGTGGATGCGGTCTTCTTCAACAATCCGGATTTGCCGGACACACGTTCTGAGATAGCCCTGCCGTTACGGGCACGGGGTGAAATCATCGGGGCACTGGACGTGCAGAGCCAAGAGCCAGGGGCATTCAGTCAGGAAGATGTGGCGGTGTTGCAGACGCTGGCCGACCAGGTGGCTATGGCCATCAGCAATGCCAGGCTATTCCAGCAGGCGCAAGAGAGTTTGGAAGCGATGCGGCGGGCTTATGGCGAGATCAGTCGTGAGGCGTGGGCGCAGACGGTCCGTACCAAGCTTTACAAGGGACAACGCTATGATCCTCAAGGGATCCTGCCAGTCGATGGCCAATGGCGCGATGAGATGAAGCTGGCGGTGCAGAAAAAAGAGACCATTCTGGGCCGGGACAGGTCGTCGCTGACGCTTACCACGCCTATCAGAGTCCGTGACCAGATCATCGGCGTTCTTGATGCCCATAGACCCACTGGCGCTGGTGAGTGGACACCCGATCAGGTTGCGTTGCTGGAGACACTGACCGAACAGTTGGGCCTGGCTCTGGAGAGTGCCCGCCTCTATCAGGACACCCGGCGCCGAGCTGCCCGCGAGCGGCTGACAGGCCAGGTCGCGGGCCGCATGCGCGAGATATTGGATGTGGACAGTGTCCTGAAAACCGCTGTGCGTGAGATCGGTGAGGCACTGCAATTGCATGATATGACTATTCGATTAGAGATGGACGGCGATCAGTTTAAGACGTGACGATTCCAATCAATGTATCTTCTCAAAAAGTAGGGGCAACCCCTTCCCCAAGATATTGAGAAGATACATTGGGAAGGGTGAAGGGACGTGAAGGGTATTCTTGAGTGGTACCTCAAGGTTCATGCAGACGATGAACTGGTAATTCAGAGAGGTCAGCACCTCATTATACTCCTCTTGTTAATAAGTGTTGCGGACGTGTTGGTCATACTTAATGACATCATTTCTGGCATCGCCACGCCAGGTGTTCAGCCTGTGCTGCTGTCAGGGTTGGTCATATTCAGTACGCTCTATTGGTACACGCGGCGCGGTCATCGTTGGCCACCTCATGTGTTTCTGGTTTTCATGGCTCTCAGCACACCTTACGCCGTGCGAGAGAATCTTACAAACCCAGTGGTACTGGCGGTGGCTATCCCGGTGGTAGTGGCTCCGCTCGTTGCTGCCCCCTGGCTATCCATCCCGCTGGCGGTTGTAGAAGTTGTTATACTGTACATTCTCGGCCTTGCATCTTATCCACTTTATCCTGTGGTGGCTATCATTCTTGGAATCCTCGGGATGGTTTCCTGGCTCTCCAGTTCGAGTCTTGAGAACGCATTTAGGGAAGTCCGTCGTAGTGCAAATGCGCTGGCCGAGATCAATCGTGAACTGGAGGCCAGCCGCGACACGCTCCAGGCCCAAGCCATTGATCTGACGCGTCGTGCCCGCTACCTGGAGGCCACCGCTAAGGTTGCCCGAGACGCGGCTTCGGTGTTGGACCTGCAGGAACTACTCTCACGGGTTGTCGGCCTGGTGAGCGAGCAGTTTGGCCTTTATCACACCGGTATCTTCCTGCTGGATCCCAGTGGCGAATGGGCGGTGCTACAAGCTACCTCCAGCGAGGGGGGGCGGCGGATGTTGGCGGGGGGGCACCGGTTGCGCCTGGGGGAGGAGAGCATCGTGGGCTACGTGGCCGGGCGGGGAGAGCCGCGCATTGTCCTGGATATAGGGGCGGACGCAGCGTTCTTCGACAACCCAGACTTGCCTGACGCGCGCTCTGAGATGGCATTGCCATTGCAGGCGCGAGGCGAGATCATCGGGGTCTTGGATGTGCAGAGCAAGGAGTCAGAGGCATTCAGCGATGAGGATGTGGCGGTGTTGCAGACGCTCGCGGATCAGATAGCTATGGCGATCAGCAATGCCCGGTTTTTCCGACAGGCGCAGGAGAGTCTGGAGGCGGAGCGGCGGGCCTATGGCGAAATCAGCCGCGATGCGTGGGGGGAGTTGCTCCAGGATTACCGCCATCTGGGCTATCGCTATACCAAAGGCGGCGTTGCCCCTCTGGTCGAGACTCTGAGTGCTCCACGGCCTGAGGTGCATGATAACCTGGCATCTCAAAACGAACCTAGAGCGGACGATGGCGAAGAGCGTTCTGTCCCAAGTGCACCCGCGATGACCAGTGCACGTGACTCTGTGGCTCTGTCCGATACTGATGCAAAGCTTGGCGAGGAATTGCCCGAATTAGCGCTTCCGGTCAAGGTGCGTGGGCATGTGATAGGCTCGGTCAAGGCGCACAAGCCTGGCGAAGCCGGTGAATGGGAGGTGGAAGAGGTGGCGCTGATGGAAACGTTGGCCGAGCAATTGGGTTTGGCACTGGAAAGTGCACGTCTTTACCGGGACACCCAACAACGTGCTCTCCGCGAACGGCTGACTGGCGAGATTGCAGCCCGTATGCGTGAGAATCTGGATATAGATACAGTTCTGCAGACGGCTATTCGTGAGATCGGAGAGAGACTGGATGTGGCCGAAGTCGAAGTGAGGATGGGAAGTGAGGTGGTGATGGCAGGAGACATAGGGGGAAGGCATTAGGAGGAAGGATCGTGAAGAGCGTTTTTGATCGGTACGTCAGTATCCGCGCGGACGACGAGTTGGTAGTTCAGAGAGGTCAGCACCTCATTATACTCCTCTTGTTAATAAGCGTTGCGGACGTGTTGGTCATACTTAATGACATCATTTCCGGCATCGCCACGCCGGGTGTTCAGCCTGTGCTGCTGTTGGGGTTGGTCATATTCAGTACGCTCTATTGGTACACGCGGCGCGGTCATCGTTGGCCACCTTATGTGTTTCTGGTTTTCATGGCTCTCAGCACACCTTACGTTGTGCGGGTGGATCTGAAAACCCCAGATATTCTGGCGGTGACTATCCCGGTGGTAGTGGCTCCGCTCGTTGCTGCCCCCTGGTTATCCATCCCGCTGGCGATTATAGAAATTGTCATACTGTATGTGCTCGGTCTTTCATCTTACTCAAACTACCCTGTCGTGGTTGTAATCCTTGGAATCCTTGGGGTGATCTCCTGGCTCTCCAGTTCGCGTCTCGAGAATGTATTTAAAGAGGCCCATCACAACGCAAGCGCCCTGGCCGAGAGCAATCGTGAGCTGCAGGCCGGCCGTGCCTTGCTGGAAGCCCGCACCTATGACCTGGAGCGGCGATCCGTCCAATTGACGGCCTCGGCCGAGGTAAGCCGGGCAGTCACCTCGATCCTTGAAACAGATCAATTGATCCGGCAGGTGGTTGAGTTGATCCGCGATCGGTTTGACCTGTACTATGTGGGGCTGTTCCTGGTGGACGCAGCAGGTGAGTGGGCGGTGTTGCGGGCGGGCACTGGCGAAGCCGGCCAGGCCATGCTGGCACGCGGCCACCAGATCAAAATTGGTGAGGGGATGGTGGGCTGGAGCATTGCCCATGCCCAGGCACGAGTGGCGTTGGAAGCCGGGCGAGATGCCGTGCGCCTGGCGACGGCGGAGCTGCCGGATACCCGTTCTGAGGCGGCTTTGCCTCTGCGCTCGCGCGGCCAGGTGATCGGCGCGCTGACGGTGCAAAGCACCCAGCCCGAGGTCTTCGACCAGGACACGATCACCGCATTACAGACCATGGCCGACCAGGTGGCGGTGGCCCTTGATAATGCGCGTCTGTTTACTGAAAGCCGGACAGCTCTGGAGACAGAGCGTCGTGCTTATGGCGAGGTAGGGCGCCAGGCCTGGGCCGAACTGTTGCGCACCCGTACCGATTGGGGATATCGTTACGCTCACAAGGCAATCGCACCAGCCGAAGGCGATTGGCAAGCCGAGATGCTCCAGGCTGCACGCACTGGTCAAACCGTTCAGCGAAGTCCTCGCAGGGGGCGAAGTCCTCGTAGGGGGCGAAGTCCTCGCAGGGGGCGAAGTCCTGAACTTGCTGAAGGGGACACTGGCGCGGACCAGCCAACGCTGGCTATACCGCTCAAGGTGCGCGGCCAGGTGCTCGGCGTGCTAGGCTTGCACAAGGGTGAGAGCGGCGAGACGTGGACGACCGAGGCGGTCACGCTGCTGGAAACACTGGCCGAGCAACTGAGCTTGGCTTTAGAGAGCGCGCGTCTGTACCAGGACACCCAGCGCCGCGCTGAGTATGAACGTTTGACCGGTGAGGTCACAGCCCGTATGCGCGAGACGTTGGATGTAGAAACTGTGCTCAAGACCGCGGTGGACGAGATGTACCAGGCGTTGGGGCTGGACGAGATTGTGATCCGTCTGGTAACAGAAGAAAATGGGCAAGTGGAGCCTAACTGACCTGTGAGATCGGTCAACCTAACCCTTGGAGAAGGAAGATGAAGCCAGAAGACCTGACTTGGTTCCAAAATCTGAGCACCTCAGAGGTGGCTGAGATAGCCCGCGAACGTGTGAAGACCGTCGTCTTTGCTGCCGGAGGAACGGTCCGGTGGCTCATCCTCAATTATCTCGACGGCTGGCCAGCAGATATGTCCTACTGGCAAGGATACCTTAAACATGGCGGCCAGAGATTCGTAGAAATTGTGCGGACGTTTTTCGACCACGGGGTGCACACGCTCTTTACCCATGCTATAGTCCCCGGCCAGCTTGAGGGGAAGGGCATAGGATATATGCCTCTGGCTCTGACCAGCGGTATGGAGAGGCTGGCTGCAAGCCCTGAGTTCTTGCGTTTCTATGAAGAATACAAAGTCAGAGTTCGCTTCTTCGGCAATTACCGGCAGGCCTTAGAAGGTTCGCAGTACGAAAGTGCACTCGCACGTTTTGATGAGGTAGCAGAGCGCACACGGACAAATGACCGGCATCGCCTCTTTTGGGGTTTCAACTCCGAGCGAGATCAGATCACGCCGATTTTCGATCTGGCGGTGCAATACTATCGGGATCACGGCCGGGCTCCGAGCCGGGAGGAAGTGATCGAACTGTATTATGGCGAGCCAGTAGAGCCAGTGGACATCTTTGTCAGCTTCAATCGGCCAAGGACCGCAGCTCTGATGCCTCCGCTCCTCGAAGGTCGGGCAGACCTGTATTTCACCGTAGGCCTCTCCTTCGATTTCTCACAGCCACAGCTCCGGAGCATATTATACGACCATCTCTACGCCCGGAAAGGGTGGCACCGGGACTACAGCGAATTATCTGACAGGGCATTTGCGGAGATGCAGGCGTTCTATCGGTTGAATCAGGGAAATGTCGTCGGTATTGGCAGGCGCTACCAGCCGGGAAATATCTGGCACCCTATGCCTCAGATTTGCCTGCCATCCGGTTGGGATGAGGAGAACGTATGATTGAGTTCAGCCAAGAGGTGAAATTTCTGGCCCAGCATTGGGGACAGCCGAGGCTTATCGAAAATCAAATCCCTGTCGCCCCCGGACTCGACGAAAAAACAGTCCGTGACTTCTTCTCCGATCGTTGGGCCGAGGTGATGATGGTTATACGCCGGGCTGCGGATGGGCTGGTTTGGGTGATGACCAAGGAGAGTTTTCCTCAAAGACTCTACAGTCTGCCGACCGGCGGCATCCGGCCCCAGGAGACGATTTCGGCCGCGTTGTGGCGTGAACTCAAGGAAGAGACAGGTTTTGAGGTGCAGCTTCGGCAGTTTCTGGCTGTGATCCGACATGTGCCAGTCCTGGCGCCAGGCGATCCTCAGGAGGTGCCGAGTTTCGTCTCTTATGTTTTTCTCCTTGAAGAGATGAATGGTGACGATCCCGTGGTGACTGGTGGGGAGAAAATCCTGGATTTCAGAACCGTGGTGCCTGGAGAATTGCTGAAGATAGCACGCCGCTGGCACAAGTTGTCGGGGTCGAGCAGCGAATTCCACGACCTGGCAGCCTGGGGGATGTTTAGAAGTATCGCCCATCAGGTGGTGGGCGAGCTCCTGAGCAGTGGGGAGAAATAGGATGTCGGATGATATATACGAGCAGTTGCTCCAAATACCGCTTACACAACTCGTTGATCTGGCTTTGGCCGGACTGGGACGTCAGGGAGAACTGTTGGCGAAAGTCATTGAGAGTGTACAAAGCCAGTTGGGGAATGTTGTGGGCGAGGCCAAGCCTGAGAGAATCTACCTGGCTGGCTGTGGCGATTCTTTCTTTGCTGCCCTCTCTGCGCGCTATGCCTTCGAGCAACTGACTGAACTTCCCACTATTGCTTTGGAAGCAATGGAGTTGGCCCGCTACACGTTGCTGCTACCTAACTCCCTGGTCGTTGTGATTTCCAGCAGTGGTGAGGTCTCTATGACCCTTGAAGCCGGGAGGGCTGCCAGGCAGGCGGGCGTTGACGTAATCGGCGTTACAGCCCAAAAGGGGAGCCGGATGGCACAGGAATTCCCCTGCCTGATCACCGCCCCTGGCGTTGCTAGCAGTGACCACGTAGGCCAGGTGGCGCTTATCCTGGGCAACTTCAGTTTTAGCCTCGCCGCGCTCTATCTGATTGCGATTCGCATTGGTCAAAAATGCGGGCATCTTGATGCCAAGAGGGTGCTGGAACTAGAAGCTGAGATAAAAGCCATCCCCCACCTCGTTGAAGAAGCAATAAGTTGTAGTGCACACATCTCCGAATACCTGGAGAGCGTGGGCGACGGGGCTGATTTTTATTTCCTCGGTGCTGGTCCCAGCTACGGGGTCGCTCTCTTCTATCAGGCCAAGTTCTTTGAACAAGCTCGGCGACCGGTGTATGGCGTTGAACTGGAAGAGTTCCCTCACGAGCAGTTTTTTCTGCTCCGGCCGGGGGAGGATGCCCAGGTATGGTTCATTGTACCGCCGGACCGCAGCCGGGAACGGTCACTGGAAGTCATGGCTGGCTGCCAGGAAATGGGCGCTCGCGCCGTCGCCGTTGTGACTTCACGCGACGACCAGGTGAGGAGGAAGGCCGACCAGGCTTTGCCAATTGACATCACATCGGAGATGTTTTCACCGTTGGTATCGGTTGTGCCTGGAGAAATTCTTGGCATCCACGCCTTTGGGCGCTGGGGAAGCGCACCGTCGTTTGCTTCCAATCGAGGTCACCAAATGCTGGTCAGCGGACGGCTGACACGACAGGGCAGAGGAGGAGTGTGAGATAAGGGCGAAAGCATAAGGGCATTTCCTGTGGCCAGAGAATGTGAATGATGGTCTACCAATAAACAAGCCATAATCAGCGTAAAGGGAGATCCGAATGGGCGACGGTACTCCAAACAAACTAGAGCAAATGGTGAGTTCCATCGTGAACGAGATTGGTATAAATCGCAGCGGGCTGATGGAGCCCACCGCCTATGATACGGCCTGGCTGGCCCGGGTCCCGGCGGAGCAAGATTCCGGCGTGCCCGCCTTTCCAGAGGCTATTGGCTGGCTTAGACAGAACCAAAATTATGACGGCAGTTGGGGGGCGCGGATCGAGTATGTTCACGACCGGGTGATCTCGACGCTAGCCACCATTTTAGCCCTGGCCAAATGGAGTGAGGATGGCCGAAATGAACGTGCTATCGAGCAAGGGCTTAGATACGTCTGGGAAAAAGCTGTTCAATTGGAACACGAACATGAGACTATTGGTTTTGAAGTGATCCTGCCCACCTTTCTCAAGAAGGGACGGGAACTCGGACTTACCTTTCCCTGGTCGGTATTTGAGCGATATGGGAAGATGCGAGACGAGAAAATGGCCAAGATCCCGCGGAATATGCGCTACTCGCGAAACACCACTCTGGCTTTCTCTTTGGAGTTTATGGGAGATGACTTCGACATAGAGAAGGCAAGATATATCCAGGAGAGTGACGGCAGCGTCGCTGTATCTCCTTCAGCCACCGCTTACCTTCTCACCAAATGGCCCGATAATGTGACAGCTCGCCGCTATATCACTGAGGTGGCCACGACCTATGGAGGCAAGGCCCCCCAGGTATTCCCATTCGACATTTTTGAGACAGCCTGGTCATTGTGGAATCTGCTCCTTGCCGACATAGCCTATCATCAGCGATTCGCTCGACACGTGAGGAATCTGAAAACGCTATGGGATAAAGGGGAAGGAGTGGGGTACTCTTCAAATCATTCCGTTCCCAACGCTGATGACTCTGCAGTGGTATTCAGGGTTTTGAGGCTGGCCGGCCTTGATCCCGATCCTGGTCCTCTCTATCAATTTGAGCGCGAAGATTACTTTATCTGTTACTCATTCGAGCGCAATCCCAGTATTGGCACGAATATCCACGTTCTGGAGGCGCTTAAGGGAGTGGACGAGGTTCGTGCTGGCAAATTAGTGAAGTGGTTGCGTACCGTCCAGGTGGATGGCCGCTATTGGGCTGACAAGTGGCACGCTTCACCTTACTATGCCACAGCCCACGCAATCATCGCCCTGATCGGCACTGACCATAATCTGGCCCAAAGTGCCGTGCAGTGGATCCTGGACACGCAGCGCTCCGATGGTTGTTGGGGCTACTACCATGAACCAACTGCTGAGGAGACGGCCTACTGCCTGCAGGCATTGAGTATGTATGATCGTTATGTTGAGCCAGTAGACGAGAAGGTTTTTGCCCAAGGCAGGCAGGGGTTGCTGGCCCGTGGAGGGGAGATGCCATCTCTCTGGATTGGCAAATGCCTCTACACCCCAGTCAGAGTGGTAAAATCCGCGATCTGTAGTGCATTGGCCTTGACAAGACCCTAGCCACGAGGGAGGATATCCCTTTTTAGGAGGAAATGTGGTGAAGAGCATTCTTGATAGATACCTCAGTGTCCAAGCGGACGACGACTTGGCGGCTCAGAGGGGAAGGTTGCTCAACATACTCGTCCTGACAATGAGTGTCGCTAATCTGGTGACGTTATTGCTGGACATAACTTATGCCAGATTAACTTATCTGCCCCTGGAACTATCGGCTTTCGTTATATTTGCTGTAGTCTATTGGTATTCTCGGCGTGGGCATCGTTGGCCTTCCTATATCGTCTTGGCTTTCCTGGTTCTCCTCATACCTTCCATATTTGACTGGAATCCTGAGATCTCGAAGGTTATAGCTTCAGCAGTTCCTGTGGCGATATCTCCACTCATTGTTGTTCCGTGGTTTTCCATCCCTGTAGCGGGGGCGGAAATAGTGATTCTATATATAATCAGCTTCGTGGCTGGTTATCCATCCCCTGATCCTATCGTGGTTATTGCTCTTGGAGTTCTCGGAGCAGCTTCCTGGTTGTCCAGTTCGAGTCTCGAGAATGCACTCAAAGGGGTTCGCCGCAATGCAAGTGCCTTGGCCGAGAGCAACCGCGAGCTGGAAGCCGGTCGGACTTTGCTGGAAGCTCACGCACGCGAGCTGGAAGAAAGATCTACTCAACTCAAGGCTTCGGCTGAGGTAAGCCGGGCAGCCACCTCGATCCTGGAGATAGAGCGCCTGGTCCAGCAGGTGGTTGAGTTGATCCGTGAGCGATTTGGTCTGTATTACGTGGGGCTGTTCCTGACGGACGAGAGCGGCGAGTGGGCAGTTTTGAACGCTGGCACCGGTGAGGCTGGCCGGGCGATGCTGGAGCGTGGTCACCGGATCAAAGTTGGCGAGGGGATGGTCGGCTGGAGCGTCGCCCATGCCGAGGCGCGGGTGGCGTCGGAGGTCGCGGAAGATGCTGTGCGTCTGGCTACGGCCGAGCTGCCGGATACTCGTTCTGAAGCGGCCCTGCCTCTGCGCTCGCGCGGCCAGGTGATCGGTGCGCTGACGGTGCAAAGTACTCAGCCTGGTATCTTTGACCAGGACACTATAGTCGCACTGCAAATCATGGCCGATCAGGTGGCGGTGGCTCTCGACAACGCACGTCTGTTCACCGAAGCCCACGAGGCCCTGGAGGCGGAACATCGCGCTTATGGCGAATTAAGCCGGGAAGCCTGGGGGGCATTGCTGAAGGTCCAACCTAATTTGGGCTTCCTCAAAAGTAAACGTCTTCTCTCCCCGGCCGGCGACCTGTGGCGGCCGGAAATGGAGACGGTGCTACAGACAGGGCAGACAACGCTGGGCGAAGACGACGCGACCAGCCTGACCGCACCGATTAAAGCGCGTGGCCAGGTTATTGGCGTGATTGGCGCACGTAAGCCCGGCGACGCCGGTGCGTGGACGCAGGACGAAATTGCCTTGCTGGAAACACTGGCCGAGCAATTGAGCGTGGCTTTAGAAAGCGCACGTCTGTACCAGGACACTCAGCGCCGGGCCGTCCGCGAACGGTTAACGGGCGAGATCGCCACCCGGATACGCGAAACATTTGATGTGGAGACGGTGCTCAAAACCGCCGCCCAAGAGGTGCGCCAGGCTTTGGGCCTGCCTGAGGTAGTGATCCGTCTGTCGCCCCGGCCCGGCGGCCAGACCAGGAATGACGGTAAGCAGGATCAGTCTTAAGGAAACATGGGTGTCCGCCAGGGTTGCCTGTGGATGATTACCTGATGGGGGTTCTTATGCCTGGATGTGATTTCGTGAATCGGAGGCAGCTATGCCTGAAGAAAAAGTAGCCGCGTCAACGCAACCAGTCACGGATGGCGCGCCTGCAACTTGGCGACGCTACGTTCGTATCTTTCGCTCTGGCACGATACGAAACCGCCTCATCATCGCTTTTGTGCTGCTGGTGCTGCTGCCGGCACTCATGATCGGCGTAGGTGCAGGCATGTGGAGTCTGCGAAGTGACCGGCAGCAGGCGCTTGACCATCTCGAAACGGTGGCAACGCTCAAAGAGGTCGAGGTCAATGACTGGGTAGATGACCTGCAGATTGCTCTAGTCAATGTCCTGAATACAGAGGATGCGCTAGGAGATGTACAGTTGTTGCTTCAAGAAGAGGGATCCTCTGACCTTCGCTATCAAGCTTACCGAAGATTACAAGACCGCTTCCAACTGTTGATCGGACAGGGACGACGTTTCGATGAATTGTTCTTGATGGATGGCCAGGGGCAGGTTGTTTTATCTACCGATGCTGCCCAAGAGGGCACGCTTCATCGCGATCAGGATTACTTCCAGGAGGGGCTGAAAGGGGTCACCATACAGCCACCACGCTACTCCCCTGATTCGGGCCAGATATCGGCCGTCTTTGCTCGCCCTGTGGTTGACAAACAGGGACACGTGCTGGTGCTGGCCGGTCGTGCCAGCATAGCCCCGTTGGGCGAGATGATGCTTAAGCAGAGCGGGTTGGGTGAGACAGGTGAGACCTACCTGATTGACCGTAATTATACTTTGCTGACCAGGTCGCGCTTAGGGGCAGCGGGCCAGGTCGTGCAGACCCAGGGAACCCGCTCAGTCATTGAAGATCAGCGCGATGGTGCTGGCTTATATGAAAGTTACCGGGAACAGCCGGTGGTAGGGGTGTATCGCTGGCTGCCGGAGCTTGGGGTGGCACTGCTGGTGGAGCAGAGCCAAGGGGAGGCTTTTCATGTAACGTACGTATTGTTAGCGGTCATCGCCGGCGTGACGCTGGCCGCTGTGGTGGTTGCTATAGTTGCTTCGCTCTTCATCACCCGCAGCATCTTCAGCCCGCTGTCCGGACTGGTTGAGACTGCCACCCAGATTGCAGGGGGCAATCTGGGTCTCATCGCGAAAGTGGAGCGCGAGGACGAGATTGGTGTGCTGGCACGGGCTTTTAACAGTATGACCGGCCAGTTGCGTGAGTTCATTAGCAGTCTGGAGCAGCGGGTGGCCGACCGCACCCGCGACCTGGAGCGTCGTGCCCTGCAATTGCAGGCTGTTGCCGAGGTGGGCCGCGCTGCTGCCTATCTGCGCGACCTGGATGAATTGCTGTTCCAGGTGGCGCATCTGATCAGCGAACACTTTGGCTTTTACCATGTGGGGGTCTTTTTGCTGGATGAGGCAGGTGAGTACGCGGTGCTCCGGGCCGCCAACAGTGAGGGCGGCCAGCAAATGCTGGCCCAGGGTCACAGGCTAAAAGTAGGGGAACAAGGCATTGTAGGCTATGTCACCGGTACAAGACAGCCGCGCATTGCTCTCGACGTGGGCCAGGATGCGGTTCACTTCCAAAATCCCTTCTTGCCCCATACCCAGTCTGAGATAGCGCTGCCGTTCATCGTAGCCAACCGCTTGTTGGGTGTCCTGGACATCCAGAGCACTGAGGAAGCAGCGTTTACCCAGGAAGATCTTACGGTGCTACAAGTGTTGGCCGATCAGGTGGCGGTGGCCATTGAAAACGCACGCCTGTTCGTCGAAATCCAGTCCGCTTTGGAGGCAGAGCGGCGGGCTTATGGTGAGATTAGCCGCGAGGCGTGGGCTAAGATGGTTCGCACCCGGCCTGATTTAGGCTTTCGTAGTGATGCGTATGGGGTCACCGGCATTGAGGGTATCTGGCGACCAGAAATGGAGCAGGCCTTGCAGCAGGGACAAATCGTTAAAGGCGAGGTCTTACCTCATCCAGACGGTGGAACAAGCTCGTCTGGGGGCAACGGTGCCGATACGGGGGCGAAACTGCCTCTGGCTGTGCCCATTAAGGTGCGCGGCCAAGTCGTCGGCGTGTTGGATACTTACAAACCCGGGGACACTGGCACCTGGACCATAGAAGAAGTAGCATTCTTGGAGGAGATAACCGAACACTTGGGGACAGCATTGGAAAGTGCCCGATTGTTCGAAGAGTCTATCGAAGATCGGGACCGCACTGCTCTCCTGCTGGAGGTGAGCCAGCGCCTCAGCGCTGACCTGGACTTCGATGCAGTGATTGATACTGTTCTCTCCTTCGTGCCCCGGCTGGGGGCCGAGGCCGCTGAACTTTACATCGCCGATGTTGAGCGTGAGACCTATTTCTTTAAGTCTAGTTTGCCTGAACGAGCTCATCTGACTGGTGACGAGGCCCGAGACTATAGCGAGCTGATTCTGGAGAAGGGATTGGAAGGCTGGGTCCTCCGCAATCGCCAGCCAGCCTTGGTGCCTGACACCAAGCGCGATGACCGCTGGCTGGCCTTGCCTGGCGAGGAAGAAGATGACCCGGTGCGTTCCGTCATCAGTATGCCCTTGCTTGCCGGACGAGGTCGCATTCAAGGCGTGCTCAGTCTCACTCAGCGGCAGCCTGATGCTTTTAGTCACGAAGACTTAACCTTGGCTATGTCGCTGGCCACTCAGGCAGCCGTTGCCTTTGAAAATACCAGTCTCTTCCAGGCCACCCAGGCGGCGTTGGAAGAGACCGATGCCCTCTATCAGGCCAGCCGCGCCGTCGCCACTGCCGATAGTATGGAGGACATCGTGCACGCCATTGTGGTCAACTTGCCGTCACCTCAGGTTGACCAGTGTTTCCTGAGCATCTTTGATGCCTCTACTGAGGCTGCATCCGACGAATTAATGGTTGTCGCCGCCTGGTCGCGCGGCTCAGAACCCCTCTATTCCGTCGGCGATCAGCTATCTTTAGCCCAAGACTTGATCGGCGAACCGCAGGCTACCGCAAGTCTCATAGATCGCAATCAGCCTCTCATCGCGAGCGACGTAGCCCGCGAGAGCTGGCTCACCGAAACGAGACGCGCCGAACTCTTGGCAGCCGGGGTTCGTTCGTGGGCCGTCATTCCACTGATTGCCGTCGGTGGCTGGATCGGTGTTCTGTCAGTGACGGCTTCCCGACCTGCCGCAATCACCGACCACAATTTGCAACCTTACCTCACGCTGGCCAGCCAGGTGGCTCTCTCCATCGAGCGCAGTAACCTGTTCAAGCAGACCCAGGAAGCCCTGGAAGAGACCTCTATGCTCTATCGTGCCAGTCGCGCCATCGGCTCGGTGGCCTCTGTCTCCGAAGTTGCTGATGTGCTGCTCACCTCAGTCGCGGAGGGTGATTTCGACCGGGGTCTGGTACTGATTCGGCGGCAAGCAGATGACAAATTAGAGGTCGTCGCCGGTTGGGACCAGGATGGGAGTCCAGTTGAAATTGGTACACTGATGGATGTTAGCCAGGTTTCGCCAAGCTTGACAATCTATTCCAACTTGAGCCAGGGTGAGGACTTACTGAATCGCGCAGGCTTGAGCGAAGTATGGCGGCAGTGGGCGGCTGAAGGAGAAGGGACCGACTTGGCCTTGGTGCCTATCCTCTTCCGCAGCCGAATTTTGGGTGTCTTAATGATCCAAAGTCAGCGCACTCACCAATTGACTGAAGACACCTTACAACCTTTTGTAACGCTAGCTGCTCAGGCTGCCATAGCCATCGAGAACCGTCGTCTGTTTGAAGAAACACGCCGGGCTGCCGAAGAAGAAGCCCTGCTCAACGAGATGTTGCGCGATATGGCAACTGCCCTCGACATACACGCCATCATCCAGACTGTGCAGGCTTCATTGGCACGACTCACAGCCTTCGACCGTATGAGTGTGGCCTTGGTGGATGATGAGATGTCCATGTTGGATGTATTCCACGTGGGAGGTGATCGACTTGACATTGAACTTGACACCCCGAGTGTGGGTCAGAAGCTCCCTCTACAAGAAACCCTCGCAGGTGAGGCCATCAACTTGAAGAAGACAATTGTCTTTGATTTGACCGATTCAACCCTGCGTGGATTGGAAGTCGAGCCACTACGCCAGGCTGGTATTGAGAGTACCATCATTGTTCCAATGATTTACGGACGTGACGTACCGGGGTCGCTAACCCTGGGTTATTTTCAACGTGAAGCTTATACCAATGCTGATGTGCCGCTACTGGAACGAGTGGCGCAATTGCTAGCGGTAGCCATACAGAATGCCCGTCTCTTCGGCCAACTCAGCCAGCGGGCGGTACAGCTTCAAACGGCGGCTGAAGTCTCCCAGGCTGCTACCTCGACGCTGGATCTAAACCAGCTTTTGCCACAGGCGGTAGAATTAATCCGCGAACGATTCGACTTATACTATGTGGGTGTCTTCCTGGTAGATGAGATAGGGGAATGGGCTATTTTGCGGGCCGGCACTGGCGAGGCCGGCCGGATTCAGCTTGAGCAGGGGCATCAGCTCAGGGTGGGTGGCGACTCTATGATTGGCTCATGTGTCTCCAGCGTACAGGCGCGTATTGCTCTGGACGTGGGTGAAGAGGCTGTCCACTTCAAGAATCCCGCTCTGCCTGATACCCGGTCCGAAATAGCGCTCCCTCTCATCTCTCGGGGTGAAATCATCGGTGCTATCACTGTACAGAGTACCTCGCCGGCAGCCTTTAGCCGCGAAGACATAACTACTCTGCAAACAATGGCTGACCAATTGTCTAACGCCATTCAAAATGCTCGCTTCTTTGAACAAACTCAGGTAGCTCTGGCCGAGACAGAAGCCCTCTATCAGGCCAGCGCGGGACTGACCACTGCTCAAAGCTACGATGACATCCTGGCTACCTTGCGCCAACACACTGTACTGGGCCAGGGGCTTCAAAACGTCAGTCTTAATCTCTTTGATCGTCCCTGGACGAGTGATCAAACTCCTGAGTGGATCAATGTGCTGGCCCGTTGGGGCCAGCTCTCACCAGAGACCGGCAGCTTGCGTTCCCCCCTGGCGACGTTCCCCTCGGCCACTCAACTTCTACGTCCTGACATGCCTATCTTGGTAGAGGACGTTGCCAGCGATCCCCGGCTCGATGATGACGCTCGCACTCTCTATCTTGAACGCCTTGGCGCTGAAAGTACTATCTTCGTCCCTCTGGTAGCTGGCGGTCAGTGGATCGGCTATGTCAATGCTACCTACGAGCAACCTACCAGCTTCCCGGAGCCGGAAACTCGCCGTCTGATGGCCGTCTCCGGCCAGGCTGCGGTGGCTGTCCAAAATCTGCGCCAGTTGCAACAGATTCAGGACCGAGCTCGTCGTGAGGCCCTCATCCGCGAGATCACGGGTAAGATCCGCAGTTCGATTGACTTGGACACCATTTTGCAAACTACTCTCACTGAGGTGGCCAAGGCTTTAGGTACGTCTCACGGGGCTATCCGGCTGGGTGCTGGGGAGTCTCTCAGGACAGATGGTGATCAGAAGCCATCTACCCCTACGGCACCACTCCTTTTATCCTCCTCCCCTGATGGGAGCTTGGCGGACATGGGACGGGAATCTAGTAACTTGGCCGCTTCACATGGAGACGACGCAGGTGCTGCATCAGACCAACCTAAACAGGTGCCGACATCCCAGCCTGGTGCAAAGGGTAAAGGAGACCAGGAATGATAAATGACATTTCGCATGACGATCGTCAACGAGACAGCCGGTTGTTGGCCCAGGTTTTGGAAATCGGGAGCTCGCTACATCACAGCCTGGATCTGAACTCACTGTCACAGGAAATTGTCCAGGTGGTTCATCGCTCTCTGGGCTTTGGCGCGGTTGTCCTTAACCTGGTCGACGAGGATAGTAAAAGGGTTCGAGTATATGCTTATGCTGGCTTGGACGATGAGGGCCGGCAACTTTTAGAGGGAGCTGCCTACGCTTGGGAGGACTTCGCCAATTTGCTACAAGAGCAGTTCCGTGTGGGACATTGTTATTTCGTTCCCCATAGTGAGTTCGACTGGGAACGCGACTTTGAAGGACCTGTATACAGAGCAGTTGACGACGGGGTGAGCGGCGATGATTTGGATGACAGATGGCACCCTGATGATTCTCTTTTCGTGCCCATCCAGCTACGCCAGGGCCAGACGTTGGGCATACTATCGGTAGACCAACCGCTGGACAAGAGGCGACCCAGCCCGGCGACGCTGCAAGCGCTGGAGATTCTTGCCAACCAGGCCGCTATTGCTATTGAGAATGCTCGTTTGTACCAACAAGCCCGGCAAGAAATCGGCGAGCGCAAACACATGGAGGAGGCACTCAAAAGGTTCTCACGCGTCGTTGAACAAACAACAGATCCTGTGGTTATCACCAATAGAGATGGTATTATTGAATATGTTAACCCAGCCTTCGAGAAATTGACTGGCTATACAAAAGAAGATGCAATTGGCCAAACGCCAAGAATAGTCAAGTCAGGCGAGCACAACCAGCAATTCTATGAAGATCTATGGAGAACAATTCTTTCCGGCAACAGTTATCGGGGCGTGGTTGTCAATCGGAAGAAGAATGGAGAGTTGTTTTACGAAGAAAAGAGTATTACGCCCCTAAGGGACGAGCATGGAAATGTCACCCACTTCGTCTCTACTGGCAAAGACATCACTGAGCGCAAAGCGGCCGAGGTTGAGCGTGAGCGGTTGCTAACTGACTTGGCGCGACGCAGTACTCAGTTGGAGACTGCGGCCGAGGTTTCCCGGGCTGCCAGCAGCATTCTGAACCCGGACGAATTGATTCGGCAGGTGGTGAGCCTGGTGCGCGAGCGGTTTGAATTGTACTATACGGGGCTGTTTCTGGTGGATCAAACGGGGGAGTGGACGGGTGAAGCGGGCCGGTGGGCCGTGTTGCGGGCGGGCACAGGGGAGGCGGGGCGCGTCCAACTTGAGCGAGGTCACAAGCTGGAGATTGGTGGCGAGTCGATGGTGGGTTGGTGTGTGGCCAACAAACAAGCCCGTATTGCTTTGGACGTGGGTGAGGAGGCAGTGCGGTTTGAAAACCCGCTGTTGCCGGAGACGCGGTCGGAGATGGCGTTGCCGCTGATCGTGCGTGGGCAGGTCATAGGGGCGATGACGGTCCAGAGTGTTGGGGAAGCGGCCTTCAGTGACGAGGACATCGCCGTGTTACAGACCATGGCCGACCAGGTCGCAGTAGCTATCGAAAATGCCCGCCTCTTCGAGCAAGCGCAGGTGCGCGCCGAGCGAGAGCGGCTGGTCCGCACCATCACCAACAAGGTCCATCAGGGCGCAGACACAGAGGCCATCATGCGGATCACCCTTCAAGAACTGGGGCAAATTTTGGGGGCCTCCCAATCTATCGTGCGCCTGGGCACGCGAGAACGGTTGCTATCAATCCAGAAGACGCAAGCGCCTAAAACCAAGGGGGATTAGAGATGGCACACGAAATAGACATGCGTGACGATGGCATCTTGTGGTTAGCACAAATTGGCGATGTGGACAAAGAAGATATGGATGCCTTCCTCGAGGATCTTACGCCGTTTCTGGAGGCAGCTACGGAGGCGCAGCCATTGCTTATCCTCTCGGACACCAACCGAACGGGCAAGCTCTCTGCCAGCGCACGTAAACTCCTTGCTGGCCTGGGGCGTGACCCCCGTTTGAGAAAAACGGCTATTGTAGGAAGTGGGCGTTACACGCGAGTGGTAGCCGGTTTCATCAACAAGGCCGCCGGACGAGATAACATCTGCTTCTTTGACTCGGAGGAGGAAGCCATAGCCTGGCTGAAGGCTGAAAGCTGATGCCGGAGTTGGTTGAAGGCTTAGGTGTTGTGTGCTGGGTGGTATATGTGGTGCAATACACAACGCCCTCAATAGTGTAATTGAAGGAACAAGAGATGAGAGAGACCACGCTTGAGGAATACAAACAACGGGTGGAGGAGCAAGGCCAGGCATTGCTCGATGTGGTCCAATCCGTGGCCCTGGGAGACTTGGATATAGAAGTCCAGGTTCCAGAGGGAGTTGAAATTCTCGCCGATCTGGCTGTTGGGCTTGAGATGATGATCGACGACATCCGGGAGATGCTGGCCGAACAGCAGCGTGCCAGGGGGGAGGTTGAGGAGGCCCGGCGACAGTTGGAGGTGGTCTTGAGAGACATGCAGGCTGCTCAGCGGCGTTACTTGCAACAGGAATGGGGGAGTTATGCTACCACCACTCAAGCCAGTCGAGGCTATCTTCAGGCCGAAAGTGAGGATGGACCGACCACAGAAGCGTGGCTGCCCGCCATGACGACCGCCCTGCAGCAGGTGGGCACTGCGATCGAGAACGATGAACAGGTAGGCTTGACACTGGCCGTCCCTATCCAATTGCATGGAGAAACCATCGGCGTGCTTGGCTTTTCCCGCGAAGAGGCAGAGTCTTGGGGCGATGGCGAGATTGTTATGGTGGAGTCCGTCGCCGAGCAAGTAGCCTTGGCTCTGGAGAACCAGCGCTTGTTTGACGAGCAGCAGGAAGCCAGCTTCCTGCTGCAAGGACGGGTCAAGGAACTCGACTGTCTGAACGATATTGGGCGTAAGACGGAAGAGACACCGCCGCTACCGGAGTTTCTGCAATGGGTGGCGGAGCGCATTCCGCCTGCGGCGCGGTATCCGGAGGTATGTGTGGCGGCCATCGAGTTCGAAGGGCAGATCTACGGTGCGGCTGAAGCGGTGGATTTGCCTTGTCAGATCGTGCAGGGCCTGCGCGTTGGCGGCGAATCTATGGGCCGGGTGTACATTGCATATACCGAGGAACGCGACTTTCAGGACGGGGAAAGCACATTGCTGGGCGACGTTATTCGGCGGGTGAGCGGCTATATCGAGAACCGCCGCTTGTTTGAGCAGACTCGGACCACACTGGCCGAAGCGCAGCAATCGGAGCGGCTATTACGTTCCATCATTGATGCCACGCCCGATTGGATCTTTATCAAAGATCAGCAGCATTGCTACCATTTGGCTAACCAGGGTTACGCGGACGCCCTGCATCTCACGCCCGAAGACTTTATCGGCAAGAATGACCTGGAACTGGGTTTCCCGGAGGAACTGGTCAAGGGCAACCCGGAGAAGGGCATCCGCGGCTTTTGGACGGACGATCGTCAGGTGATGGACAGCGGTGAGCCTTTGATCAACCCCAATGACCCGGCAACCATTGATGGGGTAGTTCACATCTTCCATACCATCAAGACGCCGCTGAGAGATGCGGATGGGAATGTGTGGGGGGTGTTGGCTTTTGCCCGTGACGTGACGGAGCGTGAGCGGTTGCTAACTGACTTGGCGCGACGCAGTACTCAGTTGGAGACTGCGGCCGAGGTTTCCCGGGCTGCCAGCAGCATTCTGAACCCGGACGAATTGATTCGGCAGGTGGTGAGCCTGGTGCGCGAGCGGTTTGAATTGTACTATACGGGGCTGTTTCTGGTGGATCAAACGGGGGAGTGGACGGGTGAAGCGGGCCGGTGGGCCGTGTTGCGGGCGGGCACAGGGGAGGCGGGGCGCGTCCAACTTGAGCGAGGTCACAAGCTGGAGATTGGTGGCGAGTCGATGGTGGGTTGGTGTGTGGCCAACAAACAAGCCCGTATTGCTTTGGACGTGGGTGAGGAGGCAGTGCGGTTTGAAAACCCGCTGTTGCCGGAGACGCGGTCGGAGATGGCGTTGCCGCTGATCGTGCGTGGGCAGGTCATAGGGGCGATGACGGTCCAGAGTGTTGGGGAAGCGGCCTTCAGTGACGAGGACATCGCCGTGTTACAGACCATGGCCGACCAGGTCGCAGTTTCTATCGAAAATGCTCGCCTATTGGCCGAGACTCAGAGGGCCTTGCAAGAAGTTCGTTCGTTGCACCAGCACTATTTGCGTCAGGAATGGGAGGAATTCCTGGCCTCTAAAGAGGGCAAGGAGGGTATGGGCTACGTCCTTACCCAGGATGGCTTGAAGCCAATACCCCAGGCGTGGTCGCCCGAAATCGAGTTGGCTGTGCAAGATCGTCGGTCGGTCGTCCTAACCGATGCCGATGATGCAGCACTCCCAGACCAACATGGAGACGGTGACGGGGATAGCTATCAGTTGCCTCGCGAGGCTCGTCCGGCGTTGGCGTCGCCTATCGCTCTACGCGGGGAAATCATCGGTACTCTAGACATCTTTGATCCGGATCGACCTCGTGACTGGACCGAAGACGACTTGGCTCTGGTAGATGCGGTAACGTCGCAAGTAGCCCTGGCCGTGGAAAATGCGCGCCTCTTTGAACGGACCCAGATCGTCCTGGCTGAAACTGAAGCTCTCTATCGAGCCAGTCGCCACATTACCACGGCCACCAACTTGCCTGATCTCTACCAGGTTATAGTGGATGAAATGGCGAGCCGGCTGGGGGCAGACCAGTGTCGGTTAGTCATGTTTGATCATAAAACAGGAAATGGTAACGTGGTAGCCAAATACCGGCCCAGCGCTGACGAGGAGGAAACTTTCGCTCCTTTGGTCGGCGGCCCCTCGTATATGACCTTGCGCGATACCAAACAACCTGTGGCGATTGAAGATGTGAGTATACACCCTGCCATTGCTCATTTCAGGGATGTATTGGTCCAGCAGAATATCAAGTCAATGCTGCTGGTGCCTATTATGGTGAGAGGTGAACTCATCGGTAGCGTATGGCTCGACGTCGTGGGACAATCACGTGTATTCACCGAAGCCGAATTAGACTTTTCCCAGACGCTGGCCAGCCAGGCAGCCATCGCCATTGCAAACATGCGGGCCTTTGAGGAACAGAAAGAAACCGCTGAGCGATTGCGTGAGGTGGACAAGCTAAAGACTCAATTCCTGGCCAATATGTCTCACGAGCTGCGAACGCCGCTCAACTCCATCATTGGTTTTTCCCGCGTCATTCTCAAGGGCATAGATGGCCCCCTCACCGAATTGCAGAAGACCGACCTGGCTGCCATTTACAATAGTGGTCAGCATCTATTGGGTCTCATCAACGACATCCTTGACCTGTCTAAGATCGAAGCCGGCAAGATGGAACTCAACTTCGAAGAGGTTGATCTGAAACCGATCATCAAGGGTGTCTTGTCTTCGGCTGTGGGGCTTGTCAAAGACAAGTCCATTGAGCTCGAACAACACGTACCTGAGGACTTGCCGATCATCTGGGCCGACAGCACCCGGGTGCGTCAGGTATTACTCAACCTCGTCTCCAACGCGGCTAAGTTCACCGAAAAAGGCACAATCACCCTCACCGTTGGCTACGATGACGAGTGGGTCAATATCAGCGTTGCTGACACTGGGATAGGTATTCCCCAAGAGAAACTAGGGAGCATCTTCGAAGAATTTACCCAGGTGGATGGCTCTACCACGCGGCGCGTCGGTGGCACCGGCTTGGGATTGCCCATCAGCCACCGCTTTGTCGAACTGCATGGGGGTAACATCATTGTGAAGAGTCAGGAGGGTATGGGCTCAGTCTTTACTGTCACCTTGCCCATTCACCCGCAGATGGATCACAGTGAGCAGGAGGCCGCGGATCAAGCGAAAACCGAAGCAGTCACTGCAGATAACCGGTTGGTGCTGGCGGTGGACGATGACCCCGGCGTCATCAGCCTGTACCGGCGATATCTGGAAGGGGAAGGTTATCAGGTGGTTGGCGTCACCAATAGCCACGAGGTGCTTGAAAAAGCTAAAGAGTTTCGGCCTTTCGCCATTACCCTGGATGTGCTGATGCCAGGCAAGGATGGTTGGCAAGTGCTTCAGGAGTTGAAGGAGTGTCCAGAGACCCAGGACATACCGATCATCGTTTGCAGTATCGTCAGCGACGAGGGGCGGGGTTTCAGCTTGGGGGCTGCCGACTACCTGGTAAAGCCAATCATGGAAGAAGAATTACTCGCTGCTCTGTCGCGCCTGGATCAAAGGGGGGAAGAGACCCAGGTGCTGGTCATAGATGATCAGGCTGATGACATCTTGCTTATCCGCCGCATCCTGGAAGCGCAACACGGCTATCGAGTGATTGAAGCTGGCGGGGGGCAGAATGGAATAGAGCTGGTGCACCAGCGCAAACCAGACATTATCATCCTCGACCTGATGATGCCTGAGGTAGACGGTTTTGCTGTCTTGGAAGCCCTCAAGCGAGGGCCGGAGACGCGCAGCATCCCCGTCATCGTCATCACTGCTAAAGAGTTAACAGAGGATGAGCGCCGGCGGCTCAGTGGTCAGGTTGAGGTATTGCTACGCAAGGGCCTCTTTACCGAGCATGAGCTGTTGGAGGATTTGGGGAAAGCATTAAGCCGGGTGGAATCGCACCAGCCTGAGTAGTTACTACTTTCAATCTTAAAAATCGCCAATACCCAATAAGCAATTGCCGCCCTCCCGCAGGTTACGGCGAAATTTCTTCAAGCGATGAGCTTTCCTGGTCGAGAGAAATTGCTGGTTCGTAACCTTGGACCTGTGGGAGGGTTTAACATGGCTGAGTGTTACTACTCAGGCCAGATAACCCTTGCGAAGGTTTGGTGAGTATTTTCAGAACGAAAGTGCTTTGGTTTATCGAAAATTGCCCTGTTAGCAAAGTTATTCTTAACCTTCGCAAGGGTAGCTGAGTAGCTACGGCTGAGTTAAGAAATAAAGCGAGGCAGAGTATTCTTATGGAGAAGCAATTCTACGTAAAGTGTGCTAAATGTGGACATCGTGTTGTCTACACCGGCCCCATACCGGCGTGTGAGCGGTGTGGACATGACTGGCTCGATGCGGATTTTGATCTAGACGCTATTGCTAAGGTGTGGCGGGCGGAACTAACTTCCCGGCCTTCCAACACTATGTGGCGGTATTGGGAGTTGCTACCGCTCAAAGAGCGCGACAACATCGTCTCAATGGGAGAGGGGGGCACCCCATTGCTCAAGGCCACAAATCTGGGGCTGATGTTAGGCCATCGCCATCTTTATTTTAAGGACGAACGACAGGGGCCTACCAGTTCTTTTAAAGACCGCCAGGCGGCATTGGCTATCTCCGTCTTGAAGGAAGCGGAGGTGACTGAGGCAGTGGTGGCTTCGACGGGTAATGTGGCTATTTCCTATTCCGCGTATTGTGCGCGAGCTGGCATCAAGTTGTGGGCGTTCCTCACCAGTACCGTGCCCTCCGATAAGATGCGCGAAGTAGGGCTCTATGGTACTGAGGTCGTCAAAGTCACCAGCACCTACGACCGCACCAAAATTGTGGCCGCCAAATTCGCGAATCACAAAGGATTATTTGTTGACCGAGGAGTACGCAACATCGCTGCCAGAGAGAGCATGAAGACAGTGGCTTTTGAGATCGCCGAGCAACTGGGGCAGATAATGAGTGATGATGGAACGAGCCTGAGATGGCGCACACCTGATTGGTATGTGCAGTCGGTCAGCGGTGGTTTGGGCCCGGTGGGGGTCTGGAAGGGCTTTCAAGAACTTTACCGGATGGGCTTTGTTGACAAAATGCCCAAGCTGGCTCTGATTCAAGCCGCTGGCTGCGCGCCGATGGTCAACAGCTTTAAAGCCGGGCTGGAAGAGGCCGAAGACGTGGCTGATCCGCAAACACGCATCACTACCGTAGCCACAGGCAGCCCTGGTGCAGTCTACCCCTTCTTACGCAAGATTGTCTTGGAACATGGTGGCACGATGGAGAGCGTTACCGACGAGGAAGCTTTCCGGGCGATGCACGTGATGGCCAAAATGGACGGTCTCTCGATGGAGCCAGCGGCGGCCGTGGCTTGTGCCGGAGTCTTTAAGTTGCTGAGTCAACAGATCATTAAACCCGATGAGGTAGTGGTCATTAATATTTCTGGGCACACTTTCCCTGTCGAAAAACATCTGCTGGGCGATGAGTGGATGCGTACGGTAGGTACGGCCGAAGCAGCGGCCCTGGCATCACGCTCGCCAGCGCCGCGTGAGGGCCTGATGACAGCCCTCAACCGGCTTGACGGACGTGTGAAGCGGGTGGCCATCATTGAAGATGAGCCGGACGCCGCCCGACTCTTGCGCCGAATCTTGCAAGCGCGCGGCAAATATCAGATCTTCGAGGCGTACGATGGGCGCGCTGGTCTGAATCTGATTCGCAGCGAGCGCCCCGATTTGATCCTGTTGGACCTGATGATGCCGGAACTCGATGGCTTCACCCTCCTGGAAATTGTGAAATCAGAAGAAGAGTTGCGAGACGTACCAGTCATCGTCGTCACGGCCAAAGAGCTAACGCATGCTGAACGACGGCGCCTGGATGGCCAGATCGAGTCGCTGCTGGAAAAAGGTTCCTTTATGGAAGAAGACTTGCTGGGAGACATCCTCGAAGCGTTGGGCTAGTACCCTGTCAACCTTGATGCTGTAGGATGCTTTTTAGCTCATTCGTAACTACTCAGACCGGATAATCCTTGCGAAGGTTTTGTGAGAATTTTCAGGGAAAATCTCTTAGTCTACCGAAAATTGCCCTGTTGGCAAAGTTATTCGCAACCTTCGCCAGGGTGGCTGAGTAGTTACGCTCATTCTACCGTCACATCCAGGCGCAATGTAATTCCGCCCTGTTCGCCGAACCAGGTGCGATTCTCATGTACCAAGTCCCACTCCAACACGTAATCGCCTGGTTCGGTGGGGGTGATAAAACGAACTTGCCGGGCGAGCGTGTCTCCCGGTTTCACGTTCTGTGGCAGGGAATTACGAAGCCCATCCCAGGCAACCAGGTTGCCATCGGCAGTCCACCAGTGATAACTGAGGTAAATGGGATAGGAACCAACAGTTTCCCAGCTTTGCGTCCCCCGGTTTTCCAATACAACCACACTTTGATACATGTTGCCAGCCTGCAGGCGAGTTGGTCCTCGGTATTCAACGAGAGCTGAGCGATAAAGGCCTGCACTGTAATCGGCCAGGTTCTCGGTGAAGGCTGGTGGAGCCTGACCGGGACCGCGCTGCAATAGGAGCGCACCTTTGTCAAAAGCAACGGCGTGGAAAGCCGGGTCAGCCAGCAGCCCTTCTACGGCCGTATAAAAGACGTATTCGTCCACGGGAGTCTTATTGGCGCTGTAATCTAAGTCTAACACCACATACTCCGCATCGGCTATCGTCGGGAAAAGGTAAATAACAGGACGTCGGGAGAGATGCGGGAAGATGCCGCTTTGGGCTGATACGATGGCGTCTGGTGGAATGAGATCTAGTATCCGGGCGAGCGCTCGTTCATGCTCACTAACCTGATAATAGTGAGCCAGGCGAAATTGCCGGCCCGGCGGCAACGGACTGAAGAACCACGTGACCATCAACGTCGTTATTAACACAAAAATAGTTACCAGGCGGCGACCTTCAACCTTGGCCCGCGTGGCAGGGGAAAGTGCTGGCCTTTCCCAACTCGCGGAAAGACGGGCGATCCAGCGTCCAACGTTGACAGATCCCCAGATGACGGCGATGAACAAAAACGGGATAACCGGCGCAAAGTAGTGAGCAAGGATGGAATTCTGGTAAGGGGAAGCGGCCAGCAAATTTAAAATTAACACCGGTAACGCGGGCAGCAGCGTGAGCGGTGCCAATAGCGGTGTCCAGCCAAGGGTTGCCATCAAGTCAACTAGCGTCTGGAGTTTTTCGCGGCCCGCCAAGGCACGCAGTGCGTCCAGAGGGTGGGTCAGTAACCCCCAGGCAATTTCTAATGAACCTTGGCCGAACTGACCATATCGCTCTCGCAACAGTTCGTTGGTACCGGGTCCATAGCTTGCCCTGGCCCAAGGCGACACCAGGCCGAAGTCCAATGCTATCCATATTAGGCCGAGGAGTAGCGTAGCAAACCCGTGGCGACGGTACTTTTCACTTCCCAGCCCATTGGTCCCTTTCAGGGAAAGGTATATGCCTGTGCCTACCAGTACCAGGGCTGCATCAATCCGGCAGAGCAGTGCGATCCCGATCCCCAGGTAATATGTGCGCCAACGGTTCTGTTTTGCTGCAAGCCATGCCCACAATAGGAATGGGACCATGAGGACCGAGGCGTGAAAGTCAGCCAGGGTCACGTAGTGTAGGGGTAGGTACAGTAAGTAGGCCAGGGTGAGGGCCAGAGAAGCTGCACTGTCGTCCAGTTGGATTCGTGCCAGGTGATATAGAGGAATTGCACCGCTAGCTAGCAGGACGACTTGCAAGGCGATCAGCAAACGCGGGTCGGCCCACAGCCAATAGAGAAGCGACAAAGGCAAGAAGATTAACTCCAGTTTACCACCTACGAGTCGGCTATCTGGCGACAGGTCCGGCGTTGTATCGTCAAATGTGACCGGAAGTGGCGTATATTCCAGTAGATGTCCCCGAGATGTGTTCCACATTGCCTGGTCCATTGTGCCCAGATCCAGAGCGTGGGTGCGAAAGCTGGCATGCCGCCCGATGGATAGACCGCCGTACACTACCACATAGAGCACTATAGCGGTAAAGATAATGACCGGCCCCTGTTGATCCAACCATTTCAGCAGCCTTTGATTTCTCAAAGCAGGCCATACCAGCCAGGCGATGATGGCGCTCAATACCAGGATGAGGCTGTAGACCCAGACTGAACTGCCGTAGTTTATCCCCAGCCACGTCACCCGATATTTAAGCAACAGGATGAGAGGGATGGCAAATGCTGCCGCAAATCCCCAGGCCGCTCGATGCCGACGGTATGCGAAGGGCGTATCTTCCGGTGCGCCGCGGGCTGCCAGGCCTGCGTTTGGTTGCGAAGCTAACCACCAGGCCAATAAGGCTATAGGCAGAACTACCACCAGCGTCAAGGTCAGGCGTTGCCAATAGAAGGGGTAAACCCGCTCGCCTGCCCACCACCGATTGATTTGATTGGGGTTCCAGTAATCCCACCAGCCAATGGCGATGAGGACTGAGCCCCCGAGGAGATTTATGGCGGCGAGGAAAGATTTGCGATTCACACCTGTGAGTGCCTTTCAGGGAAAAGTCTTCTGTCTTTCTCAAAGTCAGAACTGATTATAGCGTAGAGTACGCGTAACACCAAAGTAAGGGTGACTGAGCAGTTACGCGCCGCGTATAAATGCCAGACCATTGCCCACAATCAAGCCAATGACTACGGCGATGACAATATCCCATTGTCCCAGACCAGCCGGGACCAAGAGCATCAGTAAGATCAGGAGGGTAGCCCAAAAGCGTAGACGTCCACCCAACATAAACGGTCTCCTTGCGAGGGATCGTACATAATTTGTAACTACTCAGGCCAGATAACCCTTGCGAAGGTTTGGCGAGAATTTTCAGAGCAAAAATGCCTGGGTCTATCGAAAATTGCTCTGTTGGCAAAGTTATTCTTAACCTTCGCAAGGGTGACTGAAATCCTTGAGGGTCCGAATTCTTTACAAACAGAGCAAGATTAAACCTCAC
>CAYTNQ010000007.1:0-62427 GCA_964439175.1 uncultured Anaerolineales bacterium | reverse complement strand
TTTTTACTCTATTTTGGGCAAATACCCAAAACCATTTTATGGCTTTTCTTTGAAGCAGTCATCAGCTCTGGGGTAGACCCCTCCCCCAGCCCCTCCCCGACGCGGAGAGGGGAGCTATTCCCCCTTCCCTCGCAGGGAAGGGGGCCAGGGGGTTAGGTCTTAGGGCAAGCCCCTCCCCGACGCGGAGAGGGGAGCAGACCTCGAGGTACTTATGCGCGATTTGATAGCCGGTTTCATCCAGGCAATCCAACTCATCGTCGCCGGTGATCCGGCGCTGTTTGAGGTAATCACCCTCTCTTTGTGGGTGACAGGTATCGCCCTGTTTTTCAGCACGTTGGTGGGCATCCCGGTAGGCTCGTGGCTGGGACTGAAGCGGTTTGCCGGGCGGCGGTTGGTCATGGCCTTACTTTACACCGGGATGGGCTTTCCTCCCGTGGTGGTGGGGCTGTTTGTGTACCTGATGTTATCGCGCAACGGGCCGGCCGGCTCGTTAGGATGGCTTTTCACACCCAAGGCGATGGTAACGGCTCAAACCATCATTTCTTTCCCGTTGGTGGCCGGTTTCACCATGGCAGCCGTGATGGGTGTGGACCCCAATCTGCGCCAGCAGGTGCAAGCGCTGGGTGCTACGGAATGGCAAACGACGCTGGCGATCCTGGCCGAAGCACGCATCGGCGTGGTGGTATCGGTCATCGCCGGGTTTGGGAGCATCATCTCCGAGGTGGGGGCGGTGATGCTGGTTGGCGGCAACATCGAAGGCAAAACGCGGGTGCTGACGACCGCCATCGTGCTGGAAACACGCAAGGGCAATTTCGACCTGGCCATGGCGCTGGGCATCGTGCTGCTCAGCCTTTCGTTCCTGGCCAACCTGGCGATGCTCCGCTTGCAGGGGCAAGAGCTTCTCAGACGATAACCGCTCGGCTACCCTGGCGAGGCTTGCCCTGAATGGAGTGAAGGGTCTGAACCTTCGCCAGGGTAGCCGAGCAGTTACACGGGGGATAGGCAGGTCATGACTCAAGACATTGTGTATCGGCTGAAAAACGTTTCTCGATCTTACGAAGGCCGGACGGTGGTAATGATCGAACGGCTCGACATTCGTGCGGGGGAAATCCTGGCCATCGTCGGCCCCAGCGGCGCCGGCAAAAGTACATTGCTGCGCCTGTTGAATTTTCTTGAACCTCCTACGTCCGGGCAGCTTCGGTACCGGCATTTTTCGAACAACGGGTCCGGGGTGCCTTCCCTGAACGTGCGCCGCCAGGTGACGACTGTGTTCCAGCGACCGGCTCTGCTCAACCGGTCGGTGGCAGCTAACGTAGCCTACGGCCTGCGCCTGCGAGGTCGGCGCGACGTGGGGCGCCAGGTAGAATCTGCGCTAAAGATGGTCGGTCTGGCTGATCTGGGCCAGGCCGCTGCTCGCACCCTATCGGGTGGTGAAGCACAGCGAGTGGCACTGGCCCGGGCGTTGATCATCCAGCCCCAAGTATTGTTGCTCGACGAGCCGACGGCCAACCTGGACCCTTACAACGTGAATCTTATCGAACAGATCATCACCCGCGTGAACCGGGAGCGGAGAACGACCGTGGTGCTGGTCACGCACAACGTGTTCCAGGCGCGGCGGCTGGCGCAGCGCGTGGCCTTGATGCTGGAGGGCCGTATCGTAGAAACCGCCAATACTCACACCTTCTTTGAGGCTCCCTCCGACGCGCGCACGGCAGCGTTTGTACGCGGGGACATGGTGTATTGAAATGGCCTGTAGCGATTCTCACTTTGATACTGCTTCGCATAAGATGTGGTACAATCTGACAGCTTGTCCTACGAGATACTGGATTCAAAATGAGGATTGCTGGGTTCCAGTGGACTTATATCGGTAAGTCGAGTATACTATACGACGTTTCGCCAATAGGCTTGGGCGGATGTTGGCAGGTGATCGACGAGGAGGTTGGCGTTGGCAGATAATGGTGTTCTGGAATTTCAGTTGGAAAATGGCCTCAAAGTGCTGCTCAAACCGGTGCACAGCGCGCCGGTCGCTACCAATTGGATCTGGTACCGGGTCGGCTCGCGCAACGAGTTGCCCGGCAAAACGGGCATCTCCCACTGGGTGGAACATATGATGTTCAAAGGGACTCCTGCCTTCCCCAAGGGGAGCATTATGCGCCTGGTGAACAAAAACGGCGGCATGCTAAATGGCTTTACCTCATATGACTATACTGCCTACTTCGAGACGCTCCCCGCCGACCGCCTGGAGCTGGGCCTGCGCATTGAGGCAGATCGCATGGCTAATTCAGCCTTCGACCCGAAGGAAGTCGTTTCAGAGCGGACGGTGATTATCTCCGAGCGAGAAGGTAGCGAAAACTCGCCCAACTTCTTGCTGCGCGAGGAGTTGCTAGCGCTTGCCTTTCGCGCTCATCCTTACGGGCACCAGGTCATCGGCTGGAAGGAAGATTTGCGCCAGATCACCCGTGAGGACCTCTGGACTCACTATAAAACTTATTATGGGCCCCACAACGCAGTGCTGGTCGTCGTCGGCGACATAGACGTGAGCGCCACCCGTGCCCGCATCGAAGCCTTGTTCGCTCCCATCCCGGCCGGACCGCCGCCTCCATTGGTGTCAATCGTTGAACCGGCGCAGACCGGCGAGCGGCGGGTGACCGTGCGCCAGCCAGGGACGGCCCAATACTTTCAGGCGGCCTTCCACGTCCCCGATGCCCGCCACCCGGATAACTTCCCGTTGATGGTGCTCGATGCCGTGTTGGCCGGTGCCAGTCCCATGACGTTCGGTGGCGGCTCCACGCCTACTCATCGCAGCGCCCGGCTTTACAAGGCACTGGTGGAAACTGAGCTGGCCACCCGCGCCGGTTGCAGTTACACATCCAGCTTTGATCCCGGCGTCTTCAGTTTTTACGCCACGGCGCGCGAAGGTCGCTCGTTGCAAGAAGTGGAGCAAACCATGTGGGCTGAAGTCCAGCGCATTCAGGACGAGCCGGTCAGCGAAGAGGAATTGGTTAAGGCCCAAAAACAGGCTAAAGCACAATTCGCCTACTCACTGGAAAGCGTCACCAACCAGGCCCTCTGGCTGGGCTTGATGGACATGGTGGATAGCTATACCCGCTTCGATAGCTTCCTGGATGACCTGGCCACTGTCACCGTTGATGATGTGCAGCGTGTGGCCCAAACCTACCTGGTCGAAAAGAGTCGCAGCGTCGGTTGGTTTGTGCCCGTTGAAGAAGTAAGCTCTACGGAGAACATTAAGGATGACTGACCAGAATTCAAACGCTCCCATCGGTCCCCACAGCATCCAACGCTTCACCCTATCGAACGGGATCAAGTTGATCGTGCAGGAGAATCACGTCAGCCCCAGCGTTGTCGTGCGGGGTCATCTGTGGGCCGGTGCAAACAGTGACCCCCCCGAGCAAATGGGCCTGGCGCGCTTCACCGCGTCGTCCGTCACCCGGGGCACCGCCACCCGCACCTTTCAAGAGATCAACGAGATTACCGAATCGGTCGGTGCTAATGTCTTCGTCGGTGGCGGGCGACACCTGACTGGCTTTGGCGGTAAGTCGCTGGCCGAAGATTTCGGCCTGCTGATAGACGTGCTGTCCGACGTGCTCCTCAATCCCACCTTCCCCCAGAGAGAGGTGGACAAGGTGCGTGGCCAGATTATCACCAGTCTCAAAGAGCTGGAGGACGATACCCGGGGCCTGGCCAATCGTGAGTTCCGACGAGTGCTTTACACGCTGGACCATCCCTACGGACGGCCGGGCGACGGCACACTGGAAACTGTGCCTCGCATCCAACGCGACGATTTGGAGAACTTCTACCATACCTGTTATCATCCACAAGGCGCGGTGGTCGTCGTCGTCGGCGATGTGCAGGCCGAAGCAGTGCGCGATACGCTGGAGACTGCCCTGGGTCGATGGCAGCCCGCGGGCGACGCGCCCGCCTTTGAAGCTCCTGAGGTCCAACCGCTGACCGAACGGCGGCGTTATGTGCGCACCATGACCAACAAAACGCAGGCCGACATCGCCCTGGGCACTGTCGGGCCGGCCCGCGCCGCCGAAGAGTATTATGCAGCCCGGCTGGCAGACCTGATCCTGGGACACCTGGGGTTGATGGGACGTTTGGGCGAAACCGTGCGCGACCAACAAGGGCTGGCCTACTACGCTTACTCCGGGCTGGAAGGGGGATTGGGGCGTGGGCCGTGGAGTGTTCGCGCTGGCGTCAATCCGGCCAATGTGGACCGGGCCATTGAGAGCATCCTGGCCGAAATCGCTCGCCTGCGCGACGAGCCGGTGACCGGCCAGGAGCTGGAAGACGGCCAGGACTATCTGACTGGCGTCCTCCCCCTGCGCCTGGAGACGAACGAAGGCATCGCCGGCACATTGCTCGACATGGACCTGTACCAGTTAGGCGACGACTACATCATCCGCTACCCCGACTTGATTCGGGCCGTCACCCAAGAGCAAATCCAGGCGGCGGCCCAGAAATATCTGGATCCAGAGCATTATGCCCTGGTTATCGTGGGACCGTATGAAGACATGACGAATGACGAAGGACGAAGGACGAACGACGGATAACGAATGTCCTCCGTCCTTCGTCTTTCGTCATTCGTCCTTGATCCTGGGTAACAAAAAATGGACTTAAGACACCTCCCCCGCATTTCATTAGCCTATCTACCGACGCCTATTGATGAATTGCCCCGCCTCAGTCGCGAATTGGGCGGTCCGCGCCTGCTGGTGAAACGGGACGACCAGACCGGCCTGGCGACGGGCGGCAATAAAACCCGCAAGCTGGAGTTCCTGCTCGCCGATGCGCTGGCCCAGGGAGCTGATGTGGTCATCACCGCCGGCGCCGCCCAGAGCAATCACTGCCGGCAGACGGCTGCCGCCGCCGCCCGGGCGGGGTTGGCCTGCGCCCTGGTGCTGGGCGGTGAGCCATCCCCCATACCTGAGGGCAACCTGCTATTGGATCAATTGCTGGGTGCCCAAATTTACTGGACCGGTCCCCAGCGGCGTGGCGAGCGCATGGGGGAGATAGCCGACCAGTTGCGGGCAGCCGGACGCCAGCCATATGTCATCCCCTACGGCGGCTCCAATGCCGTTGGCGCCACCGGCTACGTGGCAGCCATGCAGGAATTGAGCCAGCAATTGGCCGCCCAACAATTGAGGTTGGATCGTATCCTCATCGCCTCCAGTTCTGGGGGGACTCAGGCCGGGATGGTGGTCGGCGCTCGCGCCACCGGTTTTGGCGGTCAGATCCTCGGTGTCAGTATAGACAAAGGCGAAGCCGGCGACGAGCCATACCCCGTTCACCTGGCCAGGTTGGCCAATGCCACTGCCGTTCATGTTGGCCTGGACGCTGACTTCACCCCCGATGATTTCAGCCTCAACTACGATTATTTGGGTGGTGGCTATGGCGTAGTCGGCGAGTTGGAACGGGAGGCAATCCGGCTGGCTGCGCGCCTGGAGGGGCTGTTGCTCGACCCGGTTTACACCGGGCGTGCCATGGGTGGCTTGATAGACATGATCCGGCGCGGCGCCATCGGTCCGGACGAGACCGTGCTCTTCTGGCATACCGGCGGCACGCCATCCCTCTTTGCTTACGCCGATGCGCTGGCCTGATCATCTCTCCTACATTCTCGTCTTCATTATCTGCGCCTATCTATTCGTCGGTGGGCTCTACGCCCTGTATACCCCGGCCTGGCAGGCCCCCGACGAACCGGCACATTACAATTACGTGCGCTACCTCGCCGAGAACGGCCGCTTTCCGGTGCTGCACTATGGCGACTACCCTCACGCTTACCTGGAGCAAATCAAGTCGGCTAAGTTCCCGCCGGATATGTCAGTGGAGCCTATCCGCTACGAATTCTGGCAACCCCCTTTATATTACGTGTTGGCGACACCCATCTACCGCCTATTTGATGGCGCTCTGTTGCCCTTGCGATTGTTGTCGCTGGCGCTGGGGGCGGGGGTCCTGGTGACAGCCTATGCCATTGTCCTGGCGGTCCGGCCTGGCGATACGGCGCTGGCCCTGGGAACGGTTGCCTTCGTTGCCTTCGTTCCCATGCACCTGGCGATGATGGCCTCGGTCAACAACGACGCCTTGGCCGAGTTGCTGCTGGCGGTGGTGATGCTGCGCCTGATACAGGGGACGCGCGAATCGCCTGGCAAGGGAGGACGCGCGTCGTCCTCATTCTCCTTTCTGATCGTTACCGGCCTGTTGCTCGGGCTGGGGTTAGTGACCAAGGCCACGGTCTACGTGGCGCTTCCACTGGCGCTGGTCGCCCTGCTGCTCTCTGAGCGTCGCCCGGCGAGGCTGGCCTGGCAGGCATTGGCCCTCTTCGGACCGGCGCTGGCCCTGGCGTTTCCCTGGTACGTCCGCAATGTCGCCGTTTACGGCTGGCCCGACCTGCTCGGCACACGCAATCACGCCGCCGTCGTCGTCGGCCAGCTTCGCACCGCCGACTACCTGGCTGACGTCGGCTGGGCGGCGTATTTGAAGAACTTCCTCACCGACTCATTTCACAGCTTTTGGGGACAGTTCGGCTGGATGGCGGTGCCTATGGACGGCTGGTTGTACCTGGCGTTGGGGCTCCTGTCGGCACTGGCGGTGGTAGGCTGCGCACTGGCCCTCTTCCAATCTACCCATCTACCAACCTCCCAATCTACCAATTTCCCAACCCTCCACCCTTCCACACCTGTCCTTCTGGTTGGCCTCTGGCTGATCTTCACCATCCTCATGTACCTCTACTACAATCTCTCGCTGGTGCAATTCCAGGGGCGCTATCTCTTCCCGGCGTTGGTGCCTATCGGCCTGTTGGCCACGCTGGGGCTGCGCGAGATATTGTCCAGGCGGTGGACAAGGGTAGGGATGAGCTTGTGTGGCGCTGCCGCAGCGGTGATTGGGATTAGCAGCGCACTGGGGAGAGGGTTGGATAAGTGGGACTTGCTCATCGCCGGCGGTGCGACGATTGGGCTGGGAATGCGTCGCTGGCTGCCTATCCGCCTCGGCCATTGGGTACTTGCCGCCCCAATGGCCGGACTGGCAATACTGTCAGTTTATAGCCTGTTTGCTTTCATCGTGCCTTTTTTGTAACTACTCAGGCCAGATAACCCTAGGTTGTAAACCTAGGAGCTTTCTCGGAAAGTCCTTTATAAGCTAAGCGCCTGGCTTGACGGAACACGGACCACGCAACACGTTCGCAGGGCGTATTGCGTATTCTGTTTACCTTCAGCCACCAGGACCACTTTCCGAGAACTCTTCTAGGGCAGAGGAGGTGTGAGAATGGGCTTTTTGGACTCAATGAAGTCACTGTTGGGTGGGGGAGAAGAACGGGACGAGGCCGGCTACTGGGTCTACGTGCGCTGTCGTCGCTGCGGTGAGGCGATCAAAACTCGCATTGACCTGAGCCACGACCTGAGTCCTCAGGATGAGGGAGGCTTCGTGGTCAGAAAAACGCTGGTTGGCGGCCAGCGCTGCTTCGAGCGGATTGAGGTGACCCTGACCTTCGACGAAAATCACCGGTTGGCCGGGCGCGAAATCGTGCGCGGCGACTTCATCACCGCCGAGGAATACGAGGCGGCCCATAGTAGCTGAAACGCTGCCGCATCTCGTGGAAGGCGCCCAGGTCCAGGTTCACGATCCACATATCTTCTTCGTCTCCCATGGCCAGGATGCGCTCGACCGGGCCGGGCATGTCCCCGGCTGTCAGCGTCGGTTGCACCACCATGCTGCCGCCAATGTAACTCCGACCGAAGAAGTCTCCTAATTGGCCCACCGCCACCACCGGCACCAGGTGTTCCAGGGCACGAGTGGTAATCACTCCCCGCAGCGTCTCCAGGTAGTCCGGGCTGTCAGCGGCGAATTGCGCGATGAGAAGTTGCGCCCCCTCCTGCACTACAGCTCCCACCAGGTCAGCGCGCAGCAGATCGAAGCCGGCTAATACCCCTACGCCGATCCCCCCCTCCAATTCTGTCCACAACTGGCCGCGCCCGGCCCGATACCAAAGTTGTTCGGCCGGGTAGAGGCTGGTCTTATCGATGTTGGCGATGATCTGCCCCGTCCGGTTGATGACGACGCTGGTCAGGTAGCTTCCATCACCTTGCCGCAGGTCGCGCGTGATGCCACACACTACGTTGATGTTAGCCAGCCGGGCTACCTCTTGGATGGCAACCAGAGCAGGGTTGGGCATTGGTTCCGGCGGCAGCTTACCCAGGAAATACTCAGGAAAACAAATCAGGTCCGCTTCGTCGGCGGCATCTCCGATGGTCTCCAGGACCCGGTTGAGATGTTGAGGAGTCTCCTTGGCTCGAAGCTGAGAGACGGCAATTTTCACGTTCCGTGGCCTTTATTTTCGACGCGGGCCTGGTTTCTTCAAAAGCCTGGCCACGTGCTGACGACGCCCGTATTCGGCGTTTAGCTCGCCGCAAAAGAGGACGATGCAGCCGCTCAAATAGGCCCATATGAGAAAGGCGGCAATGGTGGCCACTGATCCGTAGACTACGTTGAACAATCGTAGATTCGACAGGTACAGAGTAAAGGCGAATTTAGCACCTTCCCACAGCACCGAAGCTAAGATTGAGCCAGGAAGCATCTCACGCCACCTTACCTGGGCCGACGGCAGACTCCAATAAGCCAGGCCGAAGAATAACGTATTGAGCGCGAGGATGACAACCAGCGAGATGATCTGAGTGAACCAGCTAATTCCGTTCAGGAACTCCAGGCGGTTTAGCAACCTCCAGGCAGTAGACCCCACCAACGATAAGGCGATGAGGATGAGCGCCATGATGGCCATCGGTAAAGCCAGCAACCGGCGTTTTACCCACAATCGTCCTTTTTGCTTGATGTGCCAGGCCCGATCCAGCAGCCGGCCGGTGACAGCAAAAATGCCCGAACCGGTCCAGATAAGCGTAACAAGTGCAATAATGCGCAAAACCGTCAATTGGCCTTGCAGCGGCAGGGTATTAATCTGCAAGAAATCGGTGACACCGGGCAGATAATGGTCCAAAAGTGCACGATATTGGGTCATCGCCTCAGCCGGCTGTAAGATGCGACGGGCGACGACCAGGAGCAGAATCGAAAAGGGGAACAAAGAGAGGAAGGCATAGTAGGCAATAGCAGCCGCCGACATAAACCCTTCATGTTCTGCAAACCCAACCGCTGCCCGGTGAAAGATGTGTGGCCACTGGTCGGTTCTGGCGTTGACTTGCTTCCAAAGGCGCGCACTGCGCCGCGTCAATTGCCTGGAAACAGATGCTTTGGCCATGGCTTTTCCTCGCAATCTGACTTCCTCCAAGAAGGGGCTGGCCGACCTATTCTTCCGGTCCATCTGGCATGACCGGGGAAAATGCGGGCACGTTCAGCAGCCTTGGCCAGGGTTTGTGGCAGTAGAACCCGCACCATCTCAGCCCGGTATTCGTCGCTGGCGCGGTGACGGCTGGTGCGTAGTTGCACCTCGCCCAACGCCACTCTGGCCGCCTGGTCGAAAGTTTCAGGCGTGGTTGGCTGCCCGCTTAGGAAGTCCATTGTTTGGGTCGCCAGGAAGGGCGTCGGCCCGGCAGGACCAATCGTAACGCGCGCATCAAGCATTCGCTCCCCGGTTGCGTCCAACTGGAGACGGACGGCCATGTTGATCATCGGCAGGGCTACCCCTTGCGGGCGCATTACCCGCTTGAAGGCGCTTCCCTCGCCCGGCCCGGTGGGGACGAAGCGCAGCCGCGCAATCAGCTCTCGCGCGCTGTCGATGGCTGATTTCCCCGGCCCCAGGAACATCTCCTCCAGCCGGACCCAGCGCCTGGTGATTGGGGTGCCGGTCCCCCCCGGCTCCCTGCCTGCTATTTCCACCTCTCCGCCCAAAGCCAGCAAGCTGATGGTACCGTCGGCGGCCGGCAGCGCATGGGCGATGTTCCCTGCTAGCGTCGCCACATTGCGTACTTGCGGCCCACCAATCGCACCACAGCTCTCCACCAGGCACATGCCACCGCGTCCGATGCGCGGGTCGGCCACGATCTGGGTATGCGTTACGCCGGCGCCGATGACCAAGTAGGAGGCTTCCTCGAAGATTTGGTCCAGGCCGGAGATGCGGGTGAGGTCCACCAGTGCCTCGACGGGAGGATGGCGGCCCTGCTGCATCTCCAGGATCAGGTCGGTGCCGCCGCCCACCACACGCGCCCGGCCGTCGTACCGGTTCAGTAACTCAATTGCCTCCTCGACCGACTGAGGTACGTGATAATGCTTCCAAAGCGCCATCATCTCCAATCTCCCCTGGCCTACCCGCCAGCCCGCCCTGGCTCGCGCCAGCGGGCCGGGGGCAGGCAATCTCTAATCTCTAATATCCCCTGGCCTACCCGCCAGGGCAGGCAATCCCTAATCTCTAATCTCCAATATCCACCTACGCCCGTTCCTCGCGCATATAGGGCAGGCCCAATGCGGCCGGCGCCCCCACCCGCTTCCGGAAGGCCTCCCACCAGGTAATGAGCACCAGCACCAGCACCGTGAATGCATAGGGCATCATATTCAGAAAAGCGGCAGGGATGGTGGTGCCGGCTGCCTGCAGGCGAAACTGAACGGCGTTCACACCGCCAAAGAGCAAGGCTCCCACCACTGCCCGTGCCGGGTCCCAGGTGGCAAAGATGACCAGGGCAATGGCAATCCAGCCCCGCCCGCCGGTTAAGTTCTCCGTCCAGCCAGGGGTATAAGCCAGCGACAGGTGTGCCCCTCCCAGCCCCACCAGCATACCTCCGGCGATCGTGTACAGGTAACGCAAGCCGAATACGTTGACACCCATGGCATCGGCCGTTTGCGGACTTTCGCCGATGGCGCGCAAATGCAGGCCGGGACGGGTTTTGTACAGGAAATACCAGGCCAGAGGCACAAAAAGATACATGACGTAAACGAGTATATCCTGGTTAAAGATGGAGGGACCGACCAGCGGCAGGTCGGCCAGAATCGGGATGGGGATTTTGCCAAAGCGTGGTCCTACCTGTCCTACCAGCGGCGTCCCGCCGGGGCCTAAGCGTTGTCCTAAGAAGCTGGCCAACCCAGTTCCAAAAATAGTCAGTGCCAGGCCGGAGACGGTCTGGTCGGCGCGCAGGGTGATGGTCAGGAAGGCATGGACCAACGCCAGCAGCCCGCCAACCGCGATGGCGGTCATCACGCCGACCCAGGCGTTCCCCGTGTGAAACGCGGCGGCGAAGGCGGTCACAGCGCCCATAATCATCATGCCCTCCACCCCCAGATTCAGGATGCCGGCCCGCTCGGTGATGATTTCGCCCACAGTGGCGTAGACCAGCGAGGTGCCGGCCCGAATGGCAATGGTGAGGATAGAAACGAAAAGGGCTATGTCCATGGTTCACCTGCCGGGTGAATTTCCGGTTTGGAGATTGGCGTTGCGGTTCGTATCAAGCTCAGCCGGTAGCGAGTAAAGATGTCGCCGCCGAGCATAAAGAACAGAATCGCGCCTTGCAGCACCAACGCCATCGAAGCCGGCAGTCCCATCGTGATCTGGATCTGGTCGCCACCCACCAGCAACGCCGCCAATAAAATCGCTACCACGATGACGCCCCAGGGATTGAGCTTGGCTAACCAGGCGACGATGATGGCGGTGAATCCGTAACCCACCGCCAGCCCTTGTTGCAGCCGGTGCGAGATGCCAGCTACTTCGGCCATACCCGCCAACCCGGCCAGCCCGCCTGAGACGAGCATCACCAGCACGATGTTGCGGGTGATGCTGACCCCGGCGTAACGCGCCGCACCGGGATTTTCGCCAATGAGCCGGATCTCGTAACCCCACCGGGTGCGGTCCAGCACTAACCAGAGGAGGGCGGCGGCGATTAAGGCAAAGATCAATCCCCAGTGCAGCCGTCCCGTCAAGCGGGGCAGCCAGGTAAATTCGGGGAACTGCGCCGTGCCCGGAAACCCATAGCCTTTCGGATCCTTCCAGGGGCCGTAATACAGATATTGAAGCCAGAGAATGGCGATGTAATTCAGCATCAACGTGGTGATGATCTCATTCACCTTCAGATAGGCTTTCAGCATGGCCGGGATCAGTCCCCAAAGCGCCCCGCCCAACACCCCAGCCACGATCATCAGCGGCAGGTAGATCCAGTGGGGGATGGAGGGAAATAGCACCGGAAGCCAGAGGGCTGCCGCACCGGCGGCGAAGCCCCCCATCACCAATTGTCCTTCGGCGCCGATGTTCCAGAAGAGCATGCGAAAGGCAATGGACACCCCCAGCCCGGTCAGCATGAGGGGCGTGGCCTTAACCAACGTCTCGGTCAGGCTGTAGAACTGGCCATCTCGCCACTGGGTGGGCGTGCCGAAGGCTCCTTCGAGCATTGCACGGTACGTCTGCCAGGGATTGGCTCCGGCCAGCGCCAGCAGGATGGCCCCAAACAGCAAAGCCAGCACAAACGAAATCAGCGGCACCAGGTAAGCCATCGTCTGCGACGGTTCCAATCGTTTCTCAAGCTTTATAGAAAAAGGCATAAACGACTCCACTCTCTATCGTTCACCGGCCATCATAAGCCCCAGGTGCTCCACGTTGGCGTCGGCGGCATCGACGATGCCCATAATTTCCCCCTCATACATCACGGCAAGGCGGTCGCTGATAGCCAGCAGTTCGTCCAGGTCTTCCGAGATAAGCAGGATAGCCGCCCCCCGGGCGCGTTGCTCCAGTAGCGTGCGCCGCACCGACTCGGTGGCCCCCACGTCCAGCCCCCGCGTAGGGTGGACGGCAACCAGAAGTGCCGCCTGGCTTTGAGGCAGATCCTCGCCGGCAGTGATTTCGCGGGCCAGGATAGTCTTCTGCAGGTTGCCACCTGAGAGCATGCGCACCGGTGTGGCGGGGCTGGGAGTGGCGATTTGGAAGACCTGGATCAGTCGCCTGGCAAATTCGCTGATGGCGTTTTGCACCAGGAACGGGCCGGACGAAAGGGGAGCACGCCGGTAGCCCTTCATGATCAGGTTATCGCTGACCGGCAGATTACCGACCAGGCCCATCCCCAACCGGTCGCCGGGGATGTGGCTGACGCCAGCCCGGATGAACTGCCGGGGCGAGCAGTTAACGAGATCCTGGCCGCGTACCAGTACCTGGCCGCCGCTCGCCGGGCGCAGCCCGGTGATTACTTCAGCCAGCTCCCGCTGCCCATTGCCGGCCACCCCAGCGATCCCCAGAATCTCGCCACCCCGTATCTCCAGTGATAGGCGACGTAAGGCAGGCAATCCCTTGTCGTTCAGAGCCTCCAGGTTGCGCAGGCTGAGAACCACCTGGCCCCGTTCGGATTCCTCTTTGTCCAGGCGGAAGAGCACCTCGCGCCCCACCATCAGGCGGGCCAGTTCCGCCTTGCTGGTATCGGCAGTATGCAAGGTGGCGGCGTTCTTACCGGCGCGCAGCACTGTCACCTGATCGGCGAACGAGGTCACCTCGTCCAGCTTGTGGGTGATGAAGATGACCGCCTTGCCCTCGTCGGCCATGCGGCGCAGAGTCTGCCCCAGTTGCTCCGATTCTTGAGGCGTCAGCACCGCCGTCGGCTCGTCCAGGATGAGCACATCGGCTCCCCGGTAGAGCAGCTTGAGAATCTCTACACGCTGCTGTTCGCCTACCGACAACTGCCAGATAAAAGCCGTGGGGTCCACTGGCAAACGGTATTGCCGGGACAATTCCACAATCTCCCGCTCCACCTGGTGCACGTTCAGGACAAAGCGCGGCCGCTTCAGTCCCAGAATGACGTTTTCGGCCACAGTTTGGGTGGGCACCAGCATAAAGTGCTGGTGAACCATGCCAATGCCCAGCTCGATGGCGTCGCGCGGGGAATTGATCTCCACACGTTGGAGATGGCCGTTTCCTCCTGACGACGACAGATAGATTTCGCCCGCGTCCGGCCGGTAAAGGCCGCACAGGACGTTCATCAGCGTGCTCTTGCCGGCGCCGTTCTCACCCAATAGTGCGTGGATTTCGCCGGCGCGTACCTCCAGGTTCACGTGGTCGTTGGCGACCACACCCGGAAAGCGTTTGACAATGCCGCGCATTTGGACGGCGGGGGTTATGAGTGTGTCGGTCATGGAGTCTCCATATGGATCAGCAGCCTGATTCACAAGATCGCCTCCAGGCCATGAACTTTTTCCTGGAGGTTTCGATATAATTCATAAAGCCCGGCCCATTCAAAAAAACCATTGCATCGCCTGGATCTCCCGCTTCAAAACGGCTATAAAATGCAGCCGAATCCATAAAGTAATTCATTCACATCCAAGAAAGGCCATCAGATCCTCCAGAAACTGCTGCTGTTTCTTCGGGTCATCGGCAATTTGGGTCAGATTGTAGACAGATGTGAGTTTGCCTTGCTCAATCCAATCGGCTGCTTCTCGGGCGACTCGTTCGACGAGGATGGTGGCGATAAACGAGAGCGGTGGTTGGGGGCGATCGGTGCGCTCACAAGCCAGTAGAATCCGGTCAAAAGCACGGGTAGCTGTCTTCCAATGTTCATCCGAACCGGCCGGGTCTGCGCCCCCCTTCAGCTCACCGCCCCACAACATCTCATCTTCATCACCCGCAGAGAACAAGTCAGGTCCAATGCGATAAGATTGACCTTCCTCCTCTCGCCACGTGATTTGGCGGTTGAGAAGCAAGCGATTGCCATTACGCAGCCGCAGTTCACGATAGACGATGCGTTGCTCCTCCAAGTCCGCCAGTTTGGCTTCCAGGTCGAGGGACTCTATAATGGCCTGTTCGTGAATTTCACCGGAGCTTACCTGTTCCTCTTCGTCATCCTGGATGACCCGGCCTTTAAGTTTGTAGACAATACTTGCCAGGTGGCCTTGACGGTGGAGATGTAAAGCCAGAGGGGTGACGACCTCAACGTAGGCCAACCGGCCAACCTCGTTGCGCCATGCTCCTCCCAGACTATCGCCCAGATTGGCATAGGCCATCTCCAGATGGCGTTGCGGCGTTACCTGGCCTGTTTTGACCAGCGCACTGATAATCTGGTTGAAGTGGTGAGCCAGGTCTTGGGCAATATCGGGCGGGGGAACGAGCCCGGCTTCGTAACCTACGGTGCTCAACCCCATATCGTTCATGACCTTCTGGGACATCATCGCCACGTTGCGATAGTACATAATCAGCTCAGGGTGATCCCTCAAAATGGTCGGGGTGCAAAAATAGTAAGGGTAAGGAACGGGAGGCTTAACACTGTCCAGCACATGCAGCGCTTTCACATCGATCCAGAGATGTGCTGCCGATTCATGCCACTCTTCCTTGTCACACTGCCTGGCGATTTGTTTGACTCTCCGAAGCAGCCCGTCAAAGTCCAGCGCTACCAGATTCTTGATGATGAATACACCACGTTTGAGCGCTTCTCGTTGGGTAACTGACATCTATTTCTAAGTCTCCTTCTGGGCAATTGTCGCTTCCCTGCGGACCCATCCCAGGTCATTCAGCATCATACCTCATAGGTATTGCCATTATCCCGGAGGAAACGTATCATGTCAAGTCCGCAAATTGCCGAGGGTGCGTCCAGAATTTTTGGTAGGGGCAGGTCTGAGACCTGCCCCTACAGAGTACCTAAAATCCTGGACAGACCCAATTGTCGAATTGTCGGATGGTGCAAGAACGATCCCTTCGCCCCTACTCCTTGACAAACACCCTTCCCAAGCCCCCCGGCGGCGCACCCAGTAGGGCATCGTGCACCACGCGGCGGACGCGCACCGGCAGGTGGATCAACAGCCGGTCCATCCAGCCGCTGCTGACCAGCAACAGGGCGACGATCATCAGCGCGAAGGGAGCGCCGTTGAAGAACTGGCTGGGGATGCCGGGCGCCACTCGCTGAAAGATGCTGCTCAGTGACTTGAGGCCCCCAAACAGATAGGCACCGAAAGCGACCCGTAATGGATGCCAGCCGCCGAAGATGACGATGGCCAGCGCGATCCAACCATTGCCGGCCGTGTGCCGGTGACTCCAGCCCAACTTGATGCTGAGGGAATACGAGGCCCCGGCAAAGCCCACCAGCGCGCCCCCCAGGGCGGTGTACACGTAGCGCATCCGGTTGACGTTGCTGCCCCGGGCGAAGGCCGCCTCCGGCCGCTCACCCACTCCCTGCAATTTGAGTCCTGGCTGCGTCTTGAAAATATAGAGCCAGGATAGGATAATCAATGCATAGCTGAGATAGACCAGCAAATTATGATTGAAAAAGATAGGGCCGATGACCGGGATGTTGGCTAGATAAGGAATAGGCAGGTGCGGCACCGATGGTCCCTTAAGCCGCACGAAGGGATTGCCCAGGAAGGAGCTCATCTCCGCGCCCAGCAGCGTCAGCACAAAGCCGATGGCTACCTGATCCTGGCGCAGGCGGATGCTGCCAAAGGCAACGATGAGCGCCATGAACGCGCCGACCGCCATCGCCGCCAGGAAACCAAGTATCAGGCTGTCCGTCGTGTAGGCCACGGCAAAGGAGACCATGGCCGACAGCAGAATCGTACCGTCCAGGGAGAGATTGATAACCCCAGCCTTTTCGTTGATCGTCTCGCCAATCCCGGCAAAGATCAGCGGTGTGGCACCGCTCACCACCGAGGCTAGGGTCCGGATTAGAAGTACGGTGTTCATAAAGGTTCTCGCTCTCTATGTGACCGCGTCAAGCGTGGAGCGGAAAGCGTGGAGCGTGGAGCGTGGAGCGATCTTCTACTTCCCGCTACCCGCTTTACGCTCGACGCTCGACGCTTCACGCTTCACGACCTGGGTGTCCATTTCTGCGGTTCGGCCATCATCAGCGTAAGTTGACGACAGATATGGTCGCAAGCATCGGCCAGCTCCTTGTGAGGCACGCTGGAAAGATAGCCAAAATGCAGCGCAAAGTCCAGCCAAACGAGTGTTTCGGCTGCTTCCGTGTCAGCGTCGCTCAACTTACTGACAAAGCTCTTTGGATAACGCCGCTTGCGCCAGGCTTCGGCAATGTTCGCGCAGATGGAACGCGACGAACGTCGAACCTGATCGGTCAGGCTGTAACGTTCCTCGTCGGGAAACGATTTCGTCAATTCGTGTATTTTGATAGCTGACTCAAAAGCAAGATGATACACGCGCAGCTCACGATGATCTTTGGCTGGCATTTTCCCCTCCGTTGATGCGTTGAGCGTGGAACGTGAAGCGTGAAGCGTGGAGTGTGAAGCGTGGAGCGGAAAGTTGGAGGTAGAGGATCGCTCCACGCTCCACGCTTGACGCTCCACGCTTCACGCCCTCCGCTTCACGCCCTGAGCCAGCAACACAAACAATACAATAAGCCCCTCCAACGTACCACCCAACGCCGAATCAAGCTGCATGCTGAGTTCCAATCGCGGGCTGCCTACGCCGACAACGGCAAAGAAGAGGGCAACGGGCAGCACCCACAGCGGCCGGTAGCCAGTCAGTAGCACCACCAGCAGCGCCAGGAAGCCATAGCCAGCCGAGATGCTGGGGATCAATCGCTGGCGCACGCCGATCGCCTGGATAGAGCCGGCCATACCCGCCATTGCCCCACACGCCAGAAAAGCAACCAGCATATAGCGCCGGGTAGGGATACCCATCAGAAAAGCCGAACGCTGGTTGTTGCCGATGGCTTTGAGCTTAAGGCCCCAAGTCGTACCCCGTAGCGCAAAGTACACCAGGACGATGGCAGCCAATGCCAGGACCACGGCGATGGGGTGGACCGGTAACTCTCCCAGGCGTGGCAACCACGCCGCCCGGGGGAAGGGATCAGTTCCGCTCATCGTTGCCCCGTCGGCTGGCTTCCAGGGGCCGAAGATCAGGTAGTTGGTGAGCACAGTGGCGATGAAATTCAGCCCCACACCCCCAAAGATCTCGTGGACACCACCGTACACCTTCAGCCAGCCGGCCAATAGCCCCCACAACGCCCCGCCAACCAGCCCCGCCACCAGGAGCAGCGGGATGAACAGGATCGGCGGCAGGGCAACGTTGAGCGCCAGCCAGGTGGTCAGCAATGCACCAGCTACGATCTGACCTTCCACCCCGATGTTCCATAAACCGGCGGCAAAGGTGATAAGCAGCCCGGCCGAGCAAAGTAGCAGCGGCACCGTCGCCGTGATTACCGAGGCCCATTTATCGGGACTCTCCAACGCCCCCGCCAGGATGTTGCCGTAAGCCTCTCCCGGCGGCGCGCCGACGAGAAGCAGGATGAGGGTGGTGACCACCAAAGCCAGGATAATCGGGATGAGGCCCAGTCCCAGGTTGGTCAGCCGCCGCGTCAACTGCATTTCACGGTTCACTCGTTACTCCTTAAGCCTCCAATCAAGTAGCCCAGTTCTTCGGCAGATGTCGTGGCGGCGTCTATTGGGGTAGCCATCACACCGCCGGAGAAGACGCCGATGCGATCGCTGTGTTCCATCAATTCGTCCAGATCGGCGGAGATGAAGAGGATAGCTGTGCCGCTCCGTCGCCGTTCCAGCAGTTGTTCCCACACCCACATGGCCGATTCGATGTCCAGGCCTCGGGTGGGATGCTCCATCGCCAGTAACTTCAGGTCAGGCGGGAGCAGCGACAGCAACGCCCGCTGCTGGTTGCCGCCGGAGAGGGCCTCGACGCGCGTGGCGGGTGTCCCCCGGATATTGAACTCTGTGACCTTCCTTTGCATCCCCTTTGTAGCCGCGGGCCAGTCAATGAAAACGGATTGCTGGTTGCGTTGGGACAGCACGTAGTGTTCCGTCAGCGTCAGGCCCCGGATCAGCCCCTCTTCGATACGGCCGGCCGGAAGGTAGGCAACGCCAGCCGCTAGAAAGTCGCGGTAGGAACGCCGGGTGAAGTCAACCCCGCTGAGGAACACGCCACCGGACGCTGGTCTCTGCAAGCCGGCGCAGGCCCGGAGCATCAGTCGCTGGCCGCTTCCCTCCAGCCCGGCCAGGCCGATGACCTCCCCCGCCCGCACCGTCAGTGTCATACGGGGAATGGTCAGGCGATACGTTTGAATAGTCACATCCTGGAGCTCCAGGACCGGCTCGCCCAGGACTACTGGCGGCCGCTGACTCTTGGGGAAGCTCTGGCCGAACATCAAATGCACCAATTGTTCTGTGCTAAAAGGAGCCTCAATATGGCCCGTGACCTTACCTTGCCGCAGGACCGTAACCCGGTCACATAACTCTTCCATCTCTTCCAGCTTGTGAGAGACGAAGATGACCGATTTGCCTTCTTCCTTGGCCAGCCGGCGCAGAGTCGCGAAAAGCAGGGTCTTTTGGGGAGCCGAGATACCGGTTGTCGGTTCGTCGAGGATGATGACCTCAGCGCCCAGGGCCAGCAGACGCAAAATCTCCAGTTGCTGCCGCTCGCCAACTGTCAGCGTGTTGACCCGCGCATTCGGATCGAGAGAGAAATGAAACCGTTGGGATAATTCCTTGAGTACGTGTCGCGCCCGCCGCCGGTGGGGGACCAGGCGCTCCTCGAAAGCCAGCAGCAAATTGTCGAGCACCTTAAGCGGGGGGAAGTCAAGGGGGTCCTGGTGCAACATGCCGATGCCATGCCGGATCGATTCGGCGGGCGAGGTGAAATTTACCGGTCCTCCATTCACTCGGATCTCGCCGCCGTCGGCGGAGATGAAGCCAGTGAGGACCTTCATCAGGGTCGTCTTGCCCGCACCGTTTTCACCCAGCAGGCCGTGGATGATGCCCGGTTCCACGGTCAGGGTAATGCCATCGTTGGCTCGCACGGGACCAAAGTATTTTTTGACGTTATGGAGTTCAATTTTCATGAGAGATTGCAGATTAGGATTAAGGATTAGATGCCAAGACTCAACTGTAGGATTTCATCCTTTTTGCTTATGACAGATAGACTTTGTCTGTACGTCTCAAAATCGGCTTCCGTCACAGACACTTTTGGCTCATAGCCGATATCGGACCAAAAGGTGCGCATCTCATCGAAAGATAATTGCTGAGCAACCGATTCGAGATCAATTCGCATCAAAACCTCTTTAGTGTATGGTCTTTTCGCATCTACAAAGACAACTGCTTCCAAGAACTGTTTGACAATGGCACTGTTAAGCAACGTAGTCGCGAGCAGCCCTTCCAGATAAGTGTCAAAACCGAGGAAATAACAAGTGTCGTCAAGCATAACCGGTCGGTTATCAATTGGAAGTGCCAGCGAGAAATGAGGCTGCTTGTGTAGTCCAGATATGGCAACTTTATACGGCTTGAACGAATACTCGCCGATGCCGAAGATCGAGAAAGGCGGTCTGCCCCGATAAATGCCAGATTTTCGCCTCTCCAGATATTTGCGGTTATGCATCAAGTACTGCCACAACTTAGGCGCATTGGTTCGAATACGCGCTGTATCCTCTCCAATGTGATGTTGAGTAACGATGACTTTTTTTCTCGCTCGATCCACTTCAAACTTTCTTAGATCGGAACCTTTTAGCAGCCAATACACCCATTGTTCCTCAATATCCACAATTTCATCATTGCCATTTATCAGCGTTCCATTGAGGAGATTGAGTTCCATAATCTTTGCGCAGTCATGCTTAAGCCCCTGTCGCCAGACGAAGGGTGATTGCCCGTCAATCTGGGAGGTTTGCTCATAGCCACCTATGTCCGATACAAATCTATCCCCCATCCATCCAAAGACCCTGATGACCCGGTCGGGATGATCCAATGTGGCAACGCGGCATGAAAATGTCGAAGCAGACATCCCCATCTTCATAACCAGCAGCGAGGCATCTACCGCAGCCCCAAACTCACGCTTAGCGTCTATGGCATAGGCCTGGATATTTGCGACTTTAAGCATCTGCGCCGTACGTGGTAATACCTCTACAATATTCTTGATGACAGAGTTCTTGCACAGCATGGCTAAGGTGCCAGGTTGTCTTGAGAACAATTCTAATATTCGGAGCAGGATGAATTCGCCAATGTCAAAGTTGCTTTTCCCTGTAACTGCATCCAGACCATTGAGACCTTTGAGGTTGCGCTTTGTGGGCAGGTTACTGGCATTCAAAGCGCCCAGTTCTGCACTTGTTACCCAAGGTGGATTGCCGATAATTAGAATGTCAGACGCTCTTAGAATTTCGTCAGGAAAAGAATGAGTGAAAATATCACCATGGTGCAATTCTATCTTCGCCGATGGATGATAACCGCGCATAGCTTGGGTCAATAAAGCAATTTTGAGATGCCATTCGTACTTTTCCTGAATTTCGACCCCATATACGAGTTCAGCCGCTGGGAATGAATTCAACGCGGCAAGAATGAAATTGCCTGTTCCATAAGTTGGCTCAATGATGAAACGAGGAGAGACGCCATTTTGGGCCAGGTGGTGGCATACCCGTGAGACCAGTTCTGGCGGAGTCTGAAAGTCGCCCCATTCTCGACCCCTACGGCTGTTTGTGTCCAGAGCCGGGAGTGAGAGTGCACGCTGAAATTCATTGAATGCGTGGTTGTCAGAGAAAAAGCAATGGACACCTGTCAAACGGCGCAGTTCTTCATTAGCCTGTTCGACAGTTTCGTAAGACAGAATCTCATCTAACACACGGCTTCGATCCGGTTCGACGAGGTATTCAGAAACTGCCTCAGCGATAAAAAGAGGGTCTCGTTTATACAATTTTCACAATCCCTGAAATAGCCTCCGCCAGATTGACGATTCGGCTGTACTGGAGTCGCCATTGGAGTGCGTTCGAGATAGTCAGATATCCGAGCATCGGCGGTGATTGCATGATCTCATCCGCCAATGTATTGTATACAATGTCATCACCCGGCAGATTACGATCTGCCAGAAAGGCGATAATGTCATCCCGATTACCATCGCGGCTCAGAATTTCAAGGATACCACGTGTCGTCTGGTAATCAGCGGTACGGCTTTTCTCAATGAAGACGCAACTTACGAAATTGAGCGTGGCTGTTTGGCTTTGTTGGTCGTCTTGCTTCTCATAAACGAACAAGAGCAAATTGTAGCCGATGCCATAGATTTTTTGTCTGGCAGAACGAAAAGGGCAGGACGATTGAGGTTGGCGAATGGATGTTACCTTGATGTCTGTCTCGACTGATGGAAGGTCAATTCCATATGCGGAGCTGCCACCTTGCATCACATAGAGCGTTTCAAGTCTCCCTCGAAATCTGTGTTCAATGAACGTTCCAACAGCTTTTCCATCGGTAACACCGAACAGCTCCGGATATGTGTGATCTTCCATACAAAAGGTTTTGGCGATGACAATAAGCTCAGACTGAGTGAGCGTTCTTTTCACACTTAAACTCCTCACCTCCCAAAAGGGGAGTAGGGTATAGGGATCAGGGATCAGAGTGGGTAGTATCCCCTCTCTCGTCCTGATCACCTGATCCCTGATTACCCGATTCCCGATCCCCTGCCCTTTACTCGCTGGGACCGGTCATGCCTTCCAGCAGTTGCTTGGTGTACCAGATTTGCTCGTCGGTGGCCACTTCGCCATCTTTCAGGTAGACACTGCCATCCTGATAGTTGAGCGGGCCGACGAAGAGGTTGATGGAGCCATCGGCCAGGCCGGCGATGAACTCATCGAGCGTCGCTGATTCATCGGCCGTCAGGCCGTCGCCCTTGATGAAGCCCACGGCGGTGGTGTCGCGGTTGTTGATGTCTTGCCAGTCGGGGCCGGCCCAGACCCACTCCTGCTTGAAAGTCCCGTCCTGAACCTTCTTGACGTAGTCCAGATAGGCAGGCCCCCAGTTGAAGTAGGGCACACCTAGACAGATGTCGGGAGCTTCGGCGCAAGCACCTTCATAGTCGTAGGGGATAGCCCACACCGTCTCGCCCTGTCCGGCCCGCTGGCCGGCGACTACGATGGCCTCGGTGGTGTCAATGCCCGAAAGAATGACATCGGCGCCAGCGTTGAAGATGTCGTTGGCTACCTCAGTCGGATCCAGTGTGACGCCAGGGATGTTGAACCAGAAGCCAATCCACTGCACGAGAAACTGCAAGCTATCCGGATCCTGCCCCCGGTAGTTCTGGTAGCAGTAGCGGGCGCCCAGATAGACCGAGTTGGCCAGGCGGCGCGTTTCGTCGTTGATCAGGGGGCCCAGGTAGCCGATGGTCCCGGTTTCGGTCTTCAGCGCTGCCGCACAGCCAGCGATCATCTTGCCGTACTCCATGCGGCCCATGTAGTTGGCTATATTAGGCGGGGCCTCGCCGGTCAGGGCGTGGTCGCCGGAGATCATCACGAAGGGAATGTCCGGGTATTTGGCAGCCACAGTGTCAGTGTCAGTCTGGAAGTCGTCGGAGGTAGTGAAGATCATCTTTGCGCCCTGGGCTACCATATCATCCACCACCTGTTCCAGCGTGGTCTCCGGCCGGTCGGCGGGGTTGAGTTTGTCGAGCCAGATCATCTTGGTGCCGGGCAAATTCTTCTCAACGTATTGGCCGGCAGTATAGTGAGCCTCGCTCCAGCCGTGGTCGTTGTAAGGGCCCACCAAAACGACGCCGAAGTTGAATTCTTCCTGGCCCGCCGCACCGGCTGCTTTGCCCATTGCCTTGTCAGACGGTTGCCCCGCACCCTCAGGCGCCTCGGCGGGCGCTTCGCCCACCACACCTTCGACGAAGTAATCCATGTTTAACATCTCGTCGTCGGTCAGGCAGTTGCCTTCAGGCACCACCACCTTGCCGTTAGCACCCTTGATGAGGCCGCAGAAGACGTCCCACTTGTCGGAGGCAAGCAGGGCTTTCTGATCGGCAACCATGGCCTTGACGTCCTCGGGCACCCGGTCGGAGAAGGGCGCCAGATCCACGATGCCGTCGTCCAGCCCGCCCCAGTAGGATTCGGTGCTGTAGGTGCCCTCCATCGCCTTGCGGACGATTTCCACGTATTTTGTACCCCAGTTCCAGACCGGGCTGGTGAGGACCGTGTCACCCACAAACTTGGACATATCCGAGTCGTAGCCAATAGATAGGGCTCCGGCGTCGGCGGCAGCCTTCTGCGGCTCGGTAGTGTCCTGGTGCTGGGCGATGACGTCGGCACCCTCGGCCAGCAAAGCCTCGGCCGCTTCCTTCTCCTCAGGTGGGCCGAACCAGGTGTTGGTCCACACCACGCGCACTTCAGCCTGGGGATTCGCCTCCCGCACACCCAGGGTGAAGGCATTGATGCCTCGGATGACCTCGGGGATGGGGAACGCGGCCACGTATCCGACAATATTGCTCTTAGTAGCAGCGCCAGCGACCAACCCCGACAGGTAACGAGGCTGATACATACGTCCGAAGACGGTGGAGACATTAGGCGCGGTCTTGTAGCCGGAGATGTGGACGAACCATGTATTGGGGAATTCCTGAGCGACGGTGATAGTCGGGTCCATATAGCCAAAAGAGGTGGTGAAGATCAAGTTGTACCCCTTCTGGGCGAAGTCACGGATGACCCGTTCCGCCTCAGGACCTTCGGGCACATTCTCGATGTAAGTAGTTTCGACCTTGTCGCCGAATTCCTCGTTGACCCTCAAGCGACCTTGTTCATGGGCCCACGTCCAGCCCAGGTCGCCGATGGGTGCCACATACACAAAGGCGACCTTAAAAGCCCCCCCAGCGGCGGGTGCCTCAGTCGCGGCTGGGGCTTCGGTGGCGGCCGGAGCCTCGGTAGCAGCCGGAGCCTCGGTAGCAGCCGGAGCCTCGGTAGCAGCCGGCGGCGCCTGGGTAGCGGGCGCGCCGCACTGCGCCGCCACCATACTCAAGATGACCAGCAAAGCGATCAAAATCCAAAACCTCTTAGCGTTCATCAGTTAATATCCTCCTTTACACAAGTCTGGTGGTCAGATTGGCGAAGAGTTTTGGGGCCAGGTATTACCTCCTTTCTCCTAATCTCCTCCTCTGCTGTTATACAGGCAAGCAGGACAAGTTACCAAGTTAGGTGATCTCCCTGGATTGTGGTGATGAAGGCGCAACGCACCTTCTGTAGCAGATGCTGCAGAGATTATCCTGGGGGAGATCACCCTAACTCGGTGACGCGAATAATGAGACCAACTCAAACTTGTCCACGTCCACCAGCCCCTGGTCGGTCAGTTTAAGCGACGGGATGACCGGCAGCGCCAGGAAGCTGAGGGCCATAAAAGGGCTGTGCAATGGCGAGCCCAATTGCCTGGCGGCGGCCAACACTCCATCCATTTGGTGGCGCACCGTCTCAATAGGTTGGTCGCTCATCAAGCCGGCAATGGGCAAGGGCAATTGGCCCAACACAGTGTCGCCATAGGCGGCGGCCATACCCCCCCGGGTGGCAGCGATGGCTTGCACAGCGCTGAACATACTCTCGTCGTCAGCACCGGCCACCACGATGTTGTGATGGTCGTGGGCCACAGTGCTGGCAATTGCCCCTTTTTTCAGGCCCAGGCCTTTCACAAAACCCAGGCCTACGTTGCCCGTGGCCAGGTGACGCTCAATGACGGCCATCTTCAAGATGTCACGTCCGGCGTCGGCTATCACTTCCCCCTCCCGCGTAGGCATCTCTTCCACCAGGTGCTCGGTGATGAGCTGGTCGGGGATGATGCCAATGACGCGAACCCTGCTACTGCTGGCTGCGATGCTAAGATTCACCTGGCTCCAATCCACGTTCATCGAACTGCGTAGCACCGTCGGGCGCTTAGGACGCTCCCAGGGGATGACCTCGCCATCTCTGGCTGCCAGCTTGCCGCCGCGGAAGACTAACTCGGCGCGCGGGGCGTGCAGATCTGAGAAAACGACCATATCCGCCCGCCGGGCAGGGGCGATGGCCCCCTGGTCGTGCAAATGAAAGTATTCGCTGGGGTTGAGGGTGGCCATCCGAATGGCGGTGACAGGATCTATCCCTTCAGCGATAGCCACACGCACCATGTGGTCGATATGGCCTTGGTCCAGCAAGTCGGCTGGCAGGCGATCGTCGGTGCAGAAGCAGAGGCGACGGCTGGTGTGACGGGTGACGACAGGCAGCAGGTCACGTAGGTTGTGAGCGTTGGTTGCCTCGCGCAGAAAGATAAACATGCCCAATCCCAATTTCTGATGCGCTTCTTCCACTGTAGTGCACTCGTGGTCAGAGCCGATGTTGGCGGTGGCGTAGGCCATCAGTGCTTTGCCATGCAGACCGGGCGCGTGGCCATCCTTCACCCGACCCTGAAAGGCACGTAACTTGTCGAGCACCTCGGGCACACCCTTCACGACGCCCGGGAAGTTCATCATCTCGCCCAGGCCTAAGACGTAAGGTTCGTGCTGGAGGGTTTGCAAGTCGTACCAATACAGCGCAGCTCCGGTTGTTTCCATATCGGTCGAGGGGACACAGGAAGGCGCCATCACGTACACACTCAGGGGATTGTATTTGGCCATATCCAGCATATAACGAATGCCTTCCAACCCCAATACGTTGGCGATTTCGTGCGGATCGGTAATGACGGTGGTCGTGCCGCGCGGCACCACAGCCCGGGCGTATTCATTAGGAGGGACCATCGCGCTTTCAATGTGCACGTGGGCATCGATGAAGCCAGGGCAGACGTAGCGTCCACCTAGATCCACCACTTCGCGTGCCTGGTAATCGCCTAAGCCCGCGATACGCGAATGTACGATGGCGATGTTGGTTTCCTCGATGTCACCGGTGAAGACGTTGACGACTCTGGCGTTCTTAAGTAACAGGTCGGCTGGCTCGTCACCGCGCGCTACTTTGATCAGATTAGCCAGTTCCATCTATCCTATCCTTTTCTCCCGTCGGTAACTGCCCCTTCGCCTCCATTTCAAGGGGTAGGCAATGTCACCTCATGCCTGCCCGCTCCAGCATGCCCCGACTGATTTGATTGTGCCGTTCGATCAGTGGTCCTAATTCCACCCCCCGTAGTTCGCCGTCCTTCACGGTGAGCTGACCGTTGATGACCGACAGCCAGACGTGAACCGGCGCACAGGTGACCAGCGCCGCCACCGGGTCGCTCAACCCGCCAGCGTGGGCCAGGTCATCTATGCGGAAAGCAACGAAGTCGGCGGCTTTGCCTGGCTCCAGGCTTCCGATGTCATCGCGGCGCAGCACCCGGGCGCCGCCCAGGGTGGCCAACTCCAGCGCTTCACGCGCCGAGAGACGATCGGCCCGCGATTCAAAGCCGGGCCAGCCCACTCGCTGCAGCAGCATCGCCTGGCGTGCTTCACCCAGCATATGATTGCCGTCGTTGCTGGCAGAGCCATCCACTCCCAGAGCCACCCTCACATCATTATCCAACATTTCTCGAATAGGCGCAATTCCAGAGGCGAGAATCATATTGCTGCTGGGGCAGTGGCAGATGCCGGTGTGGGTGTGGGCCAATTGCTTAACCTCCCCCTGGGTGGGGTGGACCATGTGGGCGAACCATACGTCGTTGCCCAACCAGCCGACCGATTCGGCGTATTCTACAGGACGCATGCCGAACATCTCCAGGCAGAAGCGATCCTCATCTTTGGTTTCGGCCAAGTGGGTATGCAAGTTGACCAGCGGATACTGGCGGGCCAGCGCTGCGCTCTCGCGCATCAAGTCGGTGGTGACGCTAAAGGGAGAACAAGGAGCCAACCCAATGCGCAGCATGGAATAGGGCTCTGGATCGTGGAAGTGCTCAATGACACGCTGGCTATCTTGGAGGATGTGTTCCTCACTGTCACAGACACGGTCAGGCGGCAGGCCCCCCTGGCTTTCGCCCAGGCTCATACTGCCTCGAGTGGGGTGAAAGCGGACTCCCACCTCCTGCGCAGCGCGGATCTCGTCGTCTAAAGTAGCCCCGTTGGGAAAGAGGTACAAATGGTCGGCGACAGTGGTGGCACCACTCAATGCCAGTTCGCTGAGCCCAATCTTAGCGCTGACGTACACCGCTTCCCCATCCATCTCGGCCCAGATGGGGTAGAGGGTCTTGAGCCAGTCGAAGAGAACCATACCCCCGCCGGTGCCAACGGTCCGAGTCAGGGTCTGATACAGGTGATGGTGACAGTTGACCAGGCCGGGTAAGACGACGCTCCCCCTGGCATTGATGATCTGGGTATTGGCAGCGGATGCATCCGATAGAAACGGATAAGCGGATAGTATCCCGTCCGTGGTGCCAACCACTTGAATGACGTTCTCTTCTACCAGGAGGGCGCCGTCTCTGATCTCGCGGCGGTTGCTGTCCATGGTTACCAGAACATCGGCGTTTCTAAGGAAAAGGGTCGTCATAGGTCTCTAGCCTCAGGCCAGGGCTTGCGGATGATCATCGCGAACCATATCTAAATCGGCGGCACTGACGTTCGATTCGACTTGTTCTACAGTCTTACAACCTGGGATGACACAAGTGACCGCCGGATGCTGCAAACACCAGGCAAGCGCCCAGGGGGCCATCTCGACACCTTGGGGTACTTCTGCGTTCTGAATCTCCCGCACCAATTTGAGATTCTTTTGCACTTCCTCCTGACTCTGGAGAGAGCGCACGTCGTCCTTGTTGGTGAACTTAGCGCCAGGCTTATACTTGCCACTCAAAAGCCCGCTGGCCAGCGGCACCCGCGCCAGCACACCCAAATCCTGATCACGACACGCTGGCAGCACACGCCGCTCGGGTCTCCTGTCCAATCGATTATAGACCAACTGAATGACGCTGGCGCCTACCTGGGTCGCTCGCTCCGCCTGGTGTAGGTTTTCCTCCCTGCTACTGATCGAGATGCCCAGGTAGCGGACCTTGCCCCTCCTTACCTGCTCGTTAAGCGTTTCCCAAAGCTCTTCTTGATCAAAAGCTGCGTCGTCGCCGGAGTGAAACTGATATAAATCTACGTAATCAGTACGAAGTGCTTTGAGCGATGCCTCAAGCTGTTGCACGACCTCTTGGGGCGACCAGTGATCGGTTCGCTCGAAATTGCTGTGAAACTTATGGCCAAACTTGGTAGCGATGATCCAGCGCTCCCGTTTATTCTCGATAGCCTGGCCTATCAGCGATTCAGAAAGGTGGTCTCCATAGCACTCGGCGCTATCGATCAGGTTGATTCCCAGCTCCTCTGCACGCCCCAGCAGCCTGTCAACTTCCCCTTGCGTAAAGCGCTTCCCCCATTCACCGCCGAACTGCCAGGTGCCGACACCAACCGCAGATACCCTGAGACCTGTTTTACCCAGGCGTCGGTATTTCACCTAAATGCCTCCTCTAACTTTCTCTATATCAACCTTCGCCTCAAATATTGGCCTCGCCCCTCAACTCCTACAAACACACCGTCGCGCACGATCACTTGCCCCCGGCTGAGTACAGTACGCGGCCAACCCTTCACCTGCATGCCCTCGTAAGGGGTATAGTCGCAGTTCTGATGCAGAGTCTCGGCACTGATGGTAACTTCAAGCTTGGGGTCGAAGAGGACGAGGTCCGCATCGGCCCCGGGGACAATGGTACCCTTCTGGGGATAGAGGCCATAGAGTCTGGCAGCCGCTGTGCTGGTGACGGTCACGAACTGGTTGAGCGACAACCGTCCCTGGTTCACGCCGAAATGATAGACCAGTGGCACGCGCGTTTCCACCCCAGGTGCGCCGCCTGGGATCTGGTTGAAGGGAGGAAGCCCGTCGGACCAGGGGACCCCAATGGGGGCAGTGAGGGTCGTTTCAGGTAGCCGCCGGAACTCGGGGGTGCGCCGCTCGCCTCGTTTTTGGGCCAGGGTAAAGGGGCAGTGATCGGTGACGACGAAGTCCAGGCTCCCATCTTCCAGTCCCTCCCACATCGCCTGAGCGTCGGCGGCGGTCCGGAGGGGAGGTGCCATCACGTACTTGGCCGGCGCGAAACCAGGCTCCTCGTACAGCGTCTCCGTGAGGAGCATGTGCTGGGTGCAAACCTCGCCGGTGACAGGTCGCCCCCGCTCGCGGAAACGACGGATGATTTCCAGACCTCGGGCCGCGCTCACGTGGACGATGTGTATCGGCAGATCCACGATCTCAGCCAGCGACAGGGCACGTTGGGTAGCTTCGGCCTCGCCAGCCGCCGGGCGGGTGTAGGGATGCCAACGCGGCTCCTGGTGCCCGGCAGCCCGGTGACGTGCTACCTGGCGCATGATGACGTCGTGATTCTCAGCGTGGACAATGGGTAGTCCACCTTGCTCCTTGAGCGCTTCCAGCGCCTGTAACATCTCGGGGTCCGTCAGGCGGATGTTATCGTAAGCCATATAGATCTTAAAGCTGGGCATTCCGGCAGCGATGACGGAACTCACCTCGGCCAGGCTGCGTTCGTCGGCGCGGTTGAAACTCATATGGAATCCGTAGTCAATCACTGCCTGCCGGTTAGCTTGGGCCAACCGGCTTTCAAAGGCCTCCATCCAGGTCTCGTCGGGGCCGGCTTCCACAAAATCAACCAGGGTCGTGGTACCACCCCATGCCGAGGCGACGGTGCCGGTGAACCAATCGTCACTGGAGACGACGCGATTTGGGCCTTGCGGATATTGCAGGTGGACGTGGGGATCAATCCCGCCCGGGATGACCAGCAGACCGCTGGCATCCAGAGTTTCGGCACCGTCCAGAATTCCTTGTTGGGAGAGTCCACGCCCTACGGCAAGGATTTTGTCGCCAGCAATAGCGATGTCGGCCTGAAAAGTGTCGCTGGCCGTGACCAGAGTTCCATTTTGAATGAGCAAATCAGCTTGACTGTTCATTACCCTGTAAGTTGGACACTTGCCCCTCAGGCAAGGTGGCTCAAGAATCGCTCCAGGCGATTCATCGCCTCTTCGATTTGCGCCATACTGGTGGAATACGAGAGCCGCACGTGGTCGTCGTCGCCGAAAGCGAGACCGGGAACGGTGGCTACCTTTTCGTGCTGCAGCAATAGCCGAGAGAAGGCCATAGACCCATCCACTACCTGGTCATTATAGCGCCGATCGTAGTAGGCCGAAACGCGTGGAAAGGCGTAGAACGCACCATCAGGCTCTGGGCAGGTGATATCAGGCATTGCTCGCAACTGCTCGAGTATGCTTTGGCGCCGCCGGTCGAATTCCTGACGCATCATCCCAACCGTGCTCTGATCTCCGGTGATGGCAACCAGGGCGGCCTTTTGTGCCACAGAATTAGGGCCACTGGTGGAATGGCTTTGCAGCCGACCGGCCGCAGCGATGACCTCTGCAGGGCCGGCCGCATAGCCAATACGCCAGCCGGTCATGGCATAAGTCTTAGAGACAGCGCCAGAGACAATCGTCAGCCTGTAAATCTCTTCTCCCAGCGAGGCGATGCTGGTAAACTCCTTGCCATATACCAACTCATCGTACACTTCGTCCGAGAGGACAGGCACCTGTTTCTCCACCAGCACCTCGGCCAGCGCAGATAGCTCCTCTCGAGTGTACACCGAACCGGTCGGGTTCGATGGGGAGTTGAGGATGAGCAGTCGAGTGCGGTCGGTGATGGCCTCTCGCAACGCCTGCGGGCTGACCTTGAAATCTTCTTCGGAGCCGGTCTCCAGGATGATGGGGACAGCATCCACAGCTCGCACCTGCTCAGGATAGCTGACCCAATAAGGGGCGGGGATGATGACCTCGTCGCCAGGATCTGCCAGGGCGTACACGACATTGAAGATAGCTTGCTTGCCCCCAGCGGTGACCATCAACTGATCAGGTTGATAGGTAACGCGCCGCTTGCGACCCACCTGCTCGGCCCAGGCCGCTCGCAGTTCGGGCATGCCAGACGCTGGCGTGTAACGGGTGAACCCAGCGTCCAGGGCCTGTTTAGCTGCCGCTACGATGTGAGCTGGGGTATCGAAGTCTGGCTCGCCGGCGGCCAGAGCGATCACATCCTCCCCAGCTTTCTTCATCGCCTTGGCCTGAGCGGAGATGGCCAATGTAGCAGATTCCTGGATACGTTGACTGTTATCACTTAGCTTGAACATGAGAATTTCACCTCGTTTATTGGGGCATAATGTTTGGGGGTTGCTGAATAGTGTGGCGATGCTATGCTGCCGGTTGCTTCCTTCGGATGTGAATTATATCGCAACTCGATGGATTTGCCCAATTTCTCTGGCGAAGTGTCACCTCCTGATCTTCCGCCACCTGTCCACACCGATATCTCCCCTGTCCCATCCAGACGGTCCATGCAATACCGGGCCTGGGTCGACTCATAGTACGAATTCCCCCCCCAGGTATAGACAACATGTGATTGACGGAGATTTTCCTCCATGCTATAATAGCAGCGTAATCTACCCAGACACTCTAAGGAACGAGATTTAAATAACTTCCGCATTTCTAGCCAAAGGTCGGCTTATAAATAGGACAAAATGTTCAAGTTATTTAATCGATGTTCCTAAATGCTCCCATTTTTCAACTCAAGGGAAGCTATGCGGTCCGATTGTGGAGGCAGACGTTATGCGCCTAACGCGAGGGAGCGACTATGGCTTACGGGGCATGCTTTATATGGCCCGCCAACCGCGTGGACAAATATGCCTGGTGAGCCAGGTCGCGGCTGCCGACAATATGCCCGAAAGCTACCTGGCCAAGATTTTTCAGGACTTGGCTCGCAATAGGTTGTTGATATCTCATCGAGGCGCGAAGGGCGGTTTTTCCCTGGTTCATGATCCGCAAGAGATCAATCTGCTCCAAATTATTGAAGCGGTGGAAGGACCCATAGCTATTGCACCCTGCCTCGATGTGCGTGAGGGTTGCGAGCGCACTGAGTTATGTGAGATCTATGATGCCCTCGACGCGGCTCAGGCAGAGATGATATCGGTCTTAAGAAACACTACCCTGGCTGATTTAGTAGCCAAGGAAGATAGTGGCGGGCATTGATGGCTTCTTCTTCTCTGGCTTCCATACGAAGTCGAAAAACTCATAATAATCGCGGAGCCGACGGCGGTGTTTAAAATCTTATACGTTGAAGACCATCCAGCTCAACGTGACATTATGGCCCAAATGCTCGAGCTGAGCGGCTACGAAGTCGCCGTAGCCTGTGACGGAATTGATGGGGTAGAGCAAGCCCGCTCGTGGAGTCCCGATCTCATCTTGATGGATCTCCGCATGCCCCGTATGGATGGCTTCGAAGCCATCAAACTTCTGCGCAGTGACCCGGAAACAGCCGACATCCCCATTATCGCCATTTCGGCCTGGGCCAGCGCCAAGCACAAGGAACGTGCCCTCGATGCCGGAGCCGACGAGCACTTCACCAAGCCGGTAGACTTGTCCAGGCTGATCGAGACAATCAATCACTTTTTAAACCGGCAAAAATCTCCTCAACTGTAACGGCGCTGTATTTTCTCAGTGCCGTTTTGATTTACCTCATTTGCCTCGCTTTCACTTGATCCACCCTGCTTCTCGCATGCTACGTGTCATCTCATCTCGATCTTGCTGATCACGTGGCATGGAAACGTGATAGGGTAAAGGTGCGGGCGTATTGTCCATGATCACAAAGCCCTCTTCAACTAACTCACGACACTTTTGTTCAACCATAGCCCGTGTGCCATCCACTGGTCGGTTGTATCGTTCGGCGATGTGGTCGGCGATTTCTGCCAGGGTATGTAAGCCGTCAATGCCCAGCCAGATGAGTGCACCCAGTGAGTCCAGGTCAACCACGCGCGGCTGGCGGCGGTCTACCACAGTAACGCCGCTGGCCGTGGCAATGTAGGCAACATCACGACGAGGATACTGATTGAGCATAGATTCTCTTGTATGATCTTTTGCAAAGTTTTCAGCAAGGCAATTCGGCTGTTGAAATCAGGGCATTTTACCACATAGTCATTCAGCCTTCAACTACCTACCGTCACCCGCCCGCCGTCAACCGATACCGGGTCGTCGGTGTGAATCTGCTCGATGTCCACCTGGTCCACCATAGGGATGTCACTGATGATGGCCCCCACAGCTATAATGGGTTCGCTTTCAGTGTTGATGATGGCAGCCGGCGCCAGGCCGGCCTTCGCCAGCCGGTAAAGGCTATAGCTGCCCACCGTGCTTCCCTTGCCATTGGGAAAGACCAGCACCCGCCCGGCGATCGACTTTCCTTCCAACGGGTGTCCTCTCTCGACGACGATCCCACTCTCAGCATCAACCATCCCAAAGAAGCCGATGGGTTCGGGCGAAACCAGAGCCAATCCCTTCGCCTGTCCGGCTTTGATAACCCGACCTATCAGTATTTTCATCAAGCCAGTACCCCATCACAGAGATTGCGATATACCAAGGCCACGCCCATGGCGGCTGGATCAGGCCTATCAAGATCACTTTGAGGGGGCACTAGTCCGGCAGTTTCATCTTCATCCAGCCGCTGCTGTTGTGAAAGTCGCTAACAGCGCTGCCAGGTGGGTTGAGTTCATCGAACAACGGCCGGTCTTCGTCGGATAGGGTCATCTCCAGCAGCGGGAGCATCTGTGCCAGGTGGTTCATGGTACGCGGGCCAATGATAGGGGCTGTGACGCCAGGCTGATCTTTGACCCACAGCATCGCCAATTGCGCGGCGTTGAGCCCTCGCTCGGCAGCCATCTCGACGAGCCTGGCCCCGATCTTCACTCCACGCCGATTGAGACGCTCGGCATAAAAGCTTCCCAGGCGCGCTGCGCGCGATCCTTCAGGAAAGCTGCCGTCCAGCGGATAGCGCCCGGCCAGCATCCCCATCGCCAACGGCGACCAGGGAAGCAATCCCAGGTCATAATCCAGTGCCAGTGGCACCAGTTCGTTTTCGATCCGCCGGTCAAGGAGGTTGTAAGGCGGCTGTTCGGTGACGAAGCGAGCATATCCCTTCTGCTCGCTGACCATCAGCGCCTCCATCACCTTCCAGGCCGGATAGGTGGAGCAGCCGATGTAACGTACCTTCCCCTGGCGCACCAGATCATTCAGCGCCGAGAGCGTTTCGTCTATAGGCACCTCGAAATCGGCCCGGTGTATCTGGTACAGGTCAATGTGATCTGTACCCAGTCGCCGCAGCGAATCTTCGCAAGCCTTGATTATGTGATAACGGCTGATTCCCCGATTGTTGGGTCCGTCATCCATCGGGAAGTAGCATTTGGTAGCCAAGACCACCTGATCTCGCCGGTTATCTTGCTTGAGCGCCTTACCTATTATGCGCTCGCTCTCGCCAGTGTTATACATATTAGCGGTGTCAATGAAGTTGATACCGCCGTCGAGAGCGGCGTGGATGATGCGAATCGACTCGTCCTCCGGTGTCGGTTCGCCAAAGTTCATCGTCCCCAGGCAAAGGGGGGAAACTTTGACGCCGGTGCGACCCAACGAGCGATATTCCATATCGACTCCTCCTTACGTATTAGATAAGAATTGGAGACTAGAGATGGGAGATCAAGGATCGGGGCTGACTGATCCCTGATCATCCATCTCTAATCACCAATCCCTAATCTCTAATCTTCCGCCCCCATTCTCCACTCACTGCGGCTTCGATACATGCCTCCAGCGTCCCATAGCGTACCGCCAGCCCGGAGTGACTCGGCGCATAATAAGCTCCCTTGCCGGAAGGTGTTGCCATGTGCCGGAAACCAAGTTCTTGGACTGGTGCAACGACCAGACAGGTGTCGGCCACCACCCGGCCACCCAATGCCTCCAGCGCCTGCAGCAGGCCCACCTTCTGCGCCTCGGCTCGCACCTCACGCGCCATCGTCACCCACAGTGCCGATCGGACCCGCCGACCGGCCAGCAACTCGATCACCCGCGCCAGTTCGGCCAGGGAAGCATGGGGGCAGCCGATCCACACCAGGTCAATCTCGTCGCCGTCACCGCTGCCTGGCGCACTTCGGTTATCCAGCACGGCGTAGCCCTCGGCCAGGTTCTCGACGACGAAGGTCTCTGCATCCGGGGCGATGATACCCCGTTCGTCTGCCTCCGGAGTGACGCCCTCGATATAGTAGAGCGCCACCGCCCCACTGGCGGCCATTGCAGCCCCTAAAGCTTTGAGCAGATCTACCTGAGTTGCGAGTTGCAAGTTTGGAGTTTGGAGGTTCGCGTTTGAAGCCCCAGAGTACATCGGACGAAACTCGGAACTTGCAACTCGCAATTCAGAACTCGCAACTCCAAACTTTAGATAGGGTACCCGGTTCCGCGCTGTCCGGCCCACTATAGCCCCCAATGCACCGAAGTCAGCCAAAGACTGGACGGGACAGTGCACCTCCACCACCAACCGGGCGCGGCGATTCTCCGAAAGGTGCAGGCCGTAACGAGCCGTGCGGCCGGTGATCGCCGCCGCCAACGCGCTGGGCCCCCCCTCCCGGTTAGTGCGCGCGCCCAATACACTGTTGGCAAAGCTGACCGCGCTCGATTCGGCCCATGCGATGTGATCTCCTTGCCCCGGCACGTTGCCCACAAAATAAGGAGTGCAGGTGCAGGTGGTGCGTATCCCCATCGCAGCAAAGGCCTGAATGACGCGAGCTTGCTTATCGGCGAAGTCGGCGCCGAAGCCCAATTCTCGCCAGTCGTCCAGATCTAACCCGGCCGGGTTAAGCGTGGTCGGCACACGCACACGAGCCCCTTGTGCCGCCCAGTCGGCCAGGAACTCCAACCCGGCATCGCCCAGATTTTTGTAGCTGACCCCGGCGACCTGCACGCTGGTGACCGGCACCAGATCATCCGCGCCGTAAATTGTCCCCAGCGCGGTCAGGATCTCCATCGCTTTCTGCACGCCGGGGCCCAAATCGCCGTCCAGCATTGCCTGTTCTTCGTCAGTCAGTCTCACTGGTATCGCACCTTCTCAAAGGCTGCCCGCTCTGCGCCCCATGGAATGGTCGCATCCAGGCCCATTTTCGCAGTGCGTGCTTTCTTCCCCGGCTCGTGGAGGCCCGAAGGGTCCAGGCTACTGCCGGGCCGATCGGATAGCAGCACCAGGTCCCGATTGGCCTGGAAGCGGGTAGCGATGGCCCACTCTACCTCGGTCGGGTCGTAGGGATTCACGTCGGTGTCTACGACGACCACGTGTTTCAAGGAACCGTGCCCCCGGAAGGCAGCCTCGATGGCAGCGCGCCCATCATCGGGGCCGCGCTTCTCGATTTGCACCACTGCGTGCAGCCAACTTGCACCACCCGGCGTGATGGCCACGTTGGTGCAATGACAGACCTGGTTCACGGCAGCGAAAATTGTAGGCTCTTTGGGCATACCCATCAACAATTTATGCTCCAGCTTGCCCGGCAGAAGCGCCTGGTAAATGGGATCGTGGCGGTGGGTGATGCAATCAATCTCAACCACCGGCCCTGGTCGTATGAAGTCCATGGTCTCGGTCAGGTCTACAAAGGGACCCTCGGGGGCGATGGTGTGGGTCAGTCGTCCCTCCAACACCAATTCGCAGCCGGCGGGGACGTGAAGCGGGACTGTTTTGCACGGCACGACCGGCATAGGAGTCAGGGCGTTGGCAATCGCCAGCTCGTCCACCCCCATCGGCGGCGACATGGAGGCGGCCAGCAGAATCGGGAGCGAATTGCCGATGCATATAGCAACCGGCAAATCTCCCGTCGATTTGCGCAGCGCGGTGTCAGTGCCCCGCTTCTCGACAATGCGCGCTGCGAAGCGCCGCCCGTCCAGCCGTAGCAGCCGGTGAAAACTGACATTGCGGCCGCAGTCCGGGTCATTGACCACCAGAATGCCAGCCGTCACGTAAGGGCCGCCATCGAAGGAGAAATGACGCAAGATGGGCAGACGGGTCAAGTCTACGTCCGGCTCCACGACCTCCTGGCATGGAGCATCGTTGACAATCGGCGGTGTGACGGGGTGCTCCAGCGCGGTGGCCAGCCTGTGGATCAGTCCCGACACGGGCACGTTCAGGGCCAGCGCGAAGTACTCGCGGGCCGAGGCTACGCCGGCCAGCACGCGCCAGCCAGGGTAATCAGTTACGTTGGCAAACAAGACTGGCCGTCCGTCATAGCGATAGATAACGCGGGCCATCTCCAGATTTGGGTCGGTGGGGGCGTCTATTTCGACCAGGTGGCCAGCAGTGTGAGCTTGCTTGATCAAATCGCGAAGGTTCATAGGCGCTAAAAAGCCAACAGGGGCAGGCACCCCCATAGGTCCCCTACGGGGAAGGCACTGCCCCATGTCGCCAGATCAATATGACAGATTACGAACTGGTGGGCGTCGTAGCCGGAGGAGGAGCTGATGGTGCAGGAACTTCTTCTTCTTCTTCGCTGCCCAGCACGGCCTTGATCACCCGGTTAAGCAAATCAAAGGCCAGATTCTCCTTAAAGCCGGCTGCCATAGCGACAAAAAACAGCAGCGCTGTGTACATCACTTCCGTCGTCGGATTGACCTCGCTTCCTTGCAGACCTGCCGGAGCGAGGCCCACAACCCTCATCAACACGAAAATCGTGAGGTAGATCATACTACCCAGGATCATCCCCATAAATGGCTTGCCCACGTAGGAAAGGACATATTGGCTGTCAAAGCTGCGCTCCCGTACGTACTTGAAGAGGTGATAGAACACAGCCGCCACGCCGCCAATACCGCCAAAGAAGAGGGATCGCAGGAAAATCTGCGGGACTAGAAGCGAGTCACTACTCCCTCCGATGCCAAGAAGCTGCAAAATAAGGATTGGATTGAAGATCAGGTAGACAAAGATCCCAAACCAGGCCACACCCCAAATAGTGATCGGCCAGGAAAAGCGATTAGCCTGCTTCCGGCTTTCGACTGCCCGGTCAACGCGGGCACGCACCTGCTCCACGTCCCATTCGGCCCGGGCCAGCTTGCCCACTTCTCGATTTAACACAATTTCGCGCGCCTCGGCCAGCATATTTTGACACCAGTCAGTGATCGACTTATTGGTACTGATATTCTCCTGGAGTATCCGCTTGTATTGACCGTCAATGGTCTTGTCCAGTTCGGCCAGCCTTTCCTGCACGGAACGGCGGCGTAAAAGCTTGTCCCGTTCCTCTGGGGTCAACTGGATGCCCTCGGGTGCGCCCACCTGTGCAGCGGCGGCCGCATCGGCCGAAGGTTCTTCGGCCGACAGATCAAAACCTTCGCCCACCATCCGGATGTAACGAGGTGGACGTTGCACCGAAAGGTCAGGAGCACCCGTGGCAGTGCTGGGCGGCGCCACCGCCAGCGTTGGAGGTGGGGGGGGCGCTGGCGCTGCAACTGGCGACGGCATTCCCGCAGGTCCCCCCGGAGGATGGGTAGAACTCTGGGGAGGCGGCGCCGGTGCCGGTCGTTCTATAACTGGCGGGGGAGTGCTCACAGATCCTCCCTGGAGATAGGCAGGCGGTAGGGAGGGTGGCGGAGTAGGGAGGGGCCGCTCTACAGCCGGCGGAGGTGGAGGAGGCGCGGCAGGTTTCGAAATCGGGGGGGCCGGCGCGGCGGGCGTAGTGGCCAGATCAGGTAAAGCCGCCTCCCCTGCAGCAGCCTTGGCCTCAGCGCTCAGTAAGCTGTCCAGGTCGGATTCTTGATCCAGGTCCGCTTCTCCTTGGGGCAGTCCCTCCTCAGCCGGGGGATGTTCAGCCACAGCCGGCGCAGCCTCGCCCGCGCGGGACGAGGCATCTGCCGCCGCAGCTTTATCACCCTCAGGCTTCGCTGCCGCTTCCGCATCGGTGCCAGCGCCAAACAGAATATCAGCCCCCTCACCACCTCGCTTGACTCCCAAAATCTCCTCACCTTTGTTTTTGAGGCTAGCTCGTTTTCTCGCCATTGACGATTACCTCCGCAAGTTGTCTATAGGCCACAGCACCATCATGCCTTGGGTCATATTCAAGGATGGGTTGGTGGGCGAGCGGTGCTTCGGCAAACCGGATGCTCGACTTAATGACTATGTCAAAAACCTTATTCCCAAATAAGGAACGTATTTCATCCATTACTTCTTGAGCGTGCAGTGTACGCACGTTGTACATAGTGCCCAAGATCCCGCGTATTTCCAGGTGTGGATTGAGTTTGGTTTTTACCTTTTCAATCGTTTCGAGGAGAAAGCGCATACCGCGCAACGCCAGGTACTCACATTGCAGGGGAATGATCACCTGGTCGGCAGCGGTAAGGGCGTTGACCGTCAGCAATCCCAAGCTGGGAGGCGCGTCGATGAGGATGTAATCGTACTCATCGATTACCGGGGCCAAAGCTTCTTTGAGGATATATTCCCGGCCAATGGCCGAGATCAGTTCGACTTCGGCCGCCGCCAGATCTATGTTCGAGGGTACGACGTTTAAATTAGGACGTACAGAGTGAATGACATTTTGAATCGGCACCCTGGAGTCAATGATAACATTATAGATAGTCTGCTGCAAATTGTGGGAATCTAATCCCATCGCACCTGATAAAGCGGATTGCGGATCCATATCCACCAGGAGCGTACGGCGTCCCAATTCTGCCAGGGCAGCCCCTAAATTAATCGTCGTCGTCGTCTTCCCAACGCCCCCCTTTTGATTGGCAATGGCGATGACCAGCGACATAGCATCTCCTTTGTTTTCTGGGGAAAGGTTGCTCACATTCATCTAATTATACCATAAATGAATGGATGCGTCATCTCCTTTTGGTAAGAAGATTCTATGTCCTTCACCTCAAGCGTGCCCGTCAGCATTGCTCGCGCGCCGGGATGGCGGTGAAAGCCAGGTAGCACACCAACAGGAAGGCAGCAAACAACAACGTCACTCCAAACGTCCCGGGATGGCTCCAGGGATTGGCCAATCGGATGGCCATATCGGTCAATACACTCCGGGGGTGGAAAAACAGGTCCCAACTATTCCAGCGCAGGAATCGCCCTATGTAGATACCCAGCCCGCCCAAGCCCAGGCTGCCGGCCACAAACAGCCAACTGGCTATCGAGCCGACAAAATTCTTGACCAGCGTTTGCATGGTGCGCAACGAGAAGATGCCCAGGAACAAGCCCGTCCAGGCAAAGACCAGGAGCATCCCGGTGTCATACCATATCGGAACCGGTGCGCGCGTTCGCAAGTGGAAAAAGTCGGTGAGGATGTAGGGCGCATCGGGGAAGAAGATAAGCCACAGCAGGTCAGGGATCACCAGGTACCCCCAGCGACGGGGGTGACGCTGGGGGATGTCGGTCGCCCACAAGCTACTCAGAGCTGTGTTGAGAGCGTGACCTTGAAAGCTGCTCTTCTACGTACCGCCGTGCCGCAATGGCCGAGTCCAGATTTAGCACTGCTGTAGCGATTGCCTCCGCCTCGGGCACTGTCATCTGAGTAATAACTTGCTTGACAGCCGGGATGGCCGGTGCGTTCATGCTGAACTCGTCCAATCCCAGACCTAGGAGGATGGGCGCCGCCAACGGGTCGCTGGCCAGCTCACCGCACAGCCCCACCCAGATGCCGGCTGCATGCCCGGCCTGGACAATCTGGCGTATCATGCGCAACACCGCCGGTTGGAAGGCATCGGCCAGGGCTACCACGCGCGCGTTGGTCCGGTCGGCAGCCATGGTGTACTGGCTCAGATCGTTGGTACCAATACTGAAAAAGTCTACCTCGACGGCCAGTTGGTCGGCTACGGCAACAGCCGACGGCACTTCAATCATGATCCCCACTTCCATCCCTTCGTCGAAGCGGATATCCGCTCGGCGGAGCTCGGCCTGCGCCTCGGCGACAATTTCCCTGACCGCCTGCACCTCCGCCACCGTGGCCACCATTGGGAACATCACCTTGATCTGGTGCCCTGGGCTGGCTCGCAAGATGGCCCGCAACTGAGTTTTGAGGATTTCTGGACGATCCAGAGAGATACGAATGCCCCGCCATCCCAGGAAGGGGTTGGCTTCCTGCCCTAGATCCAGGTAGGAGAGCGGCTTGTCGCCGCCGATGTCCATGGTACGGATGATCAACGGGCGTGGGCCCAGCACCTCGGCAATGGCCTTGTAAGCTGCCAGTTGCTCCTCCTCGGAAGGCTCGGTCATCCGGTCCAGGTAGAGGAACTCGGTACGCAGCAGTCCAACTCCCTCTGCGCCGTAGTCCAGCGCCGCGCGGGCATCGGCAACCCCTCGGATGTTGGCCACCACCTCGACCCGCCACCCGTCGTGAGTGATGGCTGGCTGCTGACCGGCCGTTCGCGCCGCCTGCTGTGCAGCCAGCCAGGCTTCGCGCTGCGCCTGAAGAGCCGTCAATCGCTCCTTTTCCGGGTTCACCCAGACCTGCCCCTTCTGGCCATCCAGCGCCAGGAGGGCACCGTCCGGCAACCGCAACACCTCCGGTCCCACACCAACCACTGCCGGGATGCCCAACGCCCGCGCCAGAATGGCACTATGGGAGGTGGCCCCCCCCAGAGCGGTACAGATGCCCAACACCTTAGCGGAGTCCAACTGCGCGGTGTCGGATGGGGTCAAATCGCCGGCCACCAGAACGGCCGGTCGAAGTAGCTTGGGAGGTGTCGGAGCGACGCCTGTCAACAGCCGCAGCACCCGCTGTCCGACGTCGGCCACATCGGCGGCCCGTGCCTGTAAATAAGGGTCGTCGAGAGCCTTGTAGGTGGCGACCATCTGATCCACCACGGACTGCCAGGCAGCTTCGGCGTTGATCTGCTCGTCGAAAATGCGCTGGCGGGCCGCGTCGATCAGAGCGGGGTCCTCCAGGAAGAGCACGTGGGCGTCGAAGATGGTCACCTCGTATTCGCTCACCTGGGCGGCGGCGCGGCGGCGCAAGGCCTGAATTTCTCGTCGTGCGGTCTGGACGGCCGCTTGCAAACGCTGCCACTCTACCTGAGGATCGTCTACGTGTCGCTCCGACACTTCAGGAGGCGCCGGGTAGTACAGGACAGCCGGGCCGACGGCTATTCCGGGGGAAGCCGGGATGCCCGCCAGTCCCCCTTCGACAGGCCCGGGGACTGTGACCTGAGGCTCCGTAGGCACCTCCAGAGCAGCCTCTGCCTCGCCAAAGTTAGCCTCCACTAGCGCCTCCAACGCGGCCAGGGCTGCATCCGAGTCAGGGCCCTGGGCTGCAATGGCGATCTCGTGGCCCTGGCGAACGCCTAGCGTCGCCACCTGGTTGATACTCTTGGCGCTGGCCGTCTCCGTCCCTCGAGTGACGTTGCGTACGGTAATCTCAGATTGAAAGCGGGCTGCCGTAGAGACAAATTGGGCTGCCGGGCGGGCGTGTAAGCCCAGCCGATTACGGACGGTGAGTCGAGTCTCCTGGGCTGGCCGCGCGGGGACCGCCGGCGTGGGGGGGGACACTTCGATCGGTACGACCCCCAATTGCGCTGCTTTGGGTGCCAGCGCTCCGCGTGCTTCAGCCATCACCTGCTCAACGTCACCACCAGCAGCAGCCTGAACCACCCCGGCGATGGCTCCTTCCACCAGCGGCGCTTCGCACAAGCGCACCTTAGACCGCTGCTCTTCAGGCAGAAACTCCAGTGCCATCTCGGTGCTCAAGAGCGCACTGCCCAGATCCATCAAGACCACCACGCCGTCGTCGCTGTAGACCGACTCGATGGCCTGACACACGCGCATGGCGTCGGTGCCAAAAGGGTTCTGAGGGTCGTCAATCCCTCCGGCTGCTGCCAGGGGCACCTGTCCCTGGACCATCTGCTCGGCCAGATCCTGCACGCCCTCGGCAAGTTTGGCACTGTGGGCGACGATCACAATTCCAATCATAGGCTGTTGCTCCCCAGGAAGATAGTGCAGTGGCAATCAGGAATCGGCGATGGCGACGACGAGTTCACGGCAGAAGGCCGGGATATCTTCCACCACCCGCCCCCAGACTATGTTGCCATCTCGGAAAGCGGCTTCATCCACCCACGTGGCTCCAGCATTGATCAGATCATCCTTGATCCCAGCGGAGCCAGTGGCCCGATGGCCCTTCAGGATGCCAGCGGAAACGAGGACCGATCCCCCGTGGCAGATGCAGCCAATGACCTTCCCCTGTCGGTAGACAGTACGCACCAGGTCGAGGACCGCCGGGACCCGCCGCAGTTTGTCTGGGCCCCACCCGCCGGGAACGACCAGCGCGTCAAAGTCGTCGGCCGAGACCTGGACTGCTGTAACATCGGGCTTGGCTTCCAGGCAATGTTTGCCCTGGAAACGATCTGCCCGCCCACTGCCAATCACCGTGACCTGAGCACCTTCCTCCTGCAGGCGCATTACGGTGACCCAGAATTCCAGATCCTCAAACCCTTCTTCGACGAAAACACCGACGCGTTTGTTTTGCAAGCGCATGGCCACTCCTCCGGTTTATGTGCGACAAGCTGGACAGTCAATCACCTGGTAGACGGTCGCCTCCAGCGCCAGCGTCAGTCGCTCTGCAGGGCCAGGAACGAAGCCTGTGGCACCACACCAGCAGGCATACCAACCCATTACCACATCGCCAAAGGGGATGCGAGGAGCCAGCAGATCAACCACTTCGACCCCCAACCGCCAGCGGGCATTGGTGATCAGCCTCTGCCCACCGACCGCCACCAACTTGTCGGCGTAGAAGCGGAAGTGATTGCAGTGACGCATCAGCAACACGCCTAGAGTGACTTCTGGTGGGAAGGGAACCTGGCAGGCATCGCCAATGATGACCGTCAGATTGCCAGGTGGGGGCGCTGTCCTCCAGGCTACCTCTACCAGCCCGGTCTGGATCTCAATGGCGTAGACCAGACGGGCCTGCTCCGCCAATCGGCGCGCCAGCCGCAGGTCGCCGGCCCCGATTTCCAAGATCACGTCGTCAGGACGCACGTGAGATAATGCTGCTTGGTAGGTAGGTTCATCATAGGGAGCCCACAACCGCTCCCAATCCAACGCCATCGCCATACCATCCCTTAACAGGGCAATCGCCTGCTGAGTTGCACGCGGGTCAGGGTCTGATAGCCATCTCGGGTACCTGGCACCATCACCTTTCCTCACGACCCCTGGGGTCACATCCTTTGGATCAATAGCGTCAGCCAGAGTCCATAGGCGACAGCCACCACCCCCAAAGCAGTCAGACCCCAATTGATGATCCGCTCTGTCCACCCGGTAGGCCCCAAGTCCAGGAGCACAGCCCGAACCCCCAGGGCAGCGTGCAATGTGACCACGATCAGGAAAAGGTTTTCCAGAACGAAGATGATTGGATTGGATAGATAGACTACCACATCGGCGTAGGTCTGCAGCCTGCCCTCGACGACGAAATGGTTGGCGACCATGTGCAAGCCCAGCAACAGAATGAGAGTCCCGCCGGACAGCGCCTGCACGATCCAAACCCATCCACGGCCTTGTGTCGGAGTCATCGTCCCTCCTTTGCGAACCCCACGCAGGAGCGCCGTTCAAATGTTCTTACCAATGACACCCTTACCCTCCGAATATCTTGATCGCCCCCACCGCCAGCACAACCGCTGAAACGAGCATCAGCCCGTAAAAGATGGCTTTGTGCTGATGGACACCGATGCTGAGAGCAAGCAACGCGATTCGCAAGCCATTCAAGCCGTGAATCAGTATCCCTGCTAGCAGGACAACATCCAGGAGCAAGAAGAAAGGGGTACTGGCCAGGGCGATGAAGTTATCCCATCCCGCTTCCCCTTGAGCCAACAGGCTCAGCACAAACAGATGGATGATCAGGTACAGCACCAGACCCAGGCCGGTAATGCGGTTCAATGCGTAGGCCCACATTCCCAGGCCGCGCCGGCGAACATCGAACCACTTGGGGGTATTTTCCCATTTGAGACGGGTACGTTCTACACTGCTTGTCACGCCAACCTCCTTCTAGCGGGCCAGGTCGCCCCGCCCAAACAGACGCTTGAGCCTTTCTACGATTAGCCGCCGCCGGAGAGCCATGATCGCCTCGGCGGGGTACACGTTACTGGGACAGACCTCGCTGCACTCAAAGGCAGTATGACAGCGCCAGCAACCATTTTCGTCGTCCACCATGCGTAGGATGGATGGCACGTCGGCACTGCGCGGTTCGGTGACCAGTCGCTCTGCACTGGCCAGCGCTGCCGGTCCCAGATACTTAGGGCTCGTCAGCATCACCGGGCAGGCCGAAATGCACAGCCCGCACTCAATGCAATTCTCGTAGCGGTTGAAGTTCTCCAGCTTGCCCATCGGTTCCGAACTACGGACGATGGGCATGCCGACATCCTGCATCCGGTGGAACATCGGACCGACGTCCGTCACCAGGTCGCTGATGATCGGGAAATTGCGCAGAGGTTCCACCACCAGCGTACCACCATTGGTTGTAACATCCTTAATGAAGGTCACGCAGGTCAGCTTCTCAACCCCGTTCACCCGCATGCCGCATGAGCCACAGGAGGCGTGATGGCACGCATGTCGGAACGTCAACGTCCGATCTTGAAAGGCCCAGATGCGTTCAACCCCATCCAGGACCGTTTCATCGGGCTCAATGTCTACGGTGAAGATATCATAGTGGGATGGTTTGCCATCCTGCTTCAGTCGGAAGATACGGTATTGGATTTGCCAGGCCATCTCTCGTCCCCTACATGTAGTATTCGCGATAGGATGCCAGAACGGTCTCGCGCGTCCGACAGGGTGCATCCAGTCCCAATTTGCGGCACACCACGTCCGCTGTTTTCTCGGCCATTGCCCGTGCGGTGGTCGCCTTGCCGCCGGTGATGGTCACGAAGCCCTCAACCCCGTCGCGCGTGTGGTCGAAGCACTCAAAGGTCCGACTGAGCTCGCGCTCGCTGACGCCTGCGGCGGCAATGAGCGGTCGCGCGACGGTGAAGACGCCCCGCATGTGAGCCTCGTGAATCGCCGGCACCAGCTCTGCCCCTTTCTCCAGCATCAGTTGCACGTGATCTTCGGGTACCGGGATGTAGTCCGCGTGCTCCACCGGCCACGAGGTGGTGCCGATGATAGACGTCTGCCGCTGGGGGACAATGATATCGCCGTCAGCGGGCTTGTTGAGCCGGTTGATGACCAGGTTGCAGACTCGCGCGTTCATAGAGACCATCACCCCTGGCGTGGGTTGCACCGGCACCGAGACACCGGCCATGGCCGCGATGTCCCCTGCCCATGGACCTGTGGCGCTGACGACTATGTCACCTTCGATCTCATAAGTCTGGCCGCTGGTCCGGTCCCGGACGTGCACCCCTTTGATATTGCTCTGGCCATCGCTGAGCAGGTCCAGGACTTCAGTGTAGGGATACACTTCAGCACCGTTTCGCTTGGCTGTGGCCAGGAAGCTCAGGCAGAGCCGCAAGGCCTCGAAGACACCGTCAGGAACGCGAATAGCAGTCAATACCTGTGGATTTAGATTCGGCTCCACAGCCAGTGCTTGCTCCCGGGTCAGTTCTTCATAAGGGATGTGGCACGCCTCACACCCGGCGATAAATGGGTCCTTATGCGCCAGGTCATCCTCAGTGAGGGCCACAAACAACCCGTCGTTCAACTCAAAGGCATCGGGCATAATCCTGCGCAGGATCATGTTCTCCTCAATACACTCGGTGCCCGCTTCCTGGTCTTTCATGCAATACCGTCCACCGCTATGGAGCAGGCAGTGACAGCGCCCAGTCGTGCCCGATGCAATCTCGCCACGCTCGACGACGATGACCTTGAAGCCGCGTAAAGCCAGGTCATGGGCAGTCGCCGCCCCCGTCGAGCCCGCTCCGATAATGATGGCAACATACCTGTTACCAGCCATGTTTCACTCCCAATCTGGTGATAAGTAATGGGTCCAGACACTCGTTTCTCCGAGAAGACAGCTTTTTGGGGTGGTTTTCGGATGGATTCTACGTGAGAGAAGGGAAGGTCTCGTGGCGAGGCCTTCCCTTCCCGAAGCGCCAATGTGTCAGAACACAGCTCACAAAGGCAGCTAACACCGGGCCCTGCCATCCTCATCGAGGCGCCTGCGGCCACGCCTTGGTCTCAGAACCAGAAAGGGCCTAGCTGCTATGCTCGACCCAGTCAAAGGTGCGCTGGATCGCCTTCAGCCACTGCTTATAGAGCTGCTCCCGGGTTGCCTCTTCCATTTTCGGCTCCCAGGTCTTGTCCACCTGCCAATTGGCCCGCAGATCCTCCAAGTTGTCCCAGAAGCCCACCGCCAGGCCAGCCGCGTAGGCCGCACCCAGGGAGGTGGTTTCGGCAACAGTGGGTCGCACAACGGGCACACCCAGGATGTCGGCCTGGAACTGCATAAGTAGCTCGTTGTAGACCATGCCGCCATCCACTTTGAGGGCCTTCAGCTCCACACCGGAGTCTTTCTTCATCGCGTCCAGAACTTCGCGGGTCTGGTATGCGGTGGCTTCAAGTGCGGCGCGAGCAATGTGGCCCTTATTGACATAGCGGGTCATGCCTACGATGACACCCCGGGCATCAGAACGCCAGTAGGGAGCGAAGAGGCCGGAGAAGGCGGGCACGAAGTAGATGTCGCCGTTGTCCTCCACCGTCTTGGCCAGGGATTCAACCTCGGCCGACTTGCTGATCAGGCCCAGGTTGTCGCGGAGCCACTGCACCAGCGCGCCGGTGATGGCGATGGAGCCCTCCAGGGCGTAGACAGCCGGTGCGCTGCCGATCCGATAGCCCAGCGTTGTCAGCAGGCCGCTCTTGGACGGAACGGGGGTGGTGCCGGTGTTGAGGAGCATGAAGCAGCCGGTGCCGTAAGTGTTCTTGGCCTCGCCCACGCTGTAGCAGGTCTGACCCACCAGGGCAGCCTGCTGATCCCCCAAGTCACCACAGACGGGGATGGCGTCACCGAAGGGTCCATCCTTCGGCGTAGTGCCCCAGACGTTCGGGTCACTGGAAGGAACGATGCGCGGCAGCATCTGGCGCGGGATGCCCAGGGTGCCTAGGATCTCATCATCCCAGTCTAGTGTTTTCAGGTCCATCAACATCGTCCGGCTGGCGTTGGTAACGTCAGTGACGTGGGCGCCGCCGTCTGGGCCGCCGGTCAACCACCAGATCTCCCAGGCGTCAATGTTGCCGAAGATGGCATCGCCCTGCTCGGCAGCCTTGCGCAGACCGTCCACGTTGTCCAAGAGCCACTTGATCTTTGGACCGGAGAAATAGGTAGCCAGAGGCAGGCCGACCTTCGAGCGGAAGCGATCCTGGCCGCCATTTTTGGCCAACTGGTCACAGATGTCGGCTGTGCGAGTGTCTTGCCACACGACAGCGTTGTAGTAAGGCTTGCCCGTTTTGCGGTCCCAGACGACGGTAGTCTCCCGCTGATTGGTGACCCCGATCGCCGCGATATCACCTGACTGCACCTTGGCCTTGGCAAGCGCTTCCTGGATCACGGTGCGGGTCCGCTCCCAGATCTCTATAGGATTGTGCTCGACCCAACCGGGCTTCGGGTAAATCTGCTCATGCTCCTTTTGGGAGACGCTGACCACCTGGCCGCTGTGATCAAAGATCATACAACGGGTGCTGGTCGTCCCTTGATCAACTGCTACTGCACACTTAGCCATTGAATTTGCTCCTTTCCAGAAAACTATGTAGATTGGGAGACAACGTCAAACAATGCCCTCAGGATGAGGTAAGAGGAAGTAGCGCCGGGATCCTGATGGCCAATGCTCCGCTCTCCCAGGTAGCTGGCCCGCCCCTTTTTGGCGAGCATGGGGATGGTGTCCTTCATTCCCTCTTCAGCGGCTGTCACCGCCCGTTGGAGCGCCGCGATTGTTTCGCTCTCTTCCTCCACAGCCTGCTTGAAGGCTTCCACAGCAGGGACCAAGACATCCACCATCGTCTTATCGCCCAGTTGTGCCTTACCACGCTGGACGACCCCATCCACCGCCGCCTGTAGAAGGACCACTACATCTTCGTCGGTGAGCTGGTGCTTGCCATCGACGGCCGTGCCGGCCCGCATAAACAACGTTCCATACAGTGGTCCACCAGCGCCGCCGACACTGGAAATGAGTGCCATACCAGTGGTCTTCAAAATGCTCCCAATGTCTTTGTCCACAACACTGGGCAATTGGCTCATAACCTTCTTGAAGCCGCGATCCATGTTAATTCCATGGTCGGCGTCGCCGATGGCCGCGTCCAGTTCTGTCAGATACTCTTTGTTCTGTGTCAGGACAGCGGCCACCGTCTGCAACCACTGAACGATCTGGTCCTTAGTTACCATTCACATCCCCCAATGCAAGCCCGGTGTCTTGACCGGTGCATCCCACAGCCGAATCATCTCGTCGTCCATCTTGAGCAACGTGATGGAGCAGCCCTGCATCTCCAGCGAGGTGATGTAAGCCCCGATCAGGTTGCGCACGATCTGGAGCCCCTTCTTCTCACAGAGGTCGGCCAACTTACGGTATACGACGTACAGCTCGGCAAGTGGTGTGCCACCCATGCTGTTCACAAACGCGAGTACCCGGTCGCCGGACTTGAAGGGCGGATCCTTCAGTTCGACGTCTACCCATTCCCCTTTGTCATCATCCCACTCACGAACGGTGCGCGTATAGGTTGGATCCTCTATAATGGACAGCGCCAGCATCTCAGCGACTTCATCGGCTGTCTTAATCTTCATACGCTCCCGACCTGGCTCACCATGGATGCCGATACCGATTTCCATTTCGTCCTCACCGAGTTCGAAGGTGGGCGTCCCCTTGGCCGGCACCGTGCAGGAGGTGAGCGCCATACCCAAGCTTCGTCCGTTGAGGTTCACCCGCCGGCAGAGATCCGCCACTTGCTTGAGGGCGTAGCCCTGCTCGGCAGCAGCGCCACAAATCTTCTCGGCCAAGACCGTAGTGCCAACTCCGCGCCTGCCGGCCGTGTATAGACTGTCCTTCACCGCTACGTCGTCGTCAATGAGAATGTTGGCCACGTGGATGCCCTCGGCACGGGCCATCTCAGCAGCCATCTCGAAGTTCATCACGTCGCCGGTGTAGTTCTTGACGATGTAGAGCACGCCGGCTCCGCCCTGGACCGTCTTGGCAGCCTCCAGCATCTGGTCGGGCGTGGGCGAGGTAAAGACTGCACCCGGACAGGCTGCATCGAGCATCCCCACCCCCACAAAGCCCCCGTGCATCGGCTCGTGCCCGCTGCCCCCGCCGGAGATAACGGCCACCTTGTCCTTGACCGGGGCATCGGCGCGGTAGACGAAATTGGGGTCAAGATGTATTTTGACAATGTCAGGGTGGGCTGCCGCCATACCCTCCAGGCTTTCCGGCACGAAATCTTCAGTTGTGTTGATAAGCTTTTTCATGATTTGCTCACTCCTCTATTCTGACCTTATGTGAGCCTACTGCCTCACATAGGTGATATCAGCGGAGCAATTCCCCCCGCTGATATCACCCAACTTCTCACGTATCTATCGCCTCAAGGCTAGTGAGGCCAAAGCGCTAAGTAGAAAAGAGCACCTATGATGCCCCCAATAATGGGCCCCACCACCGGAACCCAGGAATACGCCCAGTCGGACTCTCCTTTGCCAGCGATGGGCAGAACGAAGTGAGCAATGCGCGGGCCCAGGTCGCGGGCCGGGTTGATGGCGTAGCCGGTCGGACCACCCAGGGATATGCCGATGCTCCACACCAGGAAGCCGATGAGCAACGGAGCGAAGCCGCCGGCCAAGTTGTTATGCGAGTCGATGATGAACAGCACTCCCAAAAGCAGCACGAAGGTGCCGATGATTTCGGTGAGTGTGTTGAGGGGGTAATTGCGGATGTTCGGAAAGGTGCAGAAGCACGCCCGCTTGAGCAGCTTGTCCTCCGTCTCGGCCCAGTGCGGCAAATACGCCAACCACACGATTACCCCTCCCAGGAACCCACCGATCAACTGGAAGATGATGTACAGAGGCACCTGCGCCCAGGGGAATTTGCCGATAACAGCTAGGCCGATCGTCACGGCCGGGTTGATGTGGGCCCCGCTAATCCAGCCCACAGCATACACAGCCATGGCGACGGCCAAACCCCAGCCCGTGGCTATGAGCATCCACGAGCCTTGCAACAAGCCATCTGCTTGTCCTTTCGACTTGTTAAGCAAAACGTTGGCTACGACACCATCGCCCAAGATGATCAGGATCATCGTACCGACAAGTTCAGCTACATAGGGTGGCATGACATTATCCTCCTTAATAATTTTGATGTGCATGCAACTGAGAAAATGAGCCAGATTACCGAATACTGGATACGAAACAAGCTTGACCTATCACCCCCTTTCCACCGGGCGTCATCTGAGAATCCGGTGAGGATCGAAGCTAGCCAAGCCCCTCCAATTCCTACCGGGAAACGACGCCCCTCACTGATTTGGGTGCGAGCGAACCGCCGCAACATTCCCCAGGCCACCACCCACATGTGGTCGCCTTTGACCCCAGCCTCGGTGCCTATGATGCATAAGGCATTGTACTCGATGAACGTGGTCGTCGCGCACCCCTTGCAGGTGCGGACGGGGGGCCTGACTTATCCGGAGCCCAAGATCAGTTGATCATCCCTTGTAAGGCACGACATGACAGCGCATTGTTCACTACTCTTTCACATTAGAATACTCTAGAAAGAATACAGTTGACTTTAAGGAAAACTAAAGATAACCTTAAGGTAACCTTAAGGCAGCCTCAAAGCAATGTAATAACCAATTCTACATATGTATATCATCCTGACGCGACCAGCGTCTATCGTTTTTTGCCAAGTATCTGACGTCGAGGTGGTATCGTTCAAAGCAAGAGAATGATGACCGACCGTCAGCATGCACAAGAAGAAACCAGGAGCCTGTCCGAAGCCTTCATCGAACAAGTGAAACAGGCATTAGCACATCTTGTAGAGGGGATGACTGTGGAGAAGGTTACACACGAATTGGGTCCCTCTGTGCACGAGGCATATCGCAACCTTATGTTAAAGTTACTTTAGTCTACTGTGATCTGCTGTCAAGTCGCAGTAAGTGCCTAATCCAAATAACTGAAGTGCAGGCTTCAGCCTGCTGCTTCAGAAGCGGACTAATGAAGTTTGTAAAATTAATCCGGTAACTGGCGCAGCTATTTAGCCAAGGAAGAGCGACTAGCATTACCGGTTTATTTTGTTAAACTTCATAAGTCCGCACTCCGGGGTTTTTCGGATAGACACTAAATAAGAAAGCAACAATGGTTACCCCAGCGAAACGCTACGTGTTGGGATAACTAAGGTAGGCGAGTACTCTAGGTTGGTAACAACCTGATACCTTTTCAATGGGGTTAAGATACACTTCGATGCCGCGCATCTTACTGCCGTTGTCTTTAGGCTCGATGCACGCATCTGTTCGCCGGGGAGCAGCGTGTCAAAGAGGTTAGTATTGTGGAGTTCATCCACCGCTAGCGCCGGTGTCCGTAGCCACTACAGCCTCCTCGCTGCCAAGGGCGAACTTTATGCCACGTCGCATAGTATTCTCGGACACGTCGGTCACTGCCTCCTAGACGGCAAAGCCCATGTCGTCCTTGAACATAGGAATAGTAAAAAGGATGCCATCTGGCGGCAATGACTTGCAATACTAGTGGGTCACTTGGCATGCTTATTGCCATTTCCCAAGCGTAAACAATGGCAATGTTCGTGACAAACGACCCACTAGAACATATGCACAACAAATTTAAAACACAAGAACTGGGGTTGCACGATCTTGTCAGGCGCTATATGTTTGAGTTTAGACTAATTGCTTCCTACAACTGCATCTTGTAGTCGAACGGATAGTATACCCGCACTCAAAAATATATCGCATTTGCACTTTATTGCACATGCACTTCTGCGCAACAAGACACCGTTATTTATAGAGTATACTACAATTAGGGCCACCTTGTCAATAGACGCGTAGACTGTTTTTGGTGATTACCCACATCTCACCGCAGAGACACAGAGAACACGGAGAAATATAAGAAAACTCTGTGCCCTCTGTACCTCTGGGGTGGAAAGACGAACAGTCAGAAGGTGCTATCCAGTTGTGGGTAATCACCAGATTGTTTAACTCAATTTTAGGGCAATCGCATTCTCCTTATTAAAGGTAAAATCATGATTACCCTGGGTCAAAGAGATATAGAATCCGAAAAAGGTGTCCATCAGACATGTTCGCTCGATGGGGCGGTTGTAAGGGTCACATAGCAGACCAACAGGAAGGCAGCAAAGAGCAACGTCACTCCAAACGTCCCAGGATGGCTCCAGGGATTGGCCAATCGGATGGCCATATCGGTCAATACACTCCGGGGGTGGAAAAACAGGTCCCAACTATTCCAGCGCAGGAATCGCCCTATGTAGATACCCAGCCCGCCCAAGCCCAGGCTGCCGGCCACAAACAGCCAACTGGCTATCGAGCCGACAAAATTCTTGACTAGCGTTTGCATCGCGCGCAACGAGAAGATGCCCAGGAACAAGCCCGTCCAGGCAAAGACCAACAGCACCCCGGTATCATACCAGATGGGAACCGGTGAGCGCGTTCGCAAGTGGAAAAAGTCGGTGAGGATGTAGGGCGCATTGGGGAAGAAGATAAGCCACAGCAGGCCAGGGATCATCAGATACCACCAGCGGCGGGGGTGGCGCTGGTGGATGTCGGACGCCCACAAGCTGACCACGTAAGGAATCCAGGCCAGGAACAAGTTCCATACCAGGAAGACATAAGTCAAGGTGCGGCTCAAGTAAACCCGGCCGGCAAAGAGGCCGATAGCCAGCAACGTGGATAGCAGAACTGGATACAAGGCTTGACGCGCCAGGAAATGGTGGCGCTGGCGCAAGCGATCGAACCAGGTAAACATCAAGATCCTCCGAAATTTGTATAGTCTATTCAGTTAGCGAACAGCCCCGGCCTTCCCGACTGCTGCTGGCGCAGCCAGCGGGCGACGAGGAACACAACCGGCGGGTAGAGCGTCAGCCCAAAGGCAAGCGCGGCGATGGGTAACTTGGCGCTCAAAGTGAGCTTAGTCGTCAAGGCGCTGACAAACAGGTGCGGCAACAACTTGGACAGGCCCAAGGCGGTCAGCAGACCCGCCACATACAGGGCCTGGGTACCCAACAGCCCGGCCAGCAAGTAGATGCCCCGCCGGTGAGGGCGTGCCATTCTTATACTCAGTGCCAGAATCGCAATCCACAGGATGGAAAACGCAGTTTCCAGCCAGACGATATTACCAGGGTAAACGTTGCCCGGTCCCCAGCCGGTGGTACCTAACAATGGCGATGGGCCCAGTAACCGGGCAAAGGCCAGGTAAGTCGTAAAGGGTAGCGCCATTAAGGTGGCGGGTTCCCAACGCTCGACGGCCACCAGCGTGACTGCCAGCGGAAAAACGACGAGAAATAGAGCCCGAGTCTGACCTACGACGGCCAGAGCCAGGAAAAGCCAGCCGAGCCAGGCGTACCACCACCTGGGCCAATTACGCCGCCAGGCGACGAGCGCTCCCCATCCAAAAGCGAGCAGATACCACCACAGTGGCAAATGCTGTCCCACGAAGTGCCAGCCCAGGCCGGTAATGCCCAACACCGGTAAAGCCGCCAGCAATACGTCCTCCCAGCCGACGAAACCGTGAGCCGCGCGTAACTGGCGGCCAATCGCCCGCGCTTTGCCAAACTGGGCTACTGCGCGCGCCTGGGCCTGCTCGGCTGGCAATCCACGTCGCTCCCAGTCGGCTGCCAGCTCAAGCAGGTGCGAGCGGACTTCGGGCAAAATCTCGGCCTGGTTGTGGCGTGGTAGATGGCGGGCCAGGTCGTAAAGATAGCGATCGATGGGTGACATTGGCTTGGATCCTCCGCTCAGGCCAGGCCATCCAATAGCTTCAGCAGGCTGCGTGAGAAATCAGTCCACTGCTCCACACTTTCAAGCAGTGCGGCGCGTCCCGCATCAGTGATGTGATAATACTTACGGGGTGGCCCGTCGCCGACGATCTGCCACTCACTGCGCACCAGGCTATCTCGCTCCAGGCGATGTAGCGCCGGGTAGAGCGTACCCTGCTCCATCTCAAAGTAGCCGTCGGAACGCGCCTGCAATTCTTTGACCATTTGATAGCCATACATCGGTTCGTCGGTCAGCAACCGCAGAATCATGACTGCCGTGCTCCCCGTGCGCATATCCAGTTTGCTCATTCCTACGCCTCCTTCCCCAGGATAACCGATACCTAGACTATCAATATATATAGACAATTTAACATGCTTTGTGCGATCAGTCAAGGGTGCAATCCTACGCTTACCTGACGATTATGGTCCGTAAATAAACAACTTCCCCCACTTGAGGCAGATTTCTTTGGCAAAACTGGCGGAAGTGTGGGAACTTGTTCTTTTATGGACTCTTAACAATCAAAAGGTAGCTGAGGGAAGGACTTGGAGCAGGATGGAGATAATTTTACCTGTAAGGACTGGCCTTGCGCTTGCCCCGTCCCCGCCTCGAGGGAAAGACTGGAGGCAGAATGGAGATGATCTTACGCTTGCGCTTCCGGGCGGCGTGGCGGAAGCACCGGCCCATACTTTCAAAATAACGCCTCAGCGCACCCGCCCATAGCGTCGGCCAACGATGGCCTGCCCGGCCGGGCTAAGGACAAACTCAAGAAAGGCTTGCGCCTGCGGCGATGCCCCTGGCCGGCTGAGAACCACCAGTTCTCGCGTGAGGTGATATTCCGCGCGTGACACGTTTTCCGGCGTAGGCACAAGCCCTTCGACGGACACCGCCCGCACCTCCCCGTTGACGTACCCCATCGAGACATAGCCGATGGCATTGGGGTCGCGGGCTACGTAGTCAACCACTGCCTGGCTGTTGGGCATCACCAGCGCCGTAGGCGTTACCCGGTCCCCCTGCATCACCAGCGTCTCGAATGCAGCGCGTGTCCCCGCCCCATCCTCACGACTGACTACCTGCACCGGGGAAGAAGAGCCTCCCACCTGCTTCCATTCGAAGATATGCCCTGAAAACAAATCGTGCGCCTGGATAAGCGTCAGTCCTGTAATGGGGTTCGTCGTATGCACGACGAGAGCAATCCCGTCGCGAGCGATGGCCGTCGCCTGCAGGCCTTTCGGCGCTCCCTCGGGCAGCCAGGAGGTAAGCCCTAGGTTTACCTGGCCTGTCCCTGCCAGTTCCTCTCCCAACGACGACCCACCACTGTCTATGTCGATCGTTACCCAGGACTGGCGCTCGTGAAAAGCGGTCGCCAGGTCTTGTATCAAGGGGGTCATGGTCGTGGATCCGGCCGCCTTGAGATAGACCGGCGTCGGCGGCTCCACTGTCGCGCCGCAGGCAACCAGGACGACAGCCAATAACAAACAGCCGATAACCGATATCTGGCGGCTGGCAGCCAACAGGCGACGGCCACCACCTCCTATCTGATCACTGGCTACTGACCACTGATCACTGGCTACTGACCACTGATCACTGACTACTGACCACTGATCACTGACTACTGACCACTGATCACTGGCTACTGACCACTGATCACTGACTACTGACATCTGACGTCATCCTCGCACCAGGGCGACAGCCAGGTTGAAAAGCCCGAAGAGGGCGCAGTAAATGGCGAAGACCGTCAGGCTGCGCCGCTGAAGATAGCCCAGCAGCCAGCGAATGCACAGGTACCCGCTGACCGCCGCCGCCACAAAGCCAATTGCCAGTGGAGGTAGGTCTGTCCTCAACGTGCCCGCGTCCAGCAAATCGGCGATGGCCAGCACACCTCCGCCCAGCAGTGCCGGCACCGACAGCAAAAAGCTGAAGCGGGCGGCCGCCGGTCGGTTGAAATCGCGCAGCATTGCCCCGCCGATGGTCGAGCCGCTGCGGCTGATGCCCGGAAAGAGGGCGGTCACCTGCCACAAGCCTACAATCAGTGCGTCCAGCCAGCCGAAATCACGCGTAGTCCGTTCCCGCCGGCCAAAGCGTTCGGCGACGGCCAGGATGGCCGCCGTGCCCAGCAGAAGCGCCGCCACGAAGGCCGGCGCGCCGAAGGCTGCCTCAAAGATGTCTTTCAGAAAGAAACCGAATATCACCGCCGGAATTGTGCCCAGCACGATGTACCAGCCCATCCGCGCCGATGCCGTCTCGAAGGGCCGGCGGTGCAGCAGCCCCGCAACCATGTCGCAAGCAATGTCCCACAGATCACGCCAGAAGTAGATAAACACGCCCACCAGCGTGCCCCATTGCACCAGCACCTCAAACGTAAAGGGAGAATCGGGCCAGCCCAGCAACCAGGGCACCAGCACCAGGTGAGCTGAGCTCGAAACGGGGATGTATTCGGTGGCACCCTGAACGATGCCCAGGATGAGGGCGTGGAATAATGGCATAAGTGACTCTCCTCGTTAAAGTTGCATTCTAGCGTCAAACGTCAAACGTGATGCGTCAAATTGCGCCTTTACGTCTTGACGTTTGACGCATCACGCTCCACGTTTGAAGTTTGACGCATCACGTTTGACGCCTGACGCTTCACGCTTGACGCTCCACGCTCCACACTCCACGCTCCACGCCTCACGCCACCGCCTGGTACGCGGCCAGGAACTCGGCTCTGTAATCGGCAAAAGCACCATCCAGGATGGACTGGCGGATACGACACATTGTCTCTAGCATAAAGTGCAGATTGTGCAATGTGGTCAGTCGCAAACCGGTGATCTCTTTGGCGATAATCAAGTGACGCAGATAGGCACGACTGAAGGTCCGGCATGTATAACACGTACAATCTTCCTCAATAGGAGAAGGATCTTCGGCGAATTGGGCGTTGCGCAGGTTGAGCCGGCCCCGGCAGGTCAACACCGCTCCGTTGCGGGCAATGCGGGTCGGCAGCACGCAGTCGAACTGATCCACCCCGCGCGCCACGCCCTCAAACAGATCCTCCGGGCTGCCGACGCCCATCAGGTAACGCGGTTTGTGGCGAGGCAGCAAAGGATGCAGAACCTCCAGCATGGCGTGCATTTGGGCCTTGGTCTCGCCCACGCTCAACCCGCCGATGCCGTAGCCGTCGAAATCAAGCGCCTTGAGAAATTCAGCGCTCTGCGCCCGCAGGTCGGCGAAGATACCCCCTTGCACGATACCAAACAGGGCCTGATCGTCGCGGGTTTTGGCCGCCAGGCAGCGCGCTGCCCAGTCGTGAGTCCGTTCCAGTGCCTGGACGTTATAATCGTAATCGGTGGGGTCAGGACATTCGTCGAAGGCCATCATGATGTCCGCTCCCAACTTCTCCTGGGCGGCGATGACACTCTCCGGCGTAAAAGTGTGCGTCGAGCCGTCGATATGCGAGCGGAAAGTGACGCCCTCGTCGCTGATCTGCCGTAACGCTTCCAGGCTGAAGACCTGGAAGCCACCTGAATCGGTGAGGATAGGGCCGTCCCAGCCCATAAAGCGATGCAGTCCCCCCATACGCGCCACCAGGTCGGCGCCAGGGCGCAGATAGAGGTGATAGGTATTGGCCAGGATGAGCGTTGCCCCCAGATCATGCAGATCGGCGGGAGTCATGGTCTTCACCGTGGCCAGCGTGCCCACCGGGGCGAAGACCGGCGTCGGGATGTCGCCGTGAGGCGTATGCATCACCCCGACGCGGCCAGCGGTACGCTCGTCTTCGTGAATGAGATCGAAAGAAAAGGACATAATGGTCGCTCGGTTATCAGGGATCAGGGAGCCCAGGAATCGGAGAATCAAGGGTAAGAACGGCTCTCTCGCTGTCTTGGGCACTGCTTCCTGATCCCCTGATCCCTGATAACCTGCCGCCCGTTCCCATTATAGCACGCCCGGCCCATTCGGCGAAAAACGTTGGCTTCTATTGGTGGACACAGGTATAATAAGTGCGAGACGTGCATATTAGAGAAGGGACCCATTGACGAGAGTTGGATAAACCTTGCAGAAAAGGATCGAGGACTATGTTCGACCTGATCGCCTTTGACGCCGACGATACCCTCTGGCATTCTGAAAGCCTGTATTCCGAAGCGCAGGACGAATTCAAGCAACTCCTCGCCCCTTATCACAGTGCCGAGCGCGTCGGGCAGGAACTGCACCAGACTGAGATGCGTAATCTCCCGTATTACGGGTATGGCATCAAGGGGTTTGCGCTGTCGCTGATCGAAACCGCTATCGAACTCACCCAGGGCCGTATCTCGGGGAGGGAAATTCAGGAGGTGATTGACCTGGCGAAGGACATGCTGACCGCCGAGGTCCAGCTCTTGGAGCACGCCTGGGAAACTGTCGCCCGGTTGGCTGCTTCATATCCTTTGATGATGATTACCAAAGGCGACTTGTTTGATCAGGAAGCCAAAATTGCGCGGTCGGGGCTCAGGCAATACTTCCAATATGTTGAAATCGTGAGCGATAAGACGCGCGATGGCTATGCCGCCCTCTTAGCCAGGTATCACCTGGAGCCATCGCGCTTTCTCATGGTCGGCAATTCACTGCGCTCAGATATCTTGCCGGTGATTGCGCTGGGTGGGCAGGCAGTGCACATCCCCTACCATATCACCTGGGCGCACGAAAATGTAGATCTCTCGGAAGAGGATCGGAAAAGATACTTTGAACTGGAGCATCTTGGCCTCCTGCCGGCCTTGATCGAAAAGCTTAGCCAAAGCCCGGAATAGATTCGAAAAGGCGGCTCTTTCACAAAAAAAGATTGACAAACCCCTCTGCGTGTGATACACTTGACCTGTCCCACAATCGAATATCTGCCGGACGACGTGGGCGAGAGAGGGTTCCATCGTCGGAACCGCCGAAGGGGCAAGTTCGCGGGATCGCCAACCCCGTGAGTGACACTCTCAGGCAAAAGGATCGCCCGCCGACGGCCCTCTGGAGAGTCGGCTTGACGCCGCACCGAAGGGGCAACCCCCCCCGCCACCACACCTCTTGATGACGGGGCGAATCTCTCAGGTCCAGGACAGAGTCGCGGGCGCATAATCTCATGCGTCCGTTTTTTTCATCTCAACGAGGAGGCGATTCTATGACAGAGACTTTGAAACGGACCAATCTGTACCAATGGCACGTGGACCACGGCGGGCGCATGGTTCCCTTTGCCGGCTGGGAAATGCCGGTGCAATATCCCACCGGCCCCATCAAAGAGCATCGCACCACCCGCCAGGCGGCCGGCTTGTTCGACATTGACCACATGGCTCAGATGGATGTGCGCGGTCCCAATGCCGAGGCCTTCGTCAACTGCCTCGTCACCTACGACGTGCGGGAGATGGAACTCTTCGACGCTCACTATGCCCTGATGTGCTACGCGGACGGCGGCATCGTAGATGACCTCTTCGTGTACAAATTGCCCGACCGGTCTGACGAAACCGGGCGTCCTTACTTCTTCCTGGTCGTCAACGCTGCCAATCGGGAGAAGGATGTGGCCTGGGCCCAGGCGCGCACCGGAGATTTCGAAGTGGAGGTACGCGATCTCTCGGACGAGACCTACATGCTCGCCTTTCAGGGCCCCAAAGCACCGGCAATTCTGAATCGCCTGGCCCACGTGAACCTAGAGGAAGTTCGCCGCTTCACCGCTACCACTGACACCATCTTTGAGGACGTGCCGGTTTTGGTGGGGCGCACCGGCTACACAGGCGAAGACGGCTTCGAGCTCTTCTTCCCCGCCGAGCACGCCCTCAAAGTGTGGGAAGGCATCTTGCAAGAGGGTGAACCGGAGGGTGTGAAGCCCATCGGCCTGGCCGCCCGCGATAGCCTCCGTTTTGAGCCCTGCATGCCCCTTTATGGCCACGAGATCGCTGCCGACATCACCCCCGTCGAGGCCCGTCTTACCTTCGCCGTCAGCTTTGACAAAGATTTCATCGGCCGCGATGCTCTGCTCAAGCAGAAGCTCGAAAAGCCCGACTACGTGTTGGTCGGCTTTGAGATGATTGACAAAGGGGTTCCTCGCCAGGGATATGAGGTAATTCACGAAGATCTGGAAGTGGGCGAAGTCACCACCGGCATGTTCTCTCCCACTATGGAACGCTATCTGGGCATGGCCTATGTCCCGCGTGAAATCTCGGCCCAGGGCACCGCAATCGAGATCCTCATCCGCGACAGGCCGAAAAAAGCCCAAATCGTCAAGCGACCGTTCTACGTGCCGGCCTACCGGCGCTGAAGAACTGCGTATTACGTACTGCGTATTGCGTATTGCGTATTGCGTAAAAGCTTATAGAGTACGGAATACGCAGTAGGCAACACGCAGCACGCAGTACGCAGTACGTAATACGCAGCACGCAGCGCGCAGTCATAACAAGCCATAACCAAACAGAAGAAAAGGAGGCAACCCAAAATGAAACTGGACCTCAATGCACGTTATGCTGAGACCCACGAATGGGTGCGTAAAGAAGGCGATTTGATCGTCTGCGGCATCAGCGACCACGCCCAAGACGAACTCTCGGACGTGGTCTACGTGGAACTGCCGGAGGTCGGCGACAGCTTCGACAAAGACGAGAGCTTCGGCGTGGTCGAGTCGGTCAAAGCCGCCTCCGACCTGTACATGCCAATGGGGGGCGAAATCATCGAAGTCAACAGCGCCCTGGAGGACTCGCCCGAAATCATCAATAAAGATCCCTACGGCGAGGGGTGGATGATTAAGTTCAAGCCGTCTGATCCCAGCAAGTGGGACGACTTGCTCTCGCCGGAGGAGTATGAAGGTTCAGTAGCAGGAGCTTAGCAATGCCATACATTCCCAATACCGAGGCCGACCGGCACGAGATGCTGGCGACTATTGGCGTCTCGTCGCTGGAAGAGTTATTCCGCGATGTACCGGCATCGCATCGCTTCCCCCAACTCAAGCTGCCCAAGGCCGTCTCAGAGATGGAAATCCTGGACGAGTTGTATGCGATGGCGCTGAAAAACAGCTCGACCGGCTGCTTCGCTACCTTCCTTGGTGCTGGCGCGTACAACCATTTCGTCCCCAGTGTCATCCCCTACCTGGCCGGCCGCGGGGAGTTCGCCACCGCCTACACTCCCTATCAGCCGGAAGTGAGCCAGGGCACCCTCCAGGCCA
>CAYTNQ010000006.1:0-62550 GCA_964439175.1 uncultured Anaerolineales bacterium | reverse complement strand
TGGTGGCGGCCATCCGCGACCTGGAGCGGCAAGTCGGCCAACCCCTCAGCATCCGACAGGCCATGCCCGACCTGGCGCCGGCTGACTTTGCGGCGAAGCTGGACAAGCTGGTAGACAACGCCGAGATGGATGCTACCATCGTGGCCAGCGCGCGGAACCTCACCACCGGCGACACACGCCGCCTGTTCGAATACGCTTTCGAGGGCAAGGATGTAGACTTTTGAGTCGCGAGGTATTTGGAAAACTCGTAGAAGTTAGCACTTGTTCATAAATAACTTCGCACTTTGAAAGGAAATTAGGCGTAAAACCGCCACAAGAATACGAAGTTGTTTTTGAACAAGTACTAAGCTCGCAATTGAGCCTTCAGAGGAGATAATACTGTGAACAGAAGGTGGATATGAACACCCCCCAATGCCTGAGCCGTTATTTCCGTGACCAGGTGCAATCGGAAGCGAAGGTGCAATACTATATATGAACGGCTACCTGGGCAAACTTCTCATCGTTGATCTGACCGGCGGCGAGATGCACGATGAGCCGCTCAACATGACCTATGCTCGCCAATTCATCGGCAACAGCGGCCTGGCCGCTCGCTACCTGTACGACATGGTCGGCGCCGGCACGGAGCCCCTGGGCCCTGACAACCCGCTGATTATGATGACCGGCCCCCTGACCGGCACCCGCACGCCCTCCGGCAGCCGCCACGCCTTCGTGGCCCGCAGCCCGCTGACCGGTATCATGGGCGAGGCCAACGTGGGGGGCTTCACCGGCCACGAACTGCGCCGGGCCGGCTACGACGGCATCATCGTCACCGGCCAATCGTCCACCCCTGTCTACTTGTGGATCAAGGAGGGAGAGAGGCCACAATTGCGCGACGCCAGCCACTTGTGGGGCCTGGACACCTACACTACCCAGACGCGTATCGCCGAAGAGTTGGACGAAGCGCGCGCGCGCGTCGCCTGCATCGGGCCCGCTGGCGAGAATCGGGTCCGCTACGCAGCCATCCTCAACGCCGACGCCCGCGCTGCCGGCCGCACCGGCATGGGAGCCGTCATGGGCAGCAAGCGTCTCAAGGCCATCGCCGTCCGGGGCAAGGCGACGATTCCTATCTCGGAGAAAGAGCGCTTCAACCAGGCTGCGCGCCGTGCACTCATCCGCACCCAGCAGGACTTCGCGGTGCAAGTCCTCAAGGAAACGGGCACCTCGGGCGGCATGGACTACTTTGACATGCTGGGCGCCGTTCCCGCCCGCTACTGGACCCAGGGAGTCTTTGAGGGGGTGGCCAATCTCAACGGTGGGCTCATCGCCGAGACCGTCGCCACCGGCCACACCGGCTGCTGGGGCTGTGCCGTCCAGTGCGGCTTTGAGATAGAAGTGCTTGACAGCCCCTATCCCGTCCCCAAGACCGACGGCCCCGAGTACGAAACGCTGTGTGCGCTGGGCAGCCAGTTGCTGATTGGCGACCTGGGGGCCGTCTCTTATTTCGACCTGCTGTGTGACAGCCTGGGTATGGACACCCTCAGCACCGGCGGGGCTATCGGCTTTGCCTTTTGGCTGTTCAACCATGGCCACATCACCCCCGAGGAAACCGACGGCCTGACCCTGGCCTGGGGCGACCCGGCCCCCGTCGTCCAACTCATCCGCAAGATCGCCGCCCGTGACGGCTTCGGCGACGTGCTGGCCGAGGGCAGCCTGGCCATGGAGAAGCGCTACCACCTGCCCGGTATGGCAGTGCAGGTCAACGGCCTGGAACCCGGTATGCACGACCCGCGCGCCATGAGTGGCATGGCGCTGGTGTATCTCACCTCGCCTCGGGGTGCCTGCCACAACAAGAGCGATTTCTACTTCGTCGAGTCCGGTCACTCCTTCCCGGAATTCGACATCGCCTCCGAAGACCGGCATCAGGAGATGGGCAAAGCGCCCGTCGTCGCCCGGCACCAGGACTACCGTACGCTGGTCGATTGCAGCGGCTGCTGCCAGTTCGTCAACGTGCCGCTCTCGGAACTGCCCGAACTGTTCAGCGCTGCCTGGGGTGAAGCGGTGTCGCTGGGCGATTTGTACGAGGCCGGTGAGCGTATCTTTAACCTGAAACGCGCCCTCAATCTGAAACTGGGCCTGAATCCGCGCCGGAGCGAAGTCTTCCCCAAGCTGTGGACGCAACCCCTGGACGAGGGCGGCAGCGAGGGCTTCGTCCCCGATTGGGAAGGCATGCTGCGCGAATATTACGCGTATCGCCAGTGGGATTGGGACAGCGGCAAACCCTGCCCAGAAAAGCTGGCCGCACTGGGGCTGGAGGGCATTGCCCAAGACCTGTGGGGTGATTATCAGGGAGCATTCAGCCCACGTACTGCAACAAAGCCACACCCTGCCAGGTGAAATGCCTTGATCCTAATCACTGGCGCCACCGGCTTTCTGGGGCGTAACCTGTGCGAACACCTGGCGCGTCAGGGCTACCGGCTGCGCGCCTTGGCGCGTCCTGCCAGTGACTCGACCTTTCTGGAAGCGCTGGGCGTGGAGCTCGCCATAGGCGACGTGCGTGATCTGGACTCGGTGCGGGCAGCACTGGCCGGCTGCGACACAGTGATCCACGCCGCTGCCCGCTTTCGGCTATGGGGACCGCCTGAACTTTTCGAAGAGACCAACCTATGGGGCACACGCAACGTGCTGGCGACGGCCTACGCGCTGGGCGTGAAGCGGTTCATTCACGTCAGCACTATCATCGTCGTCGGGCCGCAACCGCCTGGAACCCTCATCACCGAAGCGACGCCCTATGGCCCCTATCACGGCGACAACTACGCCCGCACCAAGATGGGGGGCGAGCGGCTGGCTCTCTCCTACGCCGAGATCGGATTGCCGGTCATTGTCCTGCGACTGGGCGCGCTCTACGGCCCCTGGGGACATTATGCGTTCAACCGGCTCTTCTTTGAGGAATTTCTGCGCGGCTGGCGGGTACAAGTTCATCGAGGACGGCACGTCATCTTTCCATGCTACGTGGGCGATGCGGCGGCGGCCATCGAAGCCGCGCTCACTCAGGGGCGAATCGGCGAGGTATATAACGTCTCTGGAGAGAGCATCACGCACCGCGAGGCAAACCAGACGGTCAGCCGGCTGGCAGGCAAGAGCAGCTATCGTCTCAATGTCCCGGCGCGCTTGATGATCAACTTTGCCCGGCTGCTGGAGTTCATCGCCCTCTTCACCCGGCGCGAGCCCTTCTACCCCCTCAACCTGGTGCCTTACGTCTTTGAAGACTGGCACGTGTGCAGCGACAAGGCCAGGCGCGAATTGGGTTTCGAACCGGTTTCGTTCGAGGAGGGTGCGCGCCGGACGTTGGAATGGTATCGAAGTGTTGGATTTATATGAAGTCGCAGGGTAACCACTCAGCCTCCCGCAGCTTTAGCCGCTTTATTGTGGCAAAATTACTCCCCGGCAACCTGCAGGAGGCTTGGCTATAAAGTGATAGAGTATCCTTGGACTGAGGTGACTGGATGACAGATAATCCCAATACGCTCCGCCGCAGCACGGCCCCCGATGACGCCAGCCTTCTCAACAACTACCCTGGTCGCTATCCCACCGAAGACTGGACTGCTCGCTATTGGGCCGTCACCGAAGAAGGAGACCTGGAGCAGCGGCAGGTGAGACTGCAATTGCCGCACGGCTTCAGCGACGCCTGTACCCCGGTGACCGTCGGGCACTCCGGCTGCGTGCGCGTGGTGCGGCGTTGGGGTTTTGGCTGTTACCCCGAAATTCTCAACGAAATTGGCTTCGACTTTACCCTGCTGCTCGCCAACCCCGAGGACGAGGCTGAATGGCTATCGCATTATTTCGGCGTGGTCACCTTCGACCTGCCGGGCTATTTCGTCATCGCCAGCCCAGCCCACCCTTTCCTGTTCTACGACCCCGCCGGGGTGCTTAAAGGCAGCTATACCGAATGGCGCACTCACCTGGGGGTGCTTTCTTACATGGTGGGCGGCCTGGACGCCAGCTTCGTTGGTCTGCAAGTGGAAAACAACGCCCTGTATCAGCAGGCCCTGGCCTACCTTTTACAGGCAAATAGGGAGTAACGTCCCAAGACGTTAAGGCCCTGATCTGGCCAATCCCTTAAAAGGGTAGGCCAAAGGCGTGGGTGATGATGGTGCGCACGGTATCCATTCCGCCGATTTCCAGGAAGGCCAGGGCCAATCCCATCGTCACCGGCAGGACTGCCTGCTGCCAGGTCAAGGCCACGCCCTCGCGACGGGTCAGCACCAACACGATCATAGTGTTGATCGCGCCCAGCATCACCAGCACTCCCAGCGTGCTCAGAATGGCCAGCGGGTAAAGTAGGGGAGGAAGTTCCAGCAAAACCAGCACGATGATCACTCCCCCCGTGACTACCATAATGGCCAGTTCCTTGAAATTCTGCACCGATGGCGATGCGGCGACTGCATCGCGCCACAAGCTATAATTCAAGACCGGGTAGACGAGAGCGCTTAGTGCCAGACCTTCGAGGGTGCCGGTGGTCAGCCGTAGCCAGTTTTGGGGCTCGTAGAGATGGGGCATATTGGGGAAAAATGTAAGATATGAGTTGATGCCATCGACGCCCATGATGCCGATGAAGCCGATTAGCGTCAGGGTTATGGGGATGGAGGGCAACCCGCCCGACCGTCGACGTCCCCACAGCGTCATCAGTGTGAAGCTGGCCAATGCCCCCATATAAATGCCGGTGCAGCGAGCGCACAGGGGCAATTGGTGCCCGGCGATGTGGAAAGATCGCTCAGGTATCTGGTGGCAAATGGCATATCCCACCAACCGCGTTTTGCCCAACACCGTCCACGGCGGCGATAGTAAAAACGTGCCAACGATCAGCAGCGACACCACCAGGAACAGCCAGGCCAGGCGGCCCCGGGCAATCACGCGCGTCTCATCCCGAACAGAGCTATACTCCATCACAATCCCTCCATTCCAGCAGCCACCTCTTCCATTGAAGCTTTAATATGCGTCACCTCCAACGTAATTTGCCGGCGAATGGCGGTGGCCAAAGGATAAAACCCCAGCCATAAGCGCCCGTATTGAGTGGTAGAGCCAATCTCCAGGCGCAATGAAACGGATTCCGGACCCAATTCCTGCACGTCAAACGCACCCCACACGTGCAACCACGATGGGCTGAGCAATCGAAAACGGAATGAGGTTTCATCGACCTCGACCAATTCAAACAGCAGTTCCTGTTTTAGGAAATAGAACTTCTCCAGTGTCTTGAAGCGGGCTCCGACATCCCCAAAATTGCCATGGACAAACTCAAAACCAGCGTGAGTGGCAAAGCGATAGCGCTCTGGATGATCTTTAAGCGATAAGAACCAGCCTCGAGCCTGAGAGGCAGAAACGTTGACCAGTGTCTGGGCACTGATACTTGCTGGGGGCATTGTTATTCACCGAACATTCTCTCAAAACGCAGCACGAAATGGCAACGCGGGTCGCCGTAGCCCATACGCCCCAGGATGTCAAACTCGATGCTGCGGTTGGGCAACAAGGTCTTAAACCAGGCGATCCACAACGTTTCGCAAGCAATACACGCCTGGTCCGTTCGCTCCAGGGCGGCCCGTTCCGCCCCCTCCCAGGCAGCGCACGTCGTGATGTAAGCGTCGAGGCGAGTTCCTTGGACGCGATAATCCCCTACAAAGCCGGCTGCGAATACATTCTCGATGTACGTGCGCAAAACACGCACCGCGTCGCTCAGGTCATCCGCGTGACGCTTGCCCAACACCTGGAGCATGGTTCGCATCTCGATGCGCCCAAACGCAGCGCGCACCCGTGCGTTGAGCCGGGCTGCCGTCTCCCAGTCAAACTCGTCGTAGACTTTGAGAAACCATTGGCCGTCCCAGGCCAACATTAGCCGGGGCAATACGCGCATCAGGTCGGTTGGCACCAAAGGGTAGACATCCGGCGTCATCAAGACTCACCCTGGATTGCCATGGTAATCACAGGGGGGATTATACGCCTGTTAGAATGAAATGTCCACCATCTTTCTTGACGACTTTCACAACCTCGTATATCATATGTTCTTGTTGAAGCCCGCCTCGTCTCCGGACCGGCGGGCTTTGATGAGACGCACATCTGAGGGACACTTATGTTAGATAAGCTGGCGGCCGTAGAGGCCCGCTATGAGGAATTGAATCATTTGATGGCCGACCCCCGGGTCGCTACCAATCCTGATCTGCTGCGTGAATATGGTCAGGAAGCGGCTGAATTGGAGGAATTGGTCCAAACTTACCGCCGCTTTCAGAAGGTGAATGAGCAGTTGGCCGAAACTCGTACTATGCTCGACGACGGTCTCGACGATGAGATGCAAGTGCTGGTGGAAGACGAGATCGCCACCCTGGAGCGGCAGGAAGCAGATCTGGAGGACCGCTTGCGGTTGCTGCTATTACCCAAAGACCCCAACGACGAGAAGAACGTCATCGTCGAGATTCGAGCCGGCACTGGCGGCGATGAAGCGGCTCTATTTGCCGCCGACCTGTACCGTATGTACAATCGCTACGCCGAAACGCAGGGTTGGAGAACACAGGTACTGAGCAGTCATCTCACTGGTATCGGCGGATTTAAAGAGGTCATCTTCCAGGTGCATGGTCGGGGGGCTTACTCACGCCTTAAGTACGAGAGTGGCGTCCATCGTGTGCAACGCGTGCCCGAGACAGAGGCCAGCGGTCGCATTCATACTTCCACAGCCACAGTAGCCGTGCTGCCCGAGATGGAAGAGGTGGAAGTGGAAATCGACCCCAACGACATCCGGGTTGATGTTTTCCGCTCGCAAGGGGCGGGTGGTCAATCGGTCAACACCACCGATTCAGCCATCCGGATCACGCATATGCCGACCGGAATCGTGGTTACCTGCCAGGACGAGCGGTCGCAACTCCAAAACCGGCTACGCGCCATGGCTATTCTGCGCTCGCGATTGTACGAAATAGAACAGGAACGACTTGAGGAAGAACAAGGCGCGGCTCGCCGTTCCCAGGTTGGCACCGGCGAACGCAGCGAAAAAATACGCACCTACAACTTCCCCCAAAACCGGGTAACTGACCATCGTATTGGTTTAACCAGTCACCGGCTTGAGAGCATCCTGGAAGGCGACTTGGAGGAGTTTATCCAGGCTCTCATCGAAGCCGACCAGACGGCCAAGCTGAAGGAACTCGCTACCGCGTGACAAATGATGGGCCCTGTGATGCGCAGTATGCATCACGCAATTCAGTCCTTCGAACCCTGAAACAGGCCACCGACGCGCTGGCGGCCGCCGGCTGTGATACTCCACGCCTGGATGCCGAGGTGCTGTTGGCTCACGCCCTGGATCGAGATCGGGCCTGGTTGTACGCTCATCCCGAACAGATCCTTTCCCCACATCAACTGGACGTCTACCAAACCCTCGTTTCCCGCCGTGCCAGGCGAGAGCCAGTGGCGTATCTCACCGGTCACAAGGAGTTCTTTGGCCTGGAGTTCATCGTCACCCCCGATGTACTCATTCCCCGGCCCGAATCAGAGCAGTTGGTTGAGTTGGCCCTTCACTGGGTAGCAGCCACATCTCCATCACCCATCATCGCCGATGTGGGGACCGGCAGTGGGGCTATCGCGGTGACGCTGGCGGTTCATCTGCCTCAAGCTCACGTCGTCGCCACCGATACCTCACCCGATGCACTGGTCGTCGCTCAACGCAACGCTGCCTGTCATGGCGTCGGTGATCGTGTTCGTTACGTGCAGGGCGACCTGCTGGCCCCGTTGGCTGGAAGGTACACCTACTTCATCGTTGCCAACCCGCCTTATCTCAGCCAGACCGAGTTGGCCGCAGCCCCACCTGAAGTGGCTTGCTGGGAGCCCCGTGCCGCTCTTGATGGCGGCCCTGACGGATTGTTCGTCATTCGTCATTTGCTGGCAATGGCTGCGGACCGATGGCATCCCGACAGTGCCTTGTTGGTGGAAATCGGTGCCAGCCAGGGTGGCGAAGTCCTCAAGCTGGCTCGTCGCCACTTCCCCCGGGCGACCGTCGAAATTGCCAGGGACTACGCAGAGCGCGACCGGACACTCGTCGTCCGCCATGCCCGATAACTTGCCAAAGCCCTCCCCCTGTGATAGAATAGCGCCCGCATGCGCCAAGCTAAACGATGGACGGTAGACGGTAGACAGGGAACGGTAGAGTGAGGGATCGGGGATTCGGGAGGCGGGAAATGAGGTGCTTGGTTTCCTGGTCGTCCTGATTTCTGGGTCCTCTTCTACTGTCTACCGTTTGTTGTCTGTGGAGATGGGAAAGGAGATAGCGCGACCCCCATGGAAAGTGACATGAATAAATCTTGGCTGCACTCGGTGGAATCAGTGCTTGAGAGCGCCGTGGGCGGCTTGGCCATCTACGGGCTGATCGCGATCCTGTTGGTGGCTATCATCTTGCTTCCCCCAATTTCTGCTGGCGAGCGAGTCCTTAGTTATGGTTATGTCAAGATTCCGACTCAGGAAGGCGGTTCGGTGACTGCCGACGACGGGGCACAAGTGATGGTCTTGCCGGAAGGGATCCAAAGCAAGACCAAGATCAAATTCAGCCTCATTCCCCGCAGCAACTTCCTGGAAGGATCCGCCGGCAATGCCTTGCTGACGGCCGCAGAAAACATCCCCCTGTGGCTTATTATGAAAAGCCCCTACTACCGCATTCAGTTTCGAGGACAAGAGCCTCCGACTAAAGTGATCATTCGCGTCCCGATGCCGGCTGACGCCGACCCTTTGCGCACCCTGGATGTCTATTCATGGAATGGAGAGGTATGGGAGTGGTTGCCCCACTTTATCCCCCCGGGTGATGACTTCATCGAGACACAGGCCGACTATCTGCCGCAGTCGGTGGTAGTGATGCAAACCAAACCGTTGCAGCCATCCGTCTCGGCTGACCTTTCGCTGGCGGCTAACGTGCCCGATCAGGCACGCGATACAGTGGTAGAGATCAACCCGCAGGGCCTCTACCTGGACGCCGATGGCGCGATCCGTGGCGACCCAGGCACACTGCTTCAGCCCGATCAGACCGCTACCTACATCGTCATGCCGACTTTGCGCAACTGGGAAGATAGCGGAGTGGTGCGCAGTGACCTGATTGACAATATGCTGGTGGATAGCGCTGCCCGTGAACAGCATATTCAGCGTATCGTCGAGATGGTGATGCGTAACGCCTATCCGGGCATTGACATCGACTACCGGGGCAGCAGCCCGGATCTGCGCGACGAATACACTGCCTTCATTACCGAGCTGGCCGACGCCTTGCACGAGAATGGCAAGCAACTTTCGGTGCGGCTGGAGCTGCCGGTACAAATTGCAGCGGATCGCTGGGACACCGGTGTTTACGACTGGCGCGCTATTGGGGCTGTTGCCGATACAGTAAAGATCCCCGTCCCCAGTGACCCCAGCGCCTATACCCCCGGTGGCCAGATGGACACCATGCTCCAGTGGGCCGTAGGCCAGGTCAACCGCTATAAGCTGCAATTGCTGGTCTCGACCAGCAGCATTGAGCGGATCAATGGGAGCGAAAAGACTGTACCCTATACCGAGGCCCTGGCCCCCTTCAGCCAGGTTGCAGTCGAAGGGGGGAGCACGATCGTCAATCCCGGGCAGCAGGTGACCTTTACCCTGACCGGGCTGCAACAATCCACCGGCATCCAGTTCGACCCCGCGAGCGGCACCTATTGGTTTGCCTACGTGGACCCCAACGGGCAGCAACATACCGTGTGGCTGGAAAACGCGGCCAGCATTGCCCGCAAATTACAATACGTGGCTGAATACAACCTGCGCGGTGTGGCCGTGCAGAATCTGCTCGGCGAAGAGAACGATGGGCAGATTTGGGAGGTCATTCGCAAATTCCTCAATCTGGTCATCCCACCGGTCGAGAGCAAGTTCTCCGTGGTGTGGCGGGTAGAGGACACCTCAGGCGATGTGTTAGCCCAAGATAGTACTGATTTGACCAATCCCCAGTATGCATGGACCGCGCCGGAGGAGGGGGGTGAGTTCGTCGTCGAGGCGGCCATTTCTTCCGATGGGGGCACGACGGGCGCTGCACGCGGCAGTGTGGCGGTGTTAGTTGCCACCCCCACGCCGACCCCCACCCCCACGCCGCTCCCAACCCCTACTCCCACGCCGGCGCCTCCTACTCCCACGCCGACACCTAAGCCAGCGCCTAAACCGGCCGAGCAACCGGCTTCCACCCCCAAGCCACAGGTGTCGTCGGCGGTAGGTAACCTGCCCTTCGATTATGGCATTCAGGTCGACCCGCGCGGCAACAAGGCGGCCAACATCGGTCACATCCAGGCCCTGGGCTTTCATTGGGTGAAGCTCCAGATGCCCTGGAAAGACGTGGAACCCAGCCCGGGCAACTATCAATGGGGTATGTGGGACGACGTGATCGGCGCTTACAGTGGAGCCGGTATCAAGGTTTTGCTCAGCATACCTAAAGCGCCTGACTGGGCACGGCCGGCCGGTGACGATCGTAGTGTGGAAGGCCCACCCGCCGATTACAGCACCTTTGCCCGCTTCTTGGGCGAAGTGACCCAACGCTACAAGGGCCGGGTACAGGCTATCGAGGTGTGGAACGAGCAGAATCTATGGTACGAGGGTGGCGGTTCGCCCATGCCGCCAGCGAACTATGTGGCCATGCTGTCGGCCGCCTATCAAGCCATCAAAGCCGCCGACCCGAATATGATCGTCGTCAGCGGGGCACCAACCCCGGCTGGTGACGTGGGTGGCAAAGCCATTGACGATATCAACTACCTGAGCGCTATGTATGCTGCGGGCTTGAAAAACGTGTCTGACGCCATTGGCGCTCACCCCAGCGGCTACAACTGCCCAGCCGACGGGGATTGGCAGACCATCACCGATCCCACCGCCAGCTTCCGGGGCCCTTTCGACAACCGCCACCATAGCTGGTGCTTCCGGGGTACGATGGAAGGCTACCGCAACGTGATGGTCGCCAACGGCGACAACGCCAAAACCATTTGGCCCACCGAGTTTGGCTGGGCCGTTTCAAGCAACCCGCAAGCGGGTTACGAATACGCCCGGGATAACACGCCTCAAGAACAAGCGCAGTGGATCGTGCAGGCCTACCAGCAAGCCAAGGCTTGGGGCTGGGTGGGTAGCATGTTCCTGTGGAACCTGGACTACGGCGTGACCGCCGCGGGTACTGAGTTAGCCAACTTCGCTCTGCTTACGCCGGGGGGACCTGTTCCTGCTTATGCAGGCTTGGCCAATATGCCCAAGTAGGAGGTAAGGTGCGTTAAATGCAACGCGAACCCAGTTTCAAGCCACTCAATCCACGCCCCACCCAGGAGAGAAACTGGTTGCCCATCTTCCTGGGCGGCGGACTGACTCTTATGGTCCTCTGCGCGGCCGCTTTTGCGCTGGCTGCCTTCTTCTGGCAGCCCAACGTGCCTGGTAACAACGCGCTCCCTACGCCCGGCGGCGTCGTCGTCAACTTTACCACGGCGACGCCGACACAGGAGGGGGCCATCCCACCAACGGCCACCCCACCCTCTCCTATTTCTCAGGACACGCCTGTATCGGGTGAGCAACCTATCGTCACGCCTGATCCTACTGCCACTGGCGATTCCCCCACCCCATCCCAGGAGACGCCCACCGAGGCGATACCTACGCCCTCGCCTACGCCACTACCGACACCTCCGCCGGCAGGTCAGGCCCAGGCGCCATTCGCCTACGGCATCCAGGTAGACCCCAGCGGCGACCCAGGCGAGATCATCGGGCATCTCAACGCCCTGGGAGTCACGTGGATTAAATTCCAATTATCCTGGGACGAGATAGAGCCGCAGAAGGGCATCTACAATTGGGGCGAGTGGGACCGGTTGATCCGGACGTACCACGACGCTGGATTCAAGATTTTGCTCAGTATCGTCAAAGCTCCCGACTGGGCACGACCAGCCAATAGCAATCTCAACCTGGAGGGCCCGCCCGCCGATCCTGGTACCTACGCCACCTTTGTGGGCGAGTTGTCCAAACGCTACCAGGGTGGGGTGCAAGCCATCGAGGTGTGGAACGAGCAGAACCTGGCCCGCGAGGGTGGTGGCTCACCCATACCGCCCGCCAACTACGTCGCACTACTGTCGGCGGCCTACCAGGCCATCAAAACTGCCGACCCCTCCATCATCGTCGTCAGCGGTGCCCCGACGCCGGCTGGCGATGTGCCCGGTGCTGCTATCGACGACATCAACTATCTAAAAGCTATGTACGCTGCCGGCCTGAAGAACGTGGCTGACGTTATCGGAGTCCACCCCAGTGGCTACAACTGTCCGGCCCTGGCCGACTGGCAGACCGTCGCCGACCCCAGCGCTAGCTTCCGGGGCCCCTTTGACAATCGTCACCATAGCTGGTGCTTCCGGGGCACGATGGAGGGCTATCGTCAGGTGATGGTGGCCAGCGGTGACGCGGACAAACACCTGTGGCCGACTGAATTTGGTTGGGCGGTGTCGAGCACGCCCCAGACCAATTACGAATATGCTGCCGACAACACAGCCGAAGAACAGGCGCAATGGATTGTGGAGGCCTACCAGCAAGCCCAGGCTTGGGGCTGGGTCGGCCCGATGTTTTTGTGGAATCTCAACTATGGTATCACACGCCCTGGTTCCGAACAGGCGGCTTTCAGTATCCTGAGCCCCCAAGGGGCTACACCCGCTTACAACGCTTTGGCCGGGATGCCAAAGTAAAACGTGAAACGTCAAACGTCAAACGTCAAACGTTCCATCTTCCGTGCCGGAATAATACTGCTGGTGACCCTCGGCGCCATTGCCTGCGCCGGTAGCAACCCTACCCCCGAAATTCCTATCGCCTCCCCGACGACTTTGCCCGCCTCTGTAGCACCGATGGACACACCACGGCCCACAGTCGAGCCATCTTCCAGCAGCGACCTGGCGACCGTGGAGTCATCCCCAGGGGACAGCCAATCCGCCTCAACCGTGATGACCGCACCAGACTATGGGATGCAGGTCTTCCTCTTTTGGCGGACAGAAGTCGCCGACCGGGACTTGCAATTGGTAGAGGAGGCGGGCTTTCGCTGGGTGAAACAAGAGTTTGCCTGGCGTGAAATCGAAGGTGCAGGCCCGGGTGTCTTTAACTGGGCCAACTCCGACCGGGTGATGGACCAAATTGATGCCCACGGGCTGAACGTCATCGCCCGTGTAGGAGTGCAGCCAGAGTGGGCCGGCGGCAATTATCCGCAAGTCGCCCCTCCCGACAACTATCAGGACTTCGTCAACTTTCTGACTGCCCTGGCAACCCGCTACCAGGGCCGCATCGACGCTTATCAGATCTGGAACGAACCCAACCTGGCCCGCGAGTGGGGGAATCGCCCCCCCAACCCGGTTGAGTACACCCAATTGCTCGAAGCGGCCTACCAGGCTGTCAAGGCAGCCGATCCCAAGGCTTACGTCATTAGTGCCGGGCTGGCGCCGACTACCCGTTGGGACAACATAGCCATGCCGGACACTGTCTTCATCCAGGGCATGTACGATGCCGGGGCTGCACCCTATTTTGATTTGTTGGGTGTGCATGGCGCTGGCTACAAAGCTTCCCCCGAAACCGACCCGGATATGGTCGCCAATAATCCGGTGCTGAACAATCACGACCCCAGCCCGCCCCAGCTAAGGCGTATTTATTGCTTCCGCCACGTCGAGGATGTGCGATCAGTGATGGTGGCCAACGGTGACGCCGATAAGCGTGTGGTGCTGCTGGAATTCGGCTGGACCACCGACCACCGACCCGATTCACCCTATGCCTGGCATGCCGTCAGCGACCACGAGCAGGCCGACTATCTGGTTCGTGCCTATAGATATGCCAAAGAAAACTGGCAACCCTGGATTGCCGTGATGAGCCTCATCTACATGCCCGATTCGCAGTGGGGTAAGCACGACGAGCAAACTTATTGGAGCATTATCTATCCTGGCTATCCTGACCTGCGGATACGCCCCGCTTATATGCAGCTTAAGGAGATGCCGAAGGAGTAGTCGTGGAGGCAATGGTCGAGACAGTTGAGGCCCAGGTTAAAGCGATACGAGCAGAGATTCAAGAGATACTGCAATGGTTGGACTGGACGACTGAAGTGGCTACACGTATCGAGACCCGGCTAGAGCAAATTGAGGCACTAACCGCACAGAGTGAGGCTGGCAAGGTTGTGGCCGCACGGCCTGAAGAGGAAGGAAAGCTGGCGCTCCTTGAGGGTGTAATTGCCTACAACGTGACCGACTTTCAGGGAGCCATTGACGCCGCCGGCCGGGCTTTCTGGAAGCGATACGGGAAACCGCCTACTCACGTAGCCTTACCCCGTGGCATTGATCCGGCTTCGCTAAAGTTGTGGAAGCTGCGTCTGGCGAACCGCCCGGCGCCGCCTGGGACGGTGATCGTTGGAGGAGAGACTGGCGCCAGGCGATAAGCCTGTAACTGGCAGAGGAACCCAAACGTAGCAGAACCAAGGAGTGTGGTATGCCAGTGACCCATGTGTGGACACTTCGAGTGCGCCATTACGAGTGCGATGCCTATGGACACGTGAATCATACCAGCTATCTGCGTTACATGCAAGAGGCTGCCTTCGAAGCATCGGCGGCGGCTGGCTATGACATGGCCCGCTACGCGGCCATGGGCCGCCATTGGCTGGTGCGCGAGACGGATATCGAGTATTTGCATCCGCTGCACTATGGAGACGCGGCACAGGTGAAGACGTGGGTCATCGACTTCCGACGCGTCCGGTCACGCCGGGCCTACGAGATGCGGCTGGTCGAGTCAGGTGAATTGGTGGCACGCGCCCATACCGATTGGGCGTACCTGGACAGCACCAGCGGGCGACCTGTTCCCATCCCCCCAGAAATGGTAGCCGCCTTCTTTCCCGAAGGCCCACCAGAGCCGCCCCCGCCGCGCCCACGCTTTCCCTCGGCGCCACCTCCTCCGCCTGGCGTATTTCGGCTGCGACGCCGGGTCGAGTGGCGTGACATTGACCCGGCGCAACACGTGAACAACGCCGTGTATCTGGCTTACATGGAGGACTGTGGGGTGCAAGTGGCGGCGGCCCACAACTGGCCGCTGGCGCGTATGTGGGCGGAAGGGTTCGCGGTGGTCGCGCGGCAGCACCAGATTGAGTATCGACAGCCAGCCGTGTTGGGCGACGAACTGGAACTGGCCACGTGGGTCTCCAACGTGAAGCGCGCTACCGCCATCCGTCACTTCACCATCACGCGTGTCAGCGATGGCGCATTGCTGGCACGAGCGCGTACGCTGTGGGTGTGGGTGGACGTTAAGACGGAACGCCCCATCCGTATTCCGGCCGCGTTCCTGACAGATTTTGCGCCAAACATCACGGGCGAGATATCGTAGCCATCCTCTGAAAATAGTCGCGTAGGGGGTACGTTCGCTTTTAGGGGCGGACCCCAAATCTGAACGCACCCTCTCGTAGGACACTCGCATGCGATTTCGTCATCTATGCAGCCAGTTCTTCCGCTTCGGTCACCATGTCGTCGAGCATTTGTAGCCCTTGGTGCCAGAAGTTAAGATCGGTCAGGTCAACGCCCAGGGGTTTGAGGAGCTCATGGGGCCAGTCCGAGCCGCCAGCAGCCAGCATATCCAGGTAGGTATCGGGGAAATTTGACCCTACTTCCTGATAGCGGGCGTACAGGGCCAGGACAAGCAACTCGCCGAAAGCGTAAGCGTAGACGTAGCCGGGGGTGTGGAGGAAATGTGGGATGTAACTCCACCAGATGCTGTAATCCTCAGTCATCGTGACGCTGTCCATAAACATAGCGCGCTGCGTTTCCAGCCATAGTTCGCTGAACCGCTGGGTGGTCAGTTCGCCCTCAGTGCGGCGTGCCGTGTGGATCGCATCTTCAAAACGATTCATAGATATTTGACGGAATACCGTCGCGAACGAATTCTCGAGCTTGCCGACCAGCATTGCCAGCCGCACTTGGGGATCGGTCTCGCGTGACATGAGATCCTGAAAGACGAGCATCTCGCCGAAAACCGAGGCGGTCTCGGCGGTGGTCAGGGGTGTGCTGGCCTGCAGCAAGCCCTGGGGACCGGCCAGCGTCTGATGCACCCCGTGGCCGAGTTCGTGCGCCAGGGTCATCACGTCGCGGGGGGTGGCTTCGTAGTTGACAAAGACATAGGGATGAACCGATGGCACGGTGCCGTGGCTAAAGGCCCCACTTCGTTTGCCCGGACGCACTGCGGCGTCAATCCACCGTTTTTCGAAGAAACCCCTGGCAATCTCGGCCATACGAGGGTGGAACTGGGCATATGAATTCAGAACAATATCACGGCTCTCGTGCCAGGTGTAACGACGGTCTGCGGCCGGTAAAGGCGCATAGCGGTCATAATCAAAGAGTTCGGTGAGGCCAAGGAGGCGACGCTTAAGCCGGTAATAGCGAGCCACCACGTCGTAGCGAGATGTGACGGCGTTAATCAACGCCTCTACGGTATCATCCTCAACTTCGTTGTCCATATTGCGGGCAGCGATCCAGCTAGGATAACCACGCAATTGGTCATCAGAGGCCTTATCGGCCAGGATATTGTTGAAAACGTAAGTTGTAATGCGGCTAAGGTTCCTTAACCCGGCAGTGACCGCTGCGGCAGCGCGTTGACGCACCGCGCGGTCCGGGTTGTATAGCCTGGCGAGGATGGTCTGCTGGGGTAACAACTCGCCGTCAAATTCATAGCGCGCCGCGCCGTGTACCTCGTCAAAGAAACGCATCCAGGCATCGCGCCCGGTGACTGCCTTCTCCGCCAGGATTCTCTCCTCGGGTTCGGTCAACAGATAGGGGCGGTAGCGACGGGCCACCTCGAGCCAATGACGATAGCCCTTTCTGTCCTCCTGGCCCGCCAGGCGCGGGTCGGTGAGGAGCGCCTGCGCAGCTTCATCCGGCGTATTGGCCCACTCTAATTCCAAGAAAACTAGCTTCTGACTCAGGCGGGAGGCGCGCTCAATGGCCTTCTGCAACAGGGCGCCGTTGGCGGCGTCTTCTGTGTTCACCGACCAGTTGAGGTAGGCGTAAGAGCTAACCTTTCTGGAGAGTTCATAGGCACACTCATAAGCCTCTAGCAGATTGCGCATCTTGCCTGCGTCAAGTTCAGAGATACGACCCCGGTATTGCCTGGCCAGGTCATCGGCGCGGGCATCCGCCTCGTCCAGGTCCCCGCCAATGGCCGGGGCGTCCATAGCAGCATAGAGATCCGTCAGGTCCCAGGTGACCTGTTCGGCGCCAGTAGGTTGTGCTGTTTTGTTATTCATATGTCAGATAGCTCCCTTGTCAGCCGACTGATACTTTTTCCCAGTGTCTGATTATCTCTCACTTAATGGGTGAGTCAATTATACCATAATATAACATTTCTGATCTACTTGGCCTCATAGTCTACATGTACTATAGCAGCAAGGTAACTACTCAGGTACCCTTGCGAAGGTTGCGAATAACTTTGCTCACAGGGCAATTTTCGGTAGGCCAGGGCACTTTCGCTCTGAAAATTCTCACCACCCCTTCGCAAGGGTTATCTGGCCTGAGTAGTAACGCGGCAAGTAAAGCAAAACGTGGCGACTGAGCGACAGATTAAAGTCCTGCCGATACGACTGATTCTTGCTTCGGTTGCGAGAATCAGACCAGAATTTGGTTGAAAGCAGGGAGTAAATGTGATATACTAGTCATAATTTCAAATACCCCTGGATACGCTGATTGAGAAGGGCGAGCCACCATGTTGAGAAAGGGGAACTGGCGATGAGCAACGCTGGCTCATATCAGAAAAGCCGATTTCACGATGTTCTGAACTACTTACGCGACAATCCAGGCGCTTCGCAATCTCAAATTATGAAAGCCCTGGGGATGACCAGCAAGAGCCACCTGCAAAAATGCCTGGACACAGCCCGGGCGACCGGCCTGGTCCGCCATCGCGGTGGTTGGGGCCGGGGGGGGCGCGGATACGAGTTAATAGAGCAGCGGGGTGATCTGGCTGAGCGTTGACCCCGCCCACGCGATACTGTCCGCCCTGAATCCGCATAGAAGAAGACCAACGGTGAGCGACGAAGTGAACGCAAGCTGACCGCTGATCTGTAATGGTGAGCACGCCCTAAAAGACAACAGGCCGGCTGGCACCCAAGCCGACCTGTTGCGTCAAGGAGGAAGAAAAGCACCCAATATGTAGTCTAATCTACTGACGACGTGATGGAAGCAAATCTTACGGCTGCATTCAAAATGGGTTGTAGGGACACCCCTTGCAGGTGTCCAGGGCAGGTGCACCCGCAGGTCCCCTCTGGGGAAGACCTGCCCCTACCAACCCATTTTGAACGCGCCCAAATCTTACCGGATACTGAACGCAAACAAAAACGCCCCTCGCGCCACTGCGAGAGGCTTCCCAGACCAGGAGAGTGCTCACCTGCCTGGTGACATGATCGTATCACAAGCACGCCGTTCCGTCAAACGGGCGGGTGCTTCCTTTTCTATGGCTTACTATCCGCACAGAGTGAGGATTGGGGAGATTGTAGGTTGTCCTGGCCTTGTGGTATAATCCAATCGCTCCCATTTAGCAGTAAGCACTTGTCCAGAAATAACCTGGTACGTTTGCCATCAGTTTACACCTGATGTGCCGATTAAAATGCAAAGTTATACCCAACGCACGGGTATTATATTATTGGACAAGTACCAAGGAGGCGACAATGCCCATCTCTGAAGAGGCGCTTACGCGCGATTTTATCGTAGTGGACGAGTGGACCACGGTGCAGCAGGTACGCGACCAGGTCGCCGCAACCAAAAACAACTGGACCTACGTTGTTGTCAGGTTGGATAACGGTCAATATGCCGTCCTGCGTTTGAACGAACTGATCCAAGTGCTGAAGGAGCACAGCGAGACGTTGGCGACAGAGATGCTAGAGGCATCGCTGAACGATGTGCCCGATCTGCTCCCCCCTCGAGCGACGGATGGGGTCGAGCAAGGCAGCATGGGCACCGGACGGGCCAAGATGTTACTTAACAAGATGCCTGGCAAACGCCTGGTTATACTGGAAGGTGGTCAGGTGGTGGGCCTGTTGACAGTGCAAGTACGCGGGGTGTTGGCGGATGTGGACCTGGATTGGCTCGATCAGCCCGTGCCTGATACGGAGGTGCACGAGGCTGCCAAGCCGATGCCATCAGCACCCAAGGGCCTGCCCGGCACATTACGCCCCGAAGAGGCAGAAGAAATGGTGGAGGCATCGCCCGCGCTGGTCGAGGTTGAGCCGGAAAAGCGCTGGATCAACGCTGAGATTCAGGATCACGCCCCGGCCGAGCCGCTGCAGATGGGCGAGGTTTACACGCTGGCCTTCGACGTAGATACTGAGCTGCGGGAAGCAGCGGTGGGAGGGGCCGAGTTTGGCTACCGCTTCCAGGCCGACGAGCAACTGGTGGAATTGACCGTCCAGCTTTCAAGCGACGATTTTGAGATTTATACCGGGCCGCAGCAACTCCGGGTGCCACGCACAGGCAAATCCAAGGGGAAAGCCCGCTTCGACATTGAGCCCAAGCACGAAGGTGAGGGTGTTATCAACGCTGTCTTCCTCAAGGAGGGCAATTTTGTCCAGCTTCTCACCCTCAAACTCAGCACCGGGGTCCTGGGGCGGGTAGGCGTGTTGTCGGCTGAGACCCTGGGTCGCCCGGTGGATGCTGCTTTCGCCCTCCAGCCCCGGGACGTAAACCTGACGATCCTGAACACCGGGACTGGTTTTCAGGTCATTATGTCCGGCGCGGTAGGGGCGATGGCCACGCTGCCCATCACGCTGCCCCAGCTCGACCAGATGATCAGCCAGGTACGCCAGGAACTACGGGACATCGTCTATTTGGAGGCAGGCGCCAATAAGGCGCGCGTCTACCAGGCGGGGATCGACATTCCCCCGGCAGCCAACCAGGTCGCGCTGCAAGGCCTGGCTAAAACCGGCTTCCGGCTGTACCAGCGTATTTTCTACGGCCCGGCCGCCGATTCTCAGGCTAATCTCTTGGGGGATAGGCTGCGCGAGATGGCCCAGAAGGAGATGCTCAAGATTCAGATCTTCTCTCAGCAATTCATGCTGCCCTGGGGCATTCTGTACATGGCCGACGAATACGATCCGAAACAGGTTGACCCGGAGTTGTTCCTCGGCCTCAAGCACATCATCGAGCATATCCCACTCCAGCAGACGATGCAGGTCATTGATGACACAATTGATAGCCGTCCCAGCCTGGCGATCAGCCTCAACGTCAACGCTGACATAGACCAGCAAATGGGGGTGCCGCTCATCGCCAACCAGGTCAAGTATTGGAATAAGATCAGCCAGAAGGGTAGCGCCCAGGTGATTGTGCGTAAGTCTAAGGACGAAGTGACGCAAGCCCTGGCCGATACCTCCACCCCCGACCGGATCTTCTATTTCTATTGCCACGCCATTTCCAAATCGTTGGCTGAGGGAGGCGGACCTGATGCTTCGACCCTGGTGCTGAGCGGCGACGGGCGTCTGACGTTGGGGGATTTAAACATAGAGGCGCCACTCAAGAAGGCCCTGCCGGGCGCGCCGCTGGTGTTCATCAATGCCTGCGAGTCGGCCGAGCTTTCGCCCCTGTTTTACGAGGGCTTTGCGCCCTACTTTATGGCCAAGGGCGCACGGGGCGTCATCGGCACCGAATGTGAAACCCCTGCTATGTTTGCCGCCGAATGGGCCCGGCGCTTCTTCGACCATTTCCTGACCGGGAAATCACTGGGGCAGGCCTTCCTGGACCTGCGCCGGGAGTTTTATTACAAGCATAATAACCTGATGGGGCTCCTGTACGCCTTGTATTGCGACGGCGACACCCAGATTGACCCCAGTCTGCAATTGGCCTAAGCCCAATACTTTTCAAATAGCGTGGTTGCCCGATTCGTAGGGGCAATCCTTGCGGTTGCCCTGGTAGGACAGGGGCAAGCCCTGTCCCTACGACGTGGCTTTATTTGAACGGTATTGGGCCTAAGCCCAATTTACCAACTTACCAATCTACCAACTTACCAACCTACCAAGGAAAGGATAAACCCGATGCCCGAACAACTACCTGAAAAACCCCCTTCTGAGGCCGTCATCGATCCGGCTGTACGCCGCCTTCGGGAATATGTGTCAGCGTTAATGGCCTTGATTGTTATCTTAGGTACAGTGGTGATGATGGTCCAGGCCTTCAACCACCTCGGCACGCCCGATGAGTTTGCGCGCGTGAAGGATCTGCTGCTGTTCATCAACCCCTTATTAGGTGTTGTCATCGGCTACTATTTCAACAGAGCGACCAGCGAGGCACGCGCAGAAACCGCCGAAACGACAGCCAAAGGCGCTATGGCCGACGCGCAACAGGCAGCCGAGGCACGTAATATGGCCGCGGCCGAGGCCAAGGAAGCCAAGAGGGAGGCACAGGAAGTCAAAGGTGCCTTAAAAGAGGTCGGCCAGGCAGCCGATAAGATGCTGGCTCAAATGCCTGCGCCAGCGGTTGGCGTCCTTGGCGCGGAGGAAGGTGGTGAGCCTGTCGAGGACGCGCGACTGGAGCTTAAAATGGCCTGGAACCGTGCCAAACGTCTCGTTGAGTGACCCCCGTTTCGATTGGATAGTGCGCAGCGATGAGAAGCCAAACAGACATTCCACAACCGGTTAGTGTGGACCTTTTGAAGGCTACTTTCGACCGCGGGCTGGCAGCGGTCGTCCTACTGGTAACCGCCCCCCTGTTCGGATTGGGGGCGTTGGCTATCTTGATCGATGGGCTGATGTGGCGCGAGGATAGGGGGCCAATTTTCCATCGAGAGGTCCGGGTCTCGGCCGGGCGCCAGTTCTCCCTGTTCAAGTTCCGCACCATGCGGGTGGGTGCGATTGAGGAGGCTCGCCAGCAGGGGTTGACGGTCAAATATCTGGAGCGGGCGAACCAGGGCCATACGCGGGTAGGTCAGTATCTGCGTCGCTGGTACCTGGACGAACTGCCGCAGGTGATCAACATCCTACGGGGCGAGATGAGTTGGGTCGGCCCTCGGCCTCCAGCTCCCTTTGAGTATGAGCGCGAGTTGTCGGAGGGGAACGTGCGCAAGCGGCTGGCACGGGCGGGCCTGGTGGGACTGCAGCAAGCAAACAAGGGACGCACGCGGGGCTTTGACGAAGAGATCGCGCTGGATTACGAATACGTGAGGCGGGTGAGAGAGATGAGCCCGGTGCAGCGGCTGGTCTACGACGTGTCGATTCTATTGCGCACCTTGCGGGTGCTCGTGGAGGGAAAGGGGCTATAGGGTTCATGGATTTCATCCAATTCGCTCAGGCTGTCCAAAACAATGTGGCCCAGGTCATCATCGGCAAGGCTGATGTGACAGAGTTGTTGCTGGTAGCACTCTTGACTGAGGGGCATGTGCTTCTGGAAGATGTGCCCGGCATCGGCAAGACGACGATGGCCAAGGCACTGGCGCGTAGCCTGGATTTCTCCTTTGCCCGCATCCAATTCACACCAGATTTGTTGCCCAGCGATGTGACCGGCATCAATTATTACAATCAAAAGCGCCAGGAGTTTGAATTTCGCCCGGGGCCAGTGTTGAGCCAGGTACTCCTGGCCGACGAGATCAACCGGGCCACACCCCGCACTCAATCCAGCTTGCTGGAGGCTATGCAGGAACGCCAGGTGACAGTGGACGCTCAAACCTATCCACTCCCCCGCCCCTTTTTGGTCATGGCGACCCAAAACCCGATTGAACTGGAAGGGACCTTTCCTCTGCCAGAAGCACAGTTGGACCGTTTTTTGATGCAACTGCAATTGGGCTATCCCAGCGAGACCGAAGAAGATGAGATTCTGTTGCGCTATCAGCGGGATGACCCCCTGGCGGAATTGCGGCCGGTGGCCTCGACGGCCGATGTGCTGGAGCTTCAGCGCCAGGTAACAGAGATTCACATGAATGCCGATGTGCGTCACTACATTTTGCAGGTGGTGCGAGCCACGCGGGAACATGAGGCGGTAGAACTGGGGGTGTCACCTCGGGGGACCCTGGCCCTCTTTAAGGCCAGCCAGGCGTTGGCTGCATTGCGAGGCCGCGCCTACGTCATCCCCAGCGATGTGCAACATCTTTGCCCCCCGATCCTGACCCACCGCGTCCACATCAGCCCGCAGATTCGTTTGCGGGGGCGCACGCCTCCCCAGGTGGTGACCAGTATTGTCGAGTCGGTCCCGGTGCCGGTAGTAGAATGAGTCACGGAGGGAAGCCACCAGGAATGCCGGTTAGGACCTGGTCAGAAGAAATATTGTCTGCTACGTCCCAGCGCTCAAATACCGAGGCGGTAGAACCGCGCAACGTTTACCAGCGTACGCTGAGAGAACTGGGTAGAGGTCGCTATTTGGATCTGGAGAAGGATACCCAGTTCAGCGAAGCATGGATTGTGCTGGGCTTGTTACTGGCATTGGCCGGGCTGGCTCTCGACAACTGGCTCTTACTGGCAATGGCGGTGACTCTCTTCGTGGTCGTAGGGGTCAGTTGGGCCTGGAGCCAACTCAGCCTCTTTGGCCTGCATTACCGGCGTCACTTCAGTGAAACCCGCGCCTTCCTGGGTGAGACGATTGAATTGACGCTGGAAGTGCGCAACCAGAAAATCTTACCCCTTACCTGGCTGGAGATTACGGATACATTTCCACCAGGCCTCCCCCTGGATCGAGGCGAAGTCGTGATCAATCGTGCCAGCAATCTGGGGGAATTCCACACTTTTTGGATGCCCGGCGCTTTTCAACGCATCACACGCTGCTTCACAATCCATTGCGCGCAAAGGGGCTATCACGCTTACGGTCCCGAGACTATCAACACAGGCGACGGGTTTGGTCTCTTCAGCCGCAAAGTGCTCGGCCCCCGGCGAGATCGCATCATCATCTATCCCCGACTCTATTCCGCAGCCGAGTTGCGATTACCCGCCAAGAACCCGTTTGGGGAACGTGGTTCTAAACTGCAACTCTTTGAAGATCCTTTGCGCACCGTTGGGATTCGCGAATGGCAGCCGTATGACACGCTACGCCGGGTGCATTGGAAGGCCACCGCCCGCTACCAGCACATGCTCAGCCGGGTTTACGAGCCCAGCGAGGAACCGCAGGTGTTGATTTTTCTGAACGTGGCGACCATGGTCCGCCATTGGCAGGGGAACATCCCTGAATTGCTTGAGCGGACGATCAGCGTGGCCGGCAGCCTGGCAGCCCTCTGCGCTGAACAGCGCCTTCCAGTGGGATTGGTTGCCAACGGTTTCTTGCCCGGCAGTGATCAGCCCTTGCGTTTGCTCCCGGGCCGCAGTCCCGACCAACTGGTGCGCATTTTGGAGTTGTTGGCGGCTGTCACTTCCTTTGCCACCCAGTCCATCGAGGGGATGATGCTGCAAGAGGCACCCCGCGCCCCTTGGGGTGCAACGCTGATGGTAGTCACGGCCGTGGCCCACGACGATTTGCTGGCAACCTTGATGGATTTAAATCAAGCAGGACGGCAGATCGTGCTTTTCACCCTGGCCGAACAGCCACCCACCCACCAACTGCCGGGCATTCTAGTCTATCACTTGCCGCATTTAGTGGATGACCTGATTGCGCCTGAGGAGGTGGCGGTCTGATGCTGCTGACGGATCGCCGTCGAAGGTTGATCTATTTCTGCCTGGCCGGTATGGAAATGACCTGGTTCGCACCTTTTTTTCTTGTCTTCTTCCGACCAGCGGATGGAAGAGGGCCTTTCGTCGTTTTCCTGGAACTCTTTGGGATATTGCTGGCATTTATGCTGATGCTCGAACTCCTGAATCTTCTCCAGGTGGATTGGCCCTTTTACGAGCTGGCGGTGGTGGGCCTGATCGTGTTCAGCAGTTTGCTATTTGTGCGTTTGTGGCTCTATGGAAATGCGCCGCCGGGCGCTCTTGGTTGGCTGGGCAGCACACTGTGGGCTCTGTTTAACTTTCAACAGGGCGTGCGGCCGGAATTGGTGTTGATCCTGACCAATGTGCTCTTGTGGCAACGGGCAGCTAACGCCACCAGTCGAGACATAGGCTTTTTCAGCGTAGGCGTCAGCTTCCGATTGGGTGTGCTTTTGTTGCTTGTGAGCGCCAGCCTGCTCAACTACTTGACGGGCCAGAATACAGTGCCCTTGCTCTGGCTTTATTTTGGCTTTGCTTTGATGGCCGTTGCCGTGGCCCGGACTCACGAGAGAGCAACCGGCGCTCAGAGCGCTGGCTCACTGCCGTCGCTGCGCCGGTTGGGGCAGTTGCTCTTGGCAGTCGGGGTAACCGTGGGAGTTGCCGCCTGGCTGGCACTTTTCTTAACTCCAGACAGGGTTAACAGAGCTCTGGCAGCCTGGTTGAAACCACTGGGGACGGTGCTGAGTCCCCTGGCGAGAATTCTGCTGCAAGTTTTGTTCTGGTTATTGGAGCCTATCTTGATTTGGCTGTCACGGCTATTGACCTGGCTGCTGGGCGGGTTGGATTTGTCAGCCGCCGAGGAACTGCTGGAGTCTCTGCGCAAGAGTGCTGCCGCCGGGCAGGTACCGGAGCCAGGTGAGGTGACCCCTCTCGCTTTGCCACCCTGGGTTTGGATCGTCATGCGCTATTTCTTGGTCCTGCTGGGGATTGCCGTGGCATTGGGCTTAGTGATGCTTTTTTTGGACAGAATTCGCGTCAAGCCGGGCCGGGAGGAGGCTGAGGAGGAAGGCGGTGAAGAGATTACACTGGGCGGCCCTATGCTAGGCCGGGGAGTTCGCTGGCTGCGTGATTTGGCCGGGTTGGTGAGGTGTTTTGGGCTGAGTCGCCAGTTATTGGCAGCCATTTCCGTGCAAAACATTTATGCTAACCTATGCCGCCTGGCCAGGCAACGGGGTTATCCCCGCCGGCCATCCCAGCCGCCTGATGATTATCTGCCGGTTTTGGCTCGTGCCTTTGCCGGACAGGAGGAAGCGCTGGCGCGCATTACGGCTACCTATATGCAGGTGCACTACGGCGACCAGCCAGTCACCGCTGCCGAGCTGGTTCAATTGCGCCAGGACTATCAACGGGTGCGGAAGGCGGAGAAACAAGAACGCCCGGAGCAGCCTTCTACGAACAGGCTTTGATTATGGTGAAACGGTAGTAACCCGGTCTGGCTGTTCGTCCTGTGCCTGATCTGGGGTCTGGCCGTGGTGGCCGACTCAGCCCAGTTCTCGGCCTGCATCAGTGAGTTGTGCCAGGCTCAGTACGGGGGCACAGCCCTGACCTTGCAAACCAGCCTCGGCTTTTTGCTGACGTTAATTACCATCCGGCTGATCCCTTCTCTTGAACAGCAGGTTGGCTGGGAATGGGCTTTTGCCTCTCTGGCGCTTGGCCCGGCGGTGGGGTTTTGGGCTATGAGTACCTTGCGGCACTCCCCCGCCGCGGCCCGGCTGGCCGGTGGCCGAGGTTGAAGGACCTTAGCACTTGTCCAGAAGTGACTGAGTACTTTTGCAATCAGTTTACGCCTGATTTGCCTACTAAAATGCAAAGTATTATTGGACAAGTACTTAGCTGTCCACAGGCTGGATGCATGCAATGGAGTTATTCTGAGGCGAATTGACTTGACGGGATACTTGGTAGGCTTCCATTTCGTGTCCCGGGTAGGGCGCTAAGGCCGACAGCCAGGCCTCAATGTCCGGAGTCGTGGGATCCAACCATGCCGCCTGCTGCGACTTTTGGAGGATGAGGGGCATGCGAGAGTGGATGGACTGCAGAAAGTCATTGGCATGGGTGGTGACAATCGTGCACGAGGTGATGATCTCCCCTTCGGAGGGCGTCCAAACATCATACAGACCGGCAAACCCAAAAGGGCGCTGGGATTGGGGCCGGATAAACATAGGGACTTTTCCCCTACCGGTTTGGGCCCACTCGAAGAATCCGTCGGCGACGATCAGACAGCGTTGACCCTTCAAGGGACGTTTAAAGCTGTTCTTTTCGCCGAGCGTCTCCACCCGGGCGTTGATCATCTTCGAGCCGATTTGGGCATCTTTGGCCCAGAAGGGGACCAGTCCCCACCTCATCTTTTCCAGGAAATTTATTCCTTCTCGCCGGACTATCACTGCCACTTCGTGAGTAGGAGCGACGTTGTAGCTAGGTTCCAACTCGCAACGAACCTCTTGGATGTCAAAGGCCTCTCCAATTTGCGAGAGGGTGCTGAATAATGCGAATCGTCCACACATTAGAAGTCACCTCACCTTCAGATAGTTTCCCAGAGCACAACTCCAACCTCAGCTTATTAAAGCCAGGTCGCCAAGACTCAAATGATTTCTAATTATTTCGCCCAACAATTAGGAATATAGTAGGGTTGTCTTTCCATGTCAAGCGTGATATGCTACGCGTGGAAAGGGGAAATATGGACGACCTTGACGAAATCCTCTCTCTAGTTTCCCAGACTAATAAAGATTGGTATCAGGACGCCAGTTGGAAGCACAGAGCCGCCCAAGAACGGATCAAAGTAGCCAGACATCAGCTTAATATGGCCTTGACCGCTGCCAGGCAGGGCGATTGCCGTTATGCCTCGCGGCTTCTGGTTGTGGTGAAAAATACACTGCAAGAGAATAACCTGGAACCGGACGAATGGCTACAGATTTACGTGGCTCAGGCGATTTGCCACGCCCGGCTGGGCGAAAAGGGTGCGATGATATCGGCCTGGAAGAGGGCGTATGCGCTGGAGCCAAATTGTGAAAAGTTGCGAGAAGTCGCCACGCATTTGGGCCTGATATAACTCTCCATCCGAAGTACATCCCCGCTTGCAAACCCCTTGACAGAACATGCCGTATGTGATATGATAGCTATAACTTTTCAATAGAGGCAATTGGGTGTTACCCCAGCGCAAGCGCACCAACCGCGTAGTTACTCTGGATCTAGCCGAAGGGCACGTCCGCCGGCCTTGGCCGATGGCGTTAGCTTCTGGCATGTTCCTCTCCTCAGAGTGGAGCTATGGGTTTGGCTACTTTTATTACTTTGCGGAGGTGTGGCCTGCGCTGCTTTTCGCTGAGTCGGGGTAGCCTGACAAGAGTCAAGGGATACACAGGGCGTGGAGCAGCAAGCTCCACGCCCTTATTTTTTTATGCCGAGAAGGAGGACAAAAGCTATGATCCTTTGCCGGGGCGTCCGGGGTGCGACCACCGTCGAACGCAACACTCGCGAGGCGATCCTCAGGGGAACGCGCGAGTTACTCACCCAGATGATTGAGGCCAACGGCATCCACCCCGATGACGTGGCCAGCGCCATCTTCACCACCACGCCCGATCTCAAGGCTGAATACCCGGCGCTGGCAGCCCGCCAGCTTGGCTGGCACGACGTAGCCCTGCTGTGTACCCACGAAATGGCCGTGCCTCACGGTCTCAAGCATTGCATTCGGGTTCTGCTGCATTGGAACACGGACAAGCTGGCATCGGAGATCCAGCACGTATACATCAAAGGTGCGGTCAAATTGCGACCCGACCGCGCCGCGATGGATCTGTCAGCCTGAAGATCTGTGGGGCAGGCTGTCTAGCCTGCCGCTATATCCAGTAACTAATCAAGAAAAAGGGGGAAAAAAATGACCACAGAATTAATTTCATCCCATCGGGGGACCACACGGGAATCGAGGACGGTGCCTTCACACTTTGCGCAGTGCGTGCCAGGTGACAGCTCACACTGGCCACGCCAATGGAAAGTCACACCCATCTCCACAGGGCGTGGGAGGTAATGGAAAGGAGGTTTCAGCCATGATTATCGTCATGAAAATGGCCGCCAGCCAGGAGGATATCCAGGGGGTTGTGCAGCGGGTGGAGAGTCTCGGCTTTCGGACCCATCTGTCGCAGGGTGAAGAACGGACCATCATCGGCGTGATCGGCGACGAGCGGCCGCTGGACAAGGATAGCATGGGGCGCATGCGCGGCGTGGAGCGCATTGTGCCCATCTTGCGGCCCTTCAAGCTGGCCAGCCGCGATTTTCAGCCGGAGGATACCGTCTTTCCGCTGAACGGGCACAGCATCGGGGGCCAAAAGATCATCGTCATGGCCGGTCCCTGCGCGGTGGAAAGCCGGGAGCAAATCATCGAAGCGGCTCACATGGTGAAAGAAGCGGGGGCTCACCTGCTGCGCGGCGGTGCCTTCAAGCCGCGCACCTCACCCTACAGCTTCCAGGGGCTGGGCGAGGAGGGCCTGCAGTACCTGGCCGAGGCACGCGAGGCGACCGGGTTGGACGTCGTCACCGAAGTCATGGCTCCCGAACAGGTGCCGCTGGTGGCCGAATACGCCGACGTGCTCCAGGTCGGCACCCGCAACATGCAAAACTACGCCCTGCTGCACGCCGTCGGCGAATCAGGGATGCCGGTGTTACTCAAGCGCGGCATGATGTCCACCATTGAAGAGCTGCTGATGAGCGCCGAGTACATCCTATCCCACGGCAACCGGCGCGTGATGCTCTGCGAGCGCGGGATTCGCACCTTCGAGACCTACACCCGCAACACGCTGGACATCAACGCCGTGCCGGCCCTGAAGGAGCTGAGCCACCTGCCGGTCATCGTGGACCCCAGCCACGCCACCGGCAAGTGGCAGTTGGTGAGCGCGGTTTCCAAAGCAGCTATTGCTGCCGGGGCCGACGGCCTGATCATCGAAGTCCACCCCCACCCGGAACTGGCCCTGTCCGACGGCACCCAGTCGCTCAGGCCAGCCCGTTTCGTCGAGTTGATGGCCCAATTGAAGCCGGTGGCGGAGGCGGTGGGGCGGGCGCTGTGACGGGCGGAAGGTTGGTAGATTGGTAGGTTAGTAGATTGGTAGACAGGTAGATTGGTAAATTGGTAGACCGGTAGGCTGGTAAATATGCGCGAGAATGATACCTGCCCAGGCGCAGGTATCATACGACTCACGGACGGAAGGGAACACGGACAAAGTTATATGAGAGGAATTTAAGTCCGTGTTTTTTCCCGTCCGTGAGTCGAGAATTTAGTTGCGGCTTGGCCGCGTTATGTATAACCGGTAGAAAATGATTAGAATTTCCAGAAAAACGGCTGGCGGTCCTTTTTGAGGACCGCCAGTTAAGTTTTTTGTAAGTGGGATATGCTATAATAAGAGGATAATATGGTATCTTCTCAATATCTTGGGGTAGGGGCAGGTCCCGCGCCTGCCCACGCGGGCAACCGCAAGGGTTTGCCCCTACTTTTTGAGAAGATACGTATCTTCTCAATATCTTGGGGTAGGGGCAGGTCTTCCCCAGAGGGGACCTGCGGGTGCGCCTGCCCACGCGGGCAACCGCAAGGGTTTGCCCCTACTTTTTGAGAAGATACATAATATGCACCAACCAGGCCGGGAGCCCCGGATTTCTTTAGGATTCGTAAAAGAATTACTTCCTGCATGTCATTCCCTGGACTGTCCATCCAGGACAGGCCGAACGAGCACAGCGAGTGAAGAATCCCCGGCGACTCAATGGAGATTCTTCGGCTTCGCCTCAGAATGACATGCAATGATGCGGGAACTTATATTTTTACGAGTCCTTAGCCAGAAAATTGTCGTGTCTCCTGCGTCATCCACTCCACCTTCCCTGACCCGGCCGCGGACTGGTTGTGCAGCAAGGAATTTCGTTTTCTGGCCCAACTCAATGTGCAAAAACGCGGTAATTTTGCGTTTATACATGTAGGGGACAGAGCCGGCAACCCGCAAATCCATTCTAACAAATGCTTGACATCGCATATCAGCTTATGTTAGAATCGGGCTATAGTACTCTGATACTATTAGAGTCCCCAGCAAGGAAGCTTGGTCTTTACCAACCCACCGACCTCACGTCTGGGCGCAAGAGCGCCCGGGTGAGGTTTGTCGTTTATGGATGGGGCTCAAGGCTCCACAGTTTGGTGGGAGGCTGTCAGAAAATGCCTGAGAATGATGTTACCAAGCCGTTTCTGAACTTGCCCGGAGGTTCACGGAACAAGCTGAGGCTGGATGCACGCAGCCGTTTTATTCTCCTCTTCGCGCTTTTCAATACCATGTTTTGTCTACTGGTTTGGCTATCGTTACAGAATGTGGAGTTGGGAAGGGAAAATCGGAAGTTGGAGAGCACCTTAGCGATCATAAAAACAGAAATCAACAAGCCGAAACAAGAACAAATGGTTGTTGAGTATGCCACGTCGACACACACTGCCGAAATCAAGATCCCTCAGCCTCAACCACCCTCAGTGGTATCCCCTACTGCATATCCGACCTATACACCTTATCCGACCTATACCTCTGTACCGCCTGACACGCCTGTACCACCACCCCCGACAGGTACACCTATCCTGCTGGCACCCACACCGCTGCCACCGTCACCGACAAGTACACCTGTGCCCCCCACCCCGACCGATACACCCATCCCGCCAACGCCCACATCGCTGCCTCCAGCCCCTACAGCCACACCCGTGCCCCCGACGCCAACTGATACGCCGGTGCCCCCTACACCTACACCTACACCTACGCCTACAAATACTGATACACCGACGCCAGTTTCCCCGACGCCAACATTCACGCCAACAGTATCACCAACCACACCTGCCCCCGTGGTGCTTCGGGTTTCCCCTAACCAGGGAGAAACAGGCAGTGGTGTCCCGATTTTAGCTCTATCAGGCCAGTACTTCCAAGTAGGTGCCACAGCTCAGATCACTAACGGGATCAATAGCGTCAATCTGGCCCCCTCAACTGTGGTCAGCTCAACCTTGATCACTGGCACATTGGACCTGTCAGCCGCCGCGGGGGGGCCATGGGACGTTATGGTCACCAACCCTGATCTGCAACGGGGCATAGCTACCAACACTTTCACCGTAACCATACCAATTACGTATTCCTACGGGATAACAGCGACATGTTCAGCTTCTATAATCGACTGCTCGAACATTACTCGTTCTCCCGATAATGATGTTGCGGAGATTCTAGCGGGTGGAGTCATTACTTTGGACTTGGGTGTCGGTAATGGAATTATGAATGGTAGAGGGTATGACATGGTATTCTACGAGTTTGACAATAGCGGAACAACTTTTCTGGATTGGATCATCATTCAGTTGTCGGAGGATCTATCAAGCTGGCAGACAGTGTTCAATTGGGGAGATGGGTACCAGTCACCACCGGGTTGCACAGACAGCCCATTGGTCGCTTGTGATAGCTCATCAGAGGTAGCTCCCTATAGCAATGATGCAGATGGAGAGCAGGACAACGAAGCAATTACTACAACCCTTCTCTACAATGGACCGGGGATTCGGATAGACATAGACTTTCTCGATGGACCTCCTACTGCCTTATATCGGTATGTGCGCCTAAGTAGCCTTAACAACGGCCCAGACAATGATTCAGCCCAAGTAGATAGTATCGAAAGACTTCACTAAAAGTGACCTCGTCCGTTTCGAATTTGACTTAAATATAGTGAGGTGAGCAATTTGATCATAAATTCTGTCTATTCCAAGAACCCTTTCAGTCTGGAGCCGGTTAAAGTGCGATCACAATTCTTTGGCCGTCAGAAGGAAATCCGGCGAACTCTCAATTTTCTGCACTGGGGACAAAGCGTTTCTATCGTAGGGACAGCCGGGATCGGCAAAACTTCCTTTTTAAATCACGTTGCTCAGTGGTATGTTCGTGCGAAACAGGGGCTGGCTGAGGAGAAAGTCTTTGTTCGTCTTGATGGTGTCTCGCTAGTCGAGCTTGATCAAATCCAATGCTTTCACTATATCCGAGAAGAGATAATTCGTCAGGTCAAGAACACAACATCGGTGGATAAAGCCGTTGGGGTCCGCCTGGAGAAAGCGGTTCGGGAAGCTGCTTCGAAGACAGTACACTTTGGACTTCAGACCTTATTTCGAAGCGCTCAAGCTAATAGCCTGAAGCTGATCATAATCCTGGATCATCTTGATGCGCTGAATCGGAATTGCTCTTTAGAGGCGGAGTTTTTTTCCGCTTTACGTTCGCTTCACACCAATTATGAGATGGCTTACCTGGTAGCCTCCCGGGCACCATTGGATAGACTCGATCAGATTTGCCCTGAGGGTCCCGGCTCGCCTTTCTTCAATATCTTCCAACAAATACCTATTGGCTCATTCACAAGCGAGGAAAGCCGCCAGTTGGTGGTTACATTGCTCGACTCAGTTGGTGCTCAATTGCCAGAGCTTGTCATGGATTTCATCCTCGAGCTTGGACAAAACGCACCCTATCGTCTCCAACGAGCGGGGTATGTCGCCTTTCAGGTCTGGCAAGAGAATGGGGGAGATCTGCGTGAGGAGCATTGTGAGGAAATCAGGCGGCGGTTCGAGGAAACAGAGACCTGAGACGAGGCTAGCCGACACTGTCTTCCCATACCCAGTCCTTTTTGCCCCAAATTGCCCCCAAACTGCCCCTCTTCACTCCTTGAACGAGTATCTTTTAATATTGTATAGTATGTAGAGTTAGGAGGTAGTATTTTGAGCCTCAAAAGCATCACGCATGATCTGAACTACCAGCGAATGAGAGTTACACGAACCGTTCGTGGATATCTGCAACGGCTAAGGGCTGTTGTGAGCGGGACCCTTTACCACATCCTGGGCATGATCCATCTGGCTCTGATCACCGATGCCGGGCTGCTCATCGTGGTGTGTATCCCGATCCTCTTCTATAATCAGCTCATCCCGCAGCCTATCTCTGTTGCCTTTCTCCTCGGCTACGTGGTATGCGACCTCGTTCGCCTTCCCTTTAGACATGGGGCAACGATCTCTTTGGGATTCCCGTTGATTTTCCTGACCCTTTTGGCCGATTCGCCTTTCGCGGCATTGCTCAACGCCACACTCGGTTCGCTGATCAGTGAGGCGCTGCGCAGCATATTTGTCTCCAAACAACGCCATCCCTGGGTCGATGCTCTGCGTCGCACTTTCTTTTATGCCGGGCATCACGCCGTGGCTGGCTGGGGAGCACTGCTCGTATATCAGCTAACCTATGGACGCCTCGTCCCCTCGCTGCTGGAAAATACCGACATTGACATTCCAGCCACATTGGCCTACATCGTCGTCTATTCCTTAATCTCGATGCTGCTCATCTGGCCCCACGATCGGCGCATACGACTCTTCCTGGCTCCCCATGAAGACCCATTTGTACGTATTGATTTTCTCACGACCTTGTTGCTGCTCCCGCTCCCTGCGGCCGTATTCTATCTTTTCGATCATAGTAACTTGAGACAAACGGACAAAATTCTTATCGCGGTTGGGATTCTTCCGCCTCTCTTTATTCTGCTCTTCTATCTGGCTCGTAACTTCACGAAGGTAGAGGAAGAACGAGAACAACTGGCATTGCGAGAAGAAATAGGCGAGCTATTGGGCTCCCCAGCCAACATGGCCGAGATGGTGGAGCGAGTGCTGACGATTATGGGGCGACTGGTAGACCATCGTTGGGGCGCTGCATACAGTCTGGTTGACGGAAAGCTTGCGCTGTGTGGCATAAAGCCTGCCAAAGGGTCAGTGAAAGTTCGGGATCCATATCAGGCTAAGGAATCCTGGTGGCCAAGCGTGGAAATGGAGAGAGACAAAGCCCAGGTGGCATGGCCTACACAGGTCCAGCCTGGCGAAGGGATCTTGGGCAAGCTGTCCAAAACACACCTCCAGCCTCAGTTCTTAGACCAGGGCCGGGAACCGATTGACCCGTCTGAACCTTATCTACCCCGCAAAACAGCGTTGGTTGTTTACCCTATCACAGCTAACACTCAAGGAGAGGTAGAGCAAGTATTTCCTCGAGTGATCGGTATGATTGCTCTGGCCCGTCCCAAGCGTATGTTCACCACCTGGGATTGGGAGAAAGGCCAGGCGTTGAGCAGCAAGGCAGGCAACGTACTTCTCAACGTGCAGCGCCTGGAAGAGAAGATCCGGGAACTTTATCAGAAAGTAGAAGATTATGCTACAGACCGGGAAAGAGTACGCCAGGCTATACAGGAACTCATACAGCGGCGAGTAGACGTCTCCCAATTCCTGGCGGTCGTTTCCGAACGTTCGTTTCAGGGTAGTCTGCGGGCTGTGCTACGCAGCGTCGTCGAAGGACGGCGGAGCAATGAAATCGCGTTGGCTCCGGAGACGCTGACTGAGATCTATAACCAGGTACGTGACGAGACACCGGGGATGCCGCCGCTTGATCTGGACATCTCTCAACTTTTGCAAACTGTCACTTCGTCTCTGTCGTTAGCTTTTAGCTTCCCCTATCAGTTCCCGGATGTGGCACGCGGTCCCGCCTTCAAGGAATTCTATGAATTCTTGCTGGGTGCTTTGGACGCCAACACTGTCCCGCGCATTATGGCCCTGGATACGCGGATCAGATCCACCGTAGAGGTGGTCCGGAAGCGAGATAGAGCTCCCTGGGAGACTCTGGAAGGAAAGCCGGTTGATCTGATGGCTCTTCCTTTTGAAGCGCTCGAAGAGGTCGAGAAATTACACGAAATTGTCCATTTGCTGAAGGCATACGGCCAACCAAAAGATTACACGGATCAAAAGGCTTCTCTGGCCCAAGCGCTGGACTTGCTTATGGAACGCGAGGGAGCGGTGCGCCGGAGACTGCGGGATCCCGAGCGCTTCATCTTTCTGCAAATCCTGTCCAGTTGGCGAACGGCCATTACCAACACTCTGGAAGACCTGATGTCCGGGCCGGCACACTTGCAAGCAAGCCTGCTCAGCCATCAGGCTCTCCCGTTGGAGGAGACTACCGTGGGCCTGCTACTCAAAAACCAGGGGCCAGGAGTCGCTTCGAGTGTTGTGATCCAATTAGAGCCAGCGCTGGATTATGAAGTACTCAGGGACAAGATAGACTTGGGGACGCTCCCTGCTGACAAGAGTGCAGAACCGGAATTCGCCCTGCGACCTAAAGGGGAAGGTCCTCTGCGGCTGCAATTCTGCATCACCTACCATGATCCAGAGCGAAGGGGCAAAACCATGGAATTCGCCGACCTTCTCCATTTGCGTGAACCCCCTGTCGAATTCCGTGAAATCCCCAATCCTTATACTCCGGGGAGTCCCCTTAAGCCGGGTAATCCCACCTTCGTCGGACGAGAGGACATCTTCAATTTCATCCGCCGGAACGCCCCCGCCCTGATGCGAAAGATGATCCTCGTTCTGACCGGGGAGCGACGCACCGGTAAAACCTCCATTCTTAAACAACTCCCGGTTCGGTTGAATGACCCGCATACTATCCCAATTTACGTCGACAGCCAGCAAGTAGGGATCGATCCAGGAGAGAGGAACTTTTTTTTGAGCCTGACGGAAGCGATTGTCGATGGGTTGGAAGAGGGAGGGATTTCTATCCCGCGTCTGACGTTGGAGGACTTAGGGGAAAGCCCACAACACGTCTTCGAGCATCGTTTCCTGCCTATGGTGCGAGAGCGAATCGGAGATCGAATCCTGCTGTTGACTGTAGACGAATTTGAGGAACTGGGTGCCCGGGTCAGCCGTGGTCGCTTACCGCATGAGATCTTTCCCTATCTTCGTCATCTGATCCAACATGGAGACCAGCTAGCCTTCATTTTTGCCGGCACACACAAAATAGAGGAACTGATCGGGGATTACTGGTCTGTGCTCTTTAACCTCGCCGTGTACAAAAAGGTTGAGTTTTTGAGTCGTGAAGATACTATCCGATTGATCACGGAGCCGGTGCAACCTTGCGGGATGCTGTATGATGATCTAGCCATCAGTGAGATCCTACGTTTGGCGGCCTGTCACCCATATTTCACCCAGTTGCTGTGTAATATCCTGGTGAACCGATGCAATGAATCGCAGTGCAATTACGTCACTATTCAAAGTGTACGTGACGCTTTGGAGGAACTGCTGGAGACAGGGCGCGCTCACCTGACATTTCTCTGGCAGTCTTCTGATTGGAAGGTCAGGCTGACCCTGGCAGCCCTGGCTGAACTACGAGATAAGTTAGACTACGTGACCACGGCAGCCATCGTCGACCGGCTTAGCGCCTATCAGATACGTCTGGATCCGGGCGAGATTACGAAAGCGATGGAACAATTGGTTGCCCGAGATGTTATCTGCGAGATACCGGGTAGCCCAGTTTCATACGACTTTACAGCGCAATTGTATGCCTACTGGCTCCGCCGCTACAAGTCGCTGAGCAAGATTGTGGAGGAAGTGAGCAGTGAACTCGTCACAGGGTGAGACCCTGCCAATTTTGGAGAATCCTTTCTTCCACCGTGGGCCTATACGGAATCGCCGCTATTTCTTCGGGCGAACGGCAGAGACTCGTCGTGTTCTGCAGATGTTTCGTAACGGCCAGTGTGTTTCCGTTGTCGGCCCGCGACGTATAGGTAAGACTTCCTTGCTGTTTCATCTCTGTGACCCAGAAGTGCAGCAGCGACATAAGCTAGGAACCGAATATTTGTTTGTCTATATTGACTGCCAGGGCCTGGGTGATCTGGACAAGCCGCAGTTCTATCAATGGCTGTTGAGGGAAACCAAAGAGACGCTTGCAGAAGTCGGTTCCCCAGGTTCTGGCTGGGGTGAGGGCGTGCCTGACTTCAGGGAGCTCCGGGAAGCGGTGAAGAAGGTTCGAGAGAATGGGTACAAGCCAGTTTTCCTCTTTGACGAGTTTGAATCGTTGGCGACGGGAAAATTCATGGATCGAGCCGTATTCTCTGCATTGCGCAATCTCAACCAAGAGTTGGAAGTAGTATACGCGACTGCTTCCCAGATGCCGGTGGATGAACTAACGTACTATGATCGTTCAGCGTTGAATTCCCCGTTTTTCAGCAACTTTGTCACCATGCCCCTGGGTTTTTTAGAGCCTGACGAGGCCGAGCGTATGGTCCAGGATTTGATGGGGATGGTGAGGCAAGAGAGCTACTTTTCCAAACAAGACCTGGCTTTTGGATTCGAGATCGCCGGATATCACCCGTTTTTCTTGCAATTGGCCTTTTATTATCTCTTTGAGCAAAAAACGGGGGGCCGAGAGCTGACAAGGGCAGACTATGACACTGCGCGACGCCAATACGCTGAGGATGCAGGCAGGTTTTTCCGCTATACATGGGACCATCTGGAAGAAGACGAACAGGAATCTATCGGGCTGGTGTGCGAGGAGAAGATCGGCCAGTTGGATGAGGAGCAAAAGCGACAACTCGAAAAGAAGTGTATTCTCTATCAGGATACGTTCTTCTCCTCCGTCTTTGCCGAATTTGCCTGTAAGCAAGCCGCTTTGGAGCCTGCTTTACACCCTTCAGCATTTATATCGGCGTCCAAGGAGATTGATGAGAAATCTTCTGAGCCGAGGAGGTGCCGGTTAAACATCACTTGCAATAAGCATGGCTGGGTAAGTGTGCACATAGCCGGCTCCTTTGGGTATCAGGGAGACAGTGGAAAAATATTAGATCAGGAATTCGTAGAGCGTCTGGATCGCCGTACGATGGATGCGTTACGCTTGCAGGATTGGCGCTTCCAGATCAAGGAAATCGGACGGACCTTGTTCGAGGAACTTATCCTCAACCGACCGGAGATTGCGAAGGGTTATCACCGGGCAGCAGCTCACGATAGGCAGACCACGTTGTCCATGGCGTTTCACGCGCCCAGGCATTTTCTGCGTTTACCCTTTGAAGCGCTTTATAGCGAGGACGAGGGGTATCTTTGTTTGAAGTATCCCATGCACCGTGGGGTGAGCGGATACTTTTTCGACAAAGAACCCCTGTCACCCTCCTCGCTCGGCCAGTACCCATCCCTGGGAAGGCGACCTCGCGCGCTTGTCGTGGCTTCCAATACGTGGAATGACCACATCCCGCCCATCCCGGGAGTAGAAGGAGAAGCCAGGGAAATAAGCGAGTTGCTTGACCAGCACGGCTTTGAGGTATGTTTGCTTTTAACGCACGAGGCAACCGAAAAGCGCATCCGACACGAGTTAGCGGAGGGAGAATACTTACTTTTCCATTACGCCGGCCACGGATCGTACGATCCAGATTCTCCAGAAAAAAGCGGGCTTCATTTCTGGGAAGGGGCGAAAGGAGAAAGCGAAGTCCAAAAACTCACTGCCTCGCAACTGGAGGCGCTTGTTCAAAATACCCCATTGCATTTTGTTTACCTGAGCAATTGTTGGGGATCCCATACTGCCTCCCCAGCAACGCTTCTTGATAACGATTTCCTGGGGGTCATGGACGGGTTGGTCATGGGCGGAGTGCCCGCTGTTCTCGGTTTTCGTTGGCCAATGGGTGACGACAGCGCCCGGTTGCTGGGCCAGAGTTTCTACTCTGCCTGGCTGAACGCCGAGAAACGGCTGGATAAAGCTCTATGCGAAGCGCGCAGGACAGTAGCCGACCAGATGGGACGAGATGAAAGAGCGTGGTTTTCTCCCATCCTGGTAATGCGAGACGCGGATTTCTAAGTCAATTTGCCGATTAAAATGCAAAGTTATACCCAACGCACGGGTATTATATGAGTGGACAAGTACAGAGAGTGTAATAGAACTATGATCGAAAATCCCTTCTTCCACCGTGGGCCTATCCGCGATCCAGGTTATTTCTACAATCGAGCTAGAGAGGTCAAGCGGACTCTGGAGATGCTGAGCAAAGGGCAGAGTGTCTCGGTTACTGGCCCTCGCAAGATTGGCAAAACTTCGCTGCTCTTCCACATCTCCCTCCCGGAAGTAATGCAGCAATATGGATTTGACCCGGTCCGCCACCTCGTTGTGTATTTCAGTTGCGAAGGTTTGGGAAGTCTCAAGCTGGAAGAGTTCTACACGTTGGTTTTAGAAGATGTGGCAAGCCAGGCTGCTCAACGAGGATATCAACTCACTATTCCTGAGCGTCCTATCTCTTACCAGGAATTCGAACGTACCCTTCGCAAGGCATTCGATCAGAAGTTGAAACTGGCTTTGCTCCTGGACGAATTCGAACTCCTGAGCAAGAATTCAAATTTGGGTATGGAGTTTCTCTCCGGGTTGCGAGCCTTGGCCACCAAATTTGGCATTGCCTATCTGACTGTCTCTCAACATCCGCTCTCAGCATTTACTGAATACCATTCTCCCTTTTTCAACATCTTCCTTCCACTGAAGCTGGGCCTCTTCGATGAATCAGAGAGCCGGGAATTGATTGAAGAGTCTCTAGCAAAAGCAGGAGCCACATTCCCTTCTGAAGTCATCGATCGCATCATTGAGTTGGGCGGGAGGCATCCGTTCTTCTTGCAAGTGGTTGGTTACTGGGCATTGGAACTTCAGACTACGAAGGGAACCCCGCTAGAACGCAAAAACTTGTATATCCTGGCTGAAACGGTGCGTGGTCAGGTCGAATCCCACTTTGAATACTATTGGAAACAACTCACGTCACAAGAACAGTATATCCTGACAGCTTTACCCTTCACGCAGAGTGAGGCCAAGTATCAAGAACAGTTGGAAGCCCTTGCCTGCTTATGCCTGATTGTCAAAGAGGACAACCGGTATAGATACTTTTCACCCCTCTTCCGAGATTTCGTACGCCGCCAAAAGGTGGAAAACCTGTTGCAGGCTGGGCCATTTGTTCTTATACTGCCTCAGCAGCATGCACTGTTATGTGAGGAACCCTTACCCTTGAGCACGAAGCAATTCGCTCTCTTAAGTTACTTAATGGAACGTCAAGGCCAGGTCGTGAGCAATAGAGAATTAGATCAGGAAGTAATGTGGGCATCGCCCGAAGAACTGCAGAAGTATGAATACCTAGGTGATGAACGGTTGAAATCAGCCATAAAGGGACTCCGTAAAGCGTTAGGAGATGAAGCAGAGTGTATCGTCAACAAACGGGGTGTGGGCTATATGTTTCGCCCTATGACAGAGGAGTAGTCCAAGCATAATCCTCTCTGTTCTCTGTTTGCAGGAGTTTTTATCGTCTCCGGGAGATCGAAGTGATTGGCGAGAATCCCTATTACCATCGTGGTCCTATCAAAGAGCAGCGATATTTCTATGGCCGTACGCGGGAGACAGCTCTCGCACTGCAGATGGTCAGGAAAGGGCAAAGCGTCTCGGTGACCGGGCCGCGCCGCATCGGCAAAACGTCCCTCCTGTTTCACCTATGTGATTCAAGCGTAAGAGGCGAGAACGGTTTCACCCCGGAGCAATCGCTCTTTGCCTACATTAACGGTGAAATGCTGGGGGGACTGCCCAGACCGGACGTCCTTCGCGTCATGCTTGAGGAGACTGCGGATCAAGCCGGCCAGGAAATAGACGTTCTGCGGATAACAGATCACCATTCATTCGAGCAAGGGATCCGCGCTCTGCTCAAACCCGGACAGCAATTGGTCTACCTGATCGATGAATTCGAATGTTTGGCAAAAAATCCTGACCTGGACGCTGATTTCTTTTCTTTCCTGCGAGGCCTGACTGTCCGTTATAACATCGCTTATGTCACAGCTTCCCAGGTTCCCTTGTTAGCCCTCGTAGAAGAAGATGGGCAACTCAGCTCACCTTTCTTCAATATCTTTGTACCCAACCATCTGGGTCTCTTCAGCGAAGACGACGCCCGGCAAATGGTCCGTGGGCCATCCCAGGCAGCGGGGATAGAATTTATCGGGGATGGGGAAGATTTTATCCTTGGTCTGGCCGGACCCCATCCCTTTTTTCTCCAGATCACCTGCTTTCACGCCTTCGAGATATTACGCCAGCATTCTGCTTTCGATGATCAGGGGCGTCGGCAGTTGGAGGAACACGTACAGGCGGATTTAAAGTCTCATTTTGAATACTTCACGCGCCGATTGAGTGAGGAAGAGCAACGTGTTTTGGCTTGTCTTCTCGATGCCGAGCAGGGTAAAACCTCAATGACCATTTTAAGAGATCTCGAACGCAAATGCCTGGTCCGGCAACGAAACGGCAAGTACATACCCGTCTCACGCGCCTACGCTCATTTCGTCAGGCAGGAGATTGGTACAACCTGGGCCACGACCATCGCTGAAGGAGAGCGGCGAATGGCAACGGTGCTCTTCGCGGATGTGGTCGGCTTTACACCTATGACCGAGCAGCACCTGCCCGAGGAAATCTTGTCCATCATAAAGCCTGCACTGCGCATGTTCGTAGACGTGGTGGATCGTCATAGGGGAAAGATCGCCAACTTCGGCGGGGATAGTATCATGGCCTTGTTTGGTATCCCTACGGAGCAGCCTGATGATGCCGCTCGCGCTGTACGCGCCGCCCTCGAAATCCAGGCCAGCGTCGTCACATACGCCCAGGAACTTAAACAGAACAAGGGCATTGATTTTGCAGCCCGGGTTGGGCTGGATACTGGCGTCGTGGTATTGGGAGAGATTGGCGGCGAGCAGCGCGCAGAATATACCGCGTTGGGAGATGCCGTGAACCTTGCCTGTCGCATACAGAATCTGGCAGAGCCCGGAACCATTATCATCAGTGATCACACGTACCAGCAGATTCGGGGCCGGTTCAAAACCGAGTCTCTGGGGCTTATGCACGTCAAAGGCAAATCTGAGCCCATCAAGGCCTATCGAGTCCTGGGAGAAAAGGCTAACACCCCATCAAAGTGATCTTGATAAGCCCGACTCAGCCGCTATAGGCGTGGCCTCGGTATATCATAATCTCTGTGATGGGATACTAGCAAACATTAGCCACCTGCGGGGATGCCAGCACCCTGCCCACGAAGGCAGACACCCCGGTGCAAAGCACCCCCCAGCACCACTCTACCAATCTACCAATCTACCAGTCTACCAACTTACCAATCCCCAATTTACCAATCCCCCAACCTACCAATCTACCCGATTACCCCCACATCTTGCGTTATTCCCCCTTGATATACACAACATATTGTGGTATTATAGTCTTTACAGAGTCTTTGCAAAATCGTCTAACTGTGGTATACTGTAGGTGACATAAGACGATGGGTGGTAGGCTGGTAGATTGGTAGACTGGTAGGCTGGTAGATTGGTAGATTGGAAGGTTGGTAGGTTGGAAGATCTGCTTCGGGCGCTGAAATCCGAGAATCCGGCCGAGCGCTGGGGGGCAGCCACACGCTTGATGGATGCTGCCCGCGCGCAGCAGGAGGAGGCGTTGGCGGCGCTGGCCGAGGCGCTGGGTGACGAGCATCCCTTTGTACGCTGGTGCGCCGGGTTGACTCTGGCTCGGGCCGGCCGGCGGCGGGCCATGGCGGCCCTGCTGGAGGCTCTGGCACAAGGCTCACCCCGCCAGCAGGCCGCAGCCGCCGACGCGCTGGCCTATGCACGCAAAGTCAACGCCGAGCCCTTGCTTCAGGCGCTGGCCAGCGAGGATGCCCTGGTGCGCCAGAGTGCAGCCGAGGCGCTGGGGCGCCTGCGCTACCGGCCGGCTATGCCGCGTATGATGACCCTGCTGGCCGACGAGGCTGCCTGGGTGCGGCGCGCCGCCGCCAGGGCGCTGGGCCATATCGGCGACAGCAATGCCGTCGGCCCGCTCAGCCAGCGGTTAAGCGACGAGTCGCCCTGGGTGCGGCGCAGCGCGGCCTATGCCCTGGGGGCGATGCGCGCGGACCAGGCGACGCCGCCTTTGATCAAGGCTCTTGACGACCCGGACCCCCAGGTGCGCCGTAACGCTGCCTGGGCGCTGGGCCGCATCGGAGATCCGGCTGCACTGCCCAGATTGCAGGCGCTGCAGGCCGACACCGACCTCGACGGCGAGGTGGCGCACGAGGCCGAGATGGCCGTCCGGGCCATCCAGCGACCGGGTTGGCGACGCCTATCCGGGGCCGCCCAGAAGTGGTTCGGGCGGCGTATGGCCAGCACCGCTTGAAGATGATGGGGCGGGCTGAATGGAGAAAATGGAAACTTCAACAGATTCACTCGTAGAGCGATTGGCCCAGCTCATTGCCGGCTGGGGGTTGGTGGCGCCGGCCATCGCCTTTTTGGAGGCCAATAAACCCCTCAGCTTTGTGGGCAGCCAGGCCCTGTTGCTGTTGCAGCCCATGGCGGACTTATTTGTGGCCCGCGAATTGACGACGGACCTGGCGGGATTACTGGCCGATCGCGACCGGTTGGAGCTGCTTATCAATCGTCTGGGAACGGTAGAAGGCGGGGAGTAAGAAGTAGGGAGTAGGGAGTAGGGAGTAAGGAGTAGGGAGTGAGGAATAACTGGTGAACGAGACGCAAGTGGCTATGCTGTTGTTTTTAATCGCGTTTCTGCCTGCCCTCTATCTCTACGGGCGGCAGGTGCAGAAGGGGAGGCTGCCTGACCTGCGCCCCATCCAGGCCTTTACCGCACTGCGGGGGGTGATGGCGCGCGCGATCGAGACGGGGCGTGCGGTACACGTCTCGTTGGGGGTGGGGGGCATCACCAGCGACGTGACCGCCGACAGCCTGGCTGGGCTGTCGGCCCTGGAATATCTGGCCGATCAGTCGGCGGCCACAGGCGTGGCCCCGATTGTCACTATGGCCGATCCCACGCTCCTGCCTTTGGCGCAGGACGTGATACGCCGGCCTCACGGGGCGGACCGGGAGGAAGCGGCCAAAGCTGTTCGTCAGGTGCGCTGGATCGCGCCGGAACCGGCCGCTTATGCCGCCGGTGTGATGGACATACTGGGGGGCGAAGGCGTGGACGCCAACGTGATGATCGGTTCTTTCGGGGACGAATATCTGTTAATGGGTGAGGCCGCCAGTCTGCGCAAGATCACCCATATCGGCGGCGCCAGCGATCCCAACGTGCTGCCCTTCGTCTTCGCCAGTGCTGACCAGGCGCTGATGGGCGAAGACATGTACGCGGCCGGAGCCTACCTGTCACGCAAAGCGTGGCACATCGGCAGCCTGTTGGCCCAGGACTTTATGCGTTGGGGTATCGTGGCGGTCATTGTGGTGCTGGTGGCTATAAAAACCCTGTTTTAGAGTGAGGTATCGAGGCGTTTGATCAGTCGTATCCTGTCCACCGTCGTGGCGATGGCCGTCGGTCTCGTGGTTCTCGCCGATTTCTTCGTCAACTCCGACTCCATCGACGCCCTGGGTCTGTACCTGATTCGCACTGCATCTATCGTGGCAGCTTTTGCGCTGGTGCTGGGGGTAGTCAACGTGCTTACGGTCCACCTGAACAAGGTATACAGCCGGGACAAAGGTTGGGGCTATAGTATGTTGCTGTTAGGGGCCATGTTCTTTACCCTGGGGGTGGGCTTTCTGACGGGCGGGCCTGGCTCAGCCCAGATGCAACAGATTTTCGAATCCGTGCTGTTTCCGCTAGAGGCAACACTCTTTTCTCTGTTGGCTTTTTTCGTTGTCACAGCCGCTTATCGCACGTTTCGTGTGAAAAGCTTTGAGACCGGTTTGTTTGTCATTTTTGGCGTTCTGGTGTTGCTAGGGCAAGTCCCCGTAGGCGCCAGGCTATGGGACCAGTTGCCAGTGATCAAGGATTGGGTGCTTGAGGTGCCAGCACTGGCTGGTGCACGCGGTATTTTGCTGGGCGTCGCCCTGGGTACCGCCGCCACCGGCCTGCGCGTGCTTCTGGGGATTGATCGGCCCTATGTGGACTGATTGGCTGATGGGTGGTAGCCATTAGCCAAGGGAGAGGTAGTCCAATGGCAGATGATCAAAACCGAGGTAAATCAAACGAGGAACCGGTTGAGGACGGTCTGTCGGCGCTAAAGCGGCTGGCCGCTCTCGACAAGGCCGGGGCAGGTACTTTGCCCCGTGGCAGGACTCCAGAAACCGTTGACGTGGTGGAGGCAATCCCCGACTGGCTCGAATTGCTTTTGGCCAAATATGGCGAAGAAGCGTCTATGTTGACCGGGATCGAATCAGGTCTTCCGGGCGGTCCGCAGCTTATAGACTTGAGTTCTCGCGGAGTGAGTGAAGAATCGTCCAGGGTCGCCAGCTTGCTGGATCAGATGGCTGCCGAGGCCGAGGGAGGAACACCCTCAGAGCGACCGGCGACATCGGTGGACTGGGGCAAACCAGCGCGGGAGGAAGAAGAAGTGTCGGCGGATCAGGCGACCGATTGGATCGACCGGATTGCAGAATCATCCTCACCTCCTCCGGTCCCTCCCGTGGAGGAAGGAGCTCCCGATTGGCTGGATGAAATTAGCAAGTTTGGGCCCGAAGCAGAGACACTTGTAGAAGACACGACGGGTGCTGAGTATCCAATGGAGGAGGAAGACGTGCCGGACTGGCTCCAGGAATTGCCCCTTCCTCCTCGGCCCTCAGCCGCTGCACCGCCAGAGGCGGCTGCCCCGGAGGAGGAAGTCCCTGAGTGGCTGAGGGATTTGGGCACCGCCACACCAGGTGTGTCGGACTCGCAGGCCGAAGAACCGTCGCCTACTCCCGAGGGTGAGGTCCCTGACTGGCTAGAGGAACTGGGTGCTACCACGCCAGATGTCGAGCTGGCAGAGACTGAAGAAACGTCACCCACTCCAGAGTCTGAAGTCCCCGACTGGATGCAGGAACTGGGTGCCATCACGTCTGCTGAGGAGCCGTCAGAGGCTAAAGAACCACCACCTGCAGCCAAGAGTGAAATCCCCGATTGGCTGAGGGATCTGGATGTGACGGCAACAGGTGTAGAGGCCGAAGAAACCCCTCAGGTGGGGGAAGCTCCTTCCGGCGTGCCTGAAGTGGAGGGCGTTGAGGGCGAAGTGCCCGACTGGCTGACCAAACTGGCAGCTTTGTCGGCGCCAGAAGGGGAAAGACCATCACCTGTCAGTGAAGAGGTAGAGGAGGAGACACGGCCGGCTGTTGAAGTCGAGCCACCAGAACCAGGTCTCCCCGAATTAGAGGTGGAACCTCCCCCGAGCGCGGAAGTGCATGCGCCCAGCCCTTCCGCAGGAGAGGGTGAAGCTCTCGAAGGCTGGCTGCCACAGAGTGAGGAAGAGATTCCCGACTGGCTGCGCGAGCTAGAGGCCGAAGCTGCCTCACCGGAGCCGCCTTCTGTGCCACCCCCGGAGCCACCACCGTCAGAGCCGGCAGCACACCCGCCTGCCGAACCAGAGCCAGAAGTCCCCGATTGGTTGGCCAGCTTGCGAAGCGAGGAACTCCCGCCGTTCCCGGTGGAGGCAGAAGAAGCTCCATCTGAAGAATATCCCCAGCGTGAAGCGGCTGAGGAACCAGACTGGCTGGCCGAGCTGCGAACGAGCGGCAAGCCAGACGTGCTGGCGTTGGAAGAAGAGGTGGTCGAGGCCGAAGAAGAAACACTCCCGGATTGGTTGGCAGAGTTGAGATCGTCGCAGTCGGCCGCCGAGATGCCACCGGCCGGCCTGGAGGTGCGTGAGGAGGCCCCGCAAGGCCCGGAGGCAGAGGAGGGCGCACTGGTGGAGTATCCGCCTGTTGAGGCCGAGTCGGAGGTTCCCGACTGGCTGGCTGAGATGCCTGTCCCGGAGCGTCCCGAGGCTGAAGAAGCTGAACCCCTGCCTGCCGAAGTAGAAGATGCGGGCGGTGAGGAAGCTGGCATCCTGGACTGGCTGGCTGAGATAGAGGCCGCCGCTACGGCTGCGGAAGAGGCCGAAGCTGAGGTATCTCCCCTCGAAGCCGAAACGCCGCCAACGCCGGGAGAAGAATCAGTTCCTGATTGGTTGCGACAAATGCCTCCGGCCGAACTCCCTGCAGAAGCGGAAATCCCCGAACCCGAAAAAGAGGCCGACGAGTCGCCTCCCCCATCTGAGTGGCTGGTTGCAGAGGAGTCTCTGGAGGGTGAGGAAGGTCCGCCCGCTGTCGAAGCCGCAGTCCCGGGTGAGATTCCCGACTGGCTGCGGGATTTCAAACCCAAGGAAGAGGAACCAGGGAAACCGGGGGAGGAAGAACCGGTTGAATCTGAGGGCGTGCTGGCCGGAATATCGGGGCTATTGCCTATCGCCGAGGAAGAGCCGGAGGGCGAGGAAGAACCGGCAGCAATCCTGCGCTCCCGCCTGGGGGTGCCAGAGGTTCCCGACGTAGAAGGGGCAAAGCTCTTCAAAGAGATCGCGGCCGAGCGTCCTGCGACGCCTCCGCAAGAAATCGAGGAAAAGGAAGAGATCGAGGCCGGTCTGGAGCCCGAATCCCGACGGCGTCGCATTGTGGAGACCCTGGCCTGGACGTTGATATTCATCACCCTGGTCGCCGCCATTGCCTTGGCCCTACTGGCTGTATTAGATAGGGTAGGAGACTTAATAGGGGGGCCGGCGTTCCGGGAATTCTTTGGCTCGCCGCTGGTGATCGACCCGGCGCCCGTCAACACGTTCCGTGCCCAGGTGACTAAACTGCCGCCGGATGCTGTGGTCATCGTCTCCTTTGATTACAGCCCGGCGACCGAAGCCGAAATGGGGCCGCTGGCCGAAATCATCTTGCGCGATTTGCTGGAAAGCCAGGCACGGGTCGTCACCGTGAGCTTACGACCTGAAGGGGCAGCGATGGCTCAGCGTCTCCTCGACCGTTTTGCGGGGGAGTATCCCTACGGTCAACGCACTCTCAATCTGGGCTATCTGCCAGGCCAGACGGCCGGCGTGCGTAGCCTGGCTTTTTTATCTTCTGCGCCCCTGTTCCAGAATTGGGCCCAGACGATGCAAGACTACCCAGCCTGGGGGGATGTGAGTGGCCTGGGTGATGTGGCGCTGATCGTTGACGTGGCTGACACCCCTTTGGCCGTCCGTTGGTGGGTGGAGCAGATGGGGCCCGGCACCCTGGTAGACCGCCCTATGGTCGCAGCCGTGAGCGCCGCTGCTGACCCCTCCGTGCGCCCGTACTACAACCAGATTGATCCCAAGTCGGGCCAGTTATTGGGCCTGGTTAGCGGCGTGACCGGCGCCGCTGCTTACGAGAACCGTCTGCGGCAACCAGGACGAGCCGTCGAGAGCCTGGCGGCCCAATCGGTGGCTCACCTGGGTCTGGTGGTGCTCAGCCTGGGGGGGACCGTTATGGGATTTAGGAGCCAGGCTTTCAGGGAATCGGGGCATCAAGGTATAGAGTAATGAGTGCTGGCACGCTCATCGCTGCCATTCTCACTTTTATGGTCTGGTCATACTTGTTGGGCGATAATCCGGCCTTTCGCATGGCTGAGCATCTGTTTGTGGGCACAGCAGTCGGCTATGCAGTGTTGGTCGCCTGGTTCAACGTGGTGCAACCGGCGCTGTTTGGCGCGGCCGTGCCCCAATCACCAGCGCTGGCAGCAGTGCCGCTTGTCCTTTGCCTGCTATTGATGGCCAAAATAAGGCCAGCCTGGTCAAGCGTTGGCAACATCCCGGTAGCTTTTCTTATTGGCGTGGGGGCAGCACTGGCTGTGGGTGGTGCGCTCTTTGGGACGTTGTGGCCACAGGCGTCGGCTACGGCCGGACTCTCCCTGGACCCGGCCGACTACGGCGACCCGGAGCCTGTGCTTGCCAGCACCTTCTTCTGGCAAAACCTGGCGGTCTTGGTGGCGACCATCGGCACTTTCTTTTATTTTACGTTTAACACACAGCCCCAGGGGCCGCTGGGAGGCTTTCGTGAGACTTTTACCCGATTTTGGGGCGGGATAGGCCGCTGGGTGATTATGATTACGTTGGGAGCGCTCTTTGCCAATACTGTAATGTCCCGCATCGCTCTGCTAGTTGGACGGGTACAATGGTTGCTGGGCGTGTTCGGTCTGCTCGGTTGATCCAGCTTCCAGGGTCATCTGGCGAGATAAGGGGTGACGTGACGTGGCTGGCGTGAACAGCGTCCTGGTCGCTGACTGTGGCAGCACCCAGACGACCGTCGCCTTGATCGAGCGGGTCAATGGGCATCACCGGTTGGTAGCCCGGGGCGAGGCACTCAGTACGCATCGTCTCCCCTGGCTGAACGCGACCATCGGCGTGCAGGAGGCCATTCGGCGGATCGAGGCCGTCGCCGGGCGCCGGCTGTTAACCCAGGCTGGTGCTCTCATGAGGCCGCAGATCCCGGCCGGCGATGGCGTGGACGTCTTCGTGGTCGCCTCCAGTGCCGGAGCACCGCTGCGCGTCGTGCTGGCTGGCCTCACCGGCGAAATGAGCCTGGCCAGTGCCCAACGGGCAGTGGCCGGAACGTATATGCTCTTAACTGGCAAGCTGGCGGTGGCGGAAGGAGCAGTAAGCCGAGATCCAAATGCCCGTATGCAGGCTTTACGCCAGGCCCAACCCGACATCATCTTCATTGCAGGTGGCACAAATGGTGGTGCCACGCGTCCGGTGATGGAGCTGGCACAACTGATCGCCCTTTATAACCGGGTGTTGGAACCACAAGAGCGGCCACTTACTTTTTATGCCGGCAACGCTCGCCTGGCGAACGACGTGACCGCCCTCTTTGCCGCCGCTGGCGAGCTGCGAGTGATTCCCAATGTCCGGCCCGGCCCGGATCGCGAGAACCTGGAGCCCGCCCGGGCCGAGGTGGAAGCACTCTATCGGAAACGGTGCCTGGCCCGAGTGCCTGGTCTCGACACATTAAGCCAATGGGCTGGCCGGCCAGTTTTGCCGACGGCGCGATCCTTTGGACAGATGATTCACTACATCGCTGACCGTTACCAATTGAAGGCAGTGGGGATTGATCTGGGCAGCGCCTCTACATTGTTGGCTGCGCGAGCTGGCGACCTGTTTAGCCTGACAACCTGTGCCGATCTGGGCATAGGCTTGAACGTGGGGACGGCCCTGAGGTACATTCCAATGGAACGCGTGATTCGCTGGCTACCCTTTGAGATGAAGCCGGAGGATGCCCAAGATGCGCTGCTTACCAAGGCGCTACACGCAGCCAGTGTGCCCCAGACTTGGGAAGACTTGCTTTTGGAATATGGGCTGGCGCGTGAGGTGATGCGGGAAGCGGTGGCCCAAGCCCGGCCTGGATGGCTGCGGGGGGGACACCATCCACTGGCCCACACCCCCCAGTGGGATTTGATGGTCGGCGCCGGGCGCACACTTACCCGGACGCCCAACCCCGGCTATGCAGCGCTGCTGTTGCTGGACGCGCTGGAGCCGGTAGGCGTCAGTCAGATCGCTCTCGATGCCGGAGGGGTGGGGGCCGCCCTGGGAGCCGTCGCCAGCGTACATCCCCTGGCTGCGGCCGAGGTGGTGGAATACGATGCTTTTCTCAATTTAGGCACTGTCGTTGCTCCCTTGGGCACCGCTCGGCCGGGAGAGGTGGCGCTCCGGGTTAAGGTCTACTGCCCGGATGGGCGGGTGGTTCAGGAAGAAGTGAGCTATGGCTCCATTGAGGTGATTCCATTAGGGCCGGGTGAACGGGCAACACTGGAATTGCGTCCAACCCGCCGCTTTGACGTTGGCGTGGGAGAGCCGGGCCGTGTTGCTACCGCCGAAGCCGAAGGAGGCATCCTGGGTATCGTCATTGATGCGCGCGGTCGACCGCTGGAATTGCCTGCCGGCGACGAAGGTCGCCGCAAATTAATCCAGGAATGGTTGGACAGCATGGGGCTGGGACAGGGCGAAAAAGATGCAGGGGGCGAACTCGCCGGCTGGTTACGCGAGGCAGAAAGTCTGGGAGTCAGCAAACCGGCCAACCAGCCAGCGGGTCAACAAGCGAGCTAACTAATGCCAAACGGACATACCGGCCCACTTCTTGGGCACACCCGCATAAGTCCGATGACGCGAATTCGCGTCGAGCGCGTCCTGCCTGCGCCAGGCGAAATCCTGGTGCGCACTGGCGAGCGGGTTGAAGCATTGCAAAAGATCGCTCGCATCCCGGCACGTGGCCAAATCCGCGTGGTGAACGTAGCTCGTATGTTGGGCCTGGGGACCCCCGACCTGTCGCAGGTGATGCTGAAAAAGCGAGGTGACCGGGTGGAGGCCGGCGAGACTATTGCAGCCCGGCGAGGAGTCCTGCCCTTTTTGCATAAGCCGTGTCGGTCGCCGGTCGCCGGCCGCCTGGTGGCCATTGGCCACGGCTGGGTAGTGATCGAAGAGGAGTCTTCCCTTTCCCCCAAGGGGATTGGACAGGGATCCGAGGCCCAAGCAGAGGATTTGCTGGCCTTCGTCCCCGGGCGGGTTGCGGCAATCACAGATCATCGTAGTGTGACCATCGAAAGTGCCGGCGTGCACATCGTCGGAGCTTGTGGTGTGGGGAGCGAGGGAAACGGGGTCTTGCAGGTAGCGGTAAAAGATCCTACCCAGGTGCTTACCGCTGACGACGTCGAGTTGGGTTTTAACAATGCCATTCTGGTTGGAGGGGCAGGGGTGTCTCCCGAGGCCCTGGATCGCGCCAGTGAGATGAAGGTAAGGGGTATCATCGTGGGAGGTATCAGCGCGTCGCTTCATGATCGCATACCTTCTCCTTTCTTTCCCATTGTGGCCACCGAGGGCTACGGCGACCTGCCCATGTCGCCTCTGGCCTTCGACATTTTGAAACGACTGGAAGGGCATGAAGTTTCCATAAGCGGGCGGATGGGCGAGGTATGGGACTACGCCCGGCCGAGCGTCATCGTTCCGCTCATGGAGTACCTGGAAGATGAAGGCATACCTGCGGCAGGCGACGCGCCGTTCGAACCGGCCCGGGCCGGCGATCAGGTGCGGGCGGTACGTCAGCCTCTGCTGGGCCAGGTAGGTGAGATTGTGGCATTACCGGCAGAACCTCAGCCGGTAGCATCGGGGTTATCTCTGGCCGGTGCCCAGGTCGCCTTTGCCGGTGCGCAATACCCTGCGGGCACTGTGTATCCTGCGGGTACCTGGCACTTTGTGCCGTGGCTCAATCTGGAACGAATCGGCTGAGTAGCTGGTGGCCAATGGCTGGCGGCTGATAGATAGACCTTAGCGGTTATCTGCCATCTGCCATTTGCCATTCGCTATTATCTGTCATTCTAAAGAGAGGAGTAAGATTATGACAGGCAATAACAGACTCTTCGTGCTGATCGCCTTATTCCTGGTCGGATTGTTGGTGCTGGGACTGTTGGCCATTGGAGGGGTGGTGATTTTCGGCAGCATCAATCGAGCCCAGCAGGCAGCCCGCCCCACGGCAACGCCTACATTGCCGGCTGTGGCGCTGGCCACCCCGACGTGGACACCGAGCGCCACGCCGTCGCCGACCAACACATCCTTGCCTACCGCCACGCCCACCAAAGTCGTGGTAGGTACGCCCACACCCAGCGGTGAAGCGACGGCCACGCCTGTGCCTCCGCCTACCCGTACCCCGGTGCCCGGCGCCACGCCGGCTGGGGAAGAGACCCCTCCGACCGGCATCGGCGGGCTGGGGGCTGCCCTGGCGGCCATCGGGCTGGCCGGCGTGTTATTTATCGCGCGTCGCATGCGGACCGCAAGCTAGTACCCCTTCACATAAGGGCCCCGCACTTTCGGGACCTACAGGTAGCCGAAAGTAGTCGAGATTAGTTTTGTGAAAGGGCGCTAGTACTCTGCCGGTGCCTATCAAGACTTATGTGTTTGCACTTAGGTGTACCCCGTCTCGCACTGGGGGCGCGGGAGCGCGAGCCCCTTACTCGTGCCTGACAGGGTAGTCCAGGCACGAGCAGGCAGGATAGGCATGCCTGCGCCCCGGGCGCAGTCAAGAACGGCTTCCCCCAAAGGGAGAAGCGTGGTACACGTCGTGTCCCACTCGAAGTAATAATGCAACCAATGCCCATGGGAGGCTCTCTTTTTGAGAGCCTCTCTTGCTTGAGCCTGAAATGAGAATTGTTGTTATATTATTTCTGGACAAGTGCATAGGATCGCTGTGTGCCTCAGAGCGAGGGCTGTGGTATAATAGCGCCACGTCCGGTTTGTTTTCCACTCAATCGAGGTAACTAATGACCGCCAATATGCTCTCTCAACCGTTCTCGCGGGACGAAGATATGCGCTACATCGCTCAACGGGTGATCAGCGGGGATTGTTGTGCGTTGGTGGGCGTCAGCAACGTTGGCAAAAGCCATCTGCTGCGCGCCTGGCGACATCCTGAAGCGGTACGCGCTTACCTGGGCGAGGTGACTGACGGGCTGGGTTTTGTGTATATTGACTTCAACCTGATGCTCGAAATGAGCGAGCAAGGATTTTACGAATTGATTCTACGCAGCGTGTTGACCCTCTTACGCCAGGTGCCCACCGAGCCGGCGATTTATGACCAGGTGAACGACGCCTATGGCCGTGTGGTAGAACCGACCAATCCCTTCCAGGTGCCGCTCAGTTTTAACGAAGGCATCATCATCCTCTGCGAAGACTGGCCTCGGCGGCTGGTGCTCCTCTTCGATGAGTTTGACGAAGTATTTCAGGGTATTGACGAACGGGTCTTCCTAAACCTGCGGGCTTTGCGCGACCGGTATCCCGACCAGTTGAGCTACGTGGTAGCCACGCTCAAGCGCTTGACCGAGAGCCGGCAAGGGCCGGAGATTGGCGAGTTCTCTGAATTGTTTGCCCACGACACCCGCTACCTGGGCATGCTGACTGAACCGGACTCGCTACGCATCATGGACGAGTTTGCCCGGGCCGAAGGACTGCCCCTTACTCCCAGGGACCGGGCCTTCATTTTGGCCCAGACTGGCGGACACCCGGGGCTGCTGGGAGCTGCCTGTCACGTTCTTGCCACAGCCTTTGGGCGAGATGAGCCGGACCGGCTGCGGGGGGCAGACTACCGTCTGCTGCGTGAGTGGTTGGAAAACGATGTCACCGTCCGGGGCGAATGTGTCAAACTGTGGAACAATTTGCCGCCGGATCAACAGAGCGCACTGATTGACTTTCTCAGTGGCAAGCCAGTCGAATCCCTATCGCTGCGCCAACTGCGAGAGAAAGGGATTTTGGTCAAAGGCCAGGACGGGGAGGATCAAGTCTTCGGCAGAGCGTTTGAAGGGCTGGCCCGGCGCCAGCGGCTCCTGCAAGAGCCGATCGAGCCGGGGGTGCACGTAGACATCGAGTCGGGGGAGGTTTACGTGGATGGACTCACGGCCCCTGTTCTTACCGACCTGGAGTATCGCTTGATGCTCCTCCTGTACGGTCAGATTGACAAAATCTGCGACAAATACCGCATTGTCGAGGCAGTGTGGGGTGAGGATTACATCGAAGAGGTGGACGATGCCCGTATCGAAAAGCTGGTCAGCCGCCTGAGGCAGAAAATCGAACTGGATCCTTCTAACCCGCGCTACCTGGTCACCGTGCGCGGTCGAGGCTACCGGCTGCTCTCCAGGCCGGCAAATAACACGTAAAGAGAGGAATGGTTTTTGATCTGGCTGACACTTTTCCCCGCGTAAGCGGGACGAAGCCCCGCGTAGGCGGGACGATGGACGAAGGACGAATGACCGATGTGAACCATGCCTAAAGAGAAATCGTCAATGGACGCCAGACGTGATCGGCTTCAACCTCAATTGCAGGCCCAGCCTGTCGTAGCCACGGCACCCGGCAAGGCCATCATCTTTGGTGAACACGCCGTCGTTTACGGCCGGCCAGCGATTGCGGTGCCGGTGACTGAGGTGCAGGCCAGGGCAGAGATTGCCGTGCGCGAACCGGGCAGCGGTTTGTGGCTGGTAGCTGCCGACCTGCCCGCGCCTGATGGCAGTCCGGGCGGTCACCGCTACCGCTTGCGCGATGCGCCGGAGGGCGATCCCCTGCGTGCGATCGTTGAGTTGGCTCTGGATGCTTTTTCTCGAAGCCCCGCCTTCGCGGGCGGCCTCGATTCCGACCCCGATTTGCTGGTCAGTGTCACCTCCACGATCCCCATCGCGCGAGGCTTAGGCAGTGGCGCTGCCGTTGCCACCGCGATGGCCCGGGCCATCGCCCACTACTTTGGAGGATCCCCACGGCCTGAGGAAATTTCTCGCCTGGTCTACGAGGTGGAGAAGTTGCATCATGGCACTCCCAGTGGCATCGACAACACGGTCATTTCTTATGAGCAACCGGTCTTCTTTGTGCGCGGTGAAGGGATCGGGCGGCTTTCGGTGGGGGCTCCATTGAGCCTGGTCATCGCCGACACGGGAGTGGTCAGTTCAACCCGCGAAGTGGTCGGCGATCTACGCCGCCGCTGGCAGGCCCAACCCGAACCTTACGAAGGTCTGTTCGACAAGATCGGCGCTATCGCCCGATTGGCGAAGACCGCTATCGAGCGTGGCGACCCGCGCGCCGTGGGCCGCTTGATGGACGAGAACCACGAATTGCTGAAGACCCTCGGCGTATCCTCTCTTGAACTCGACACGCTGGTGGAGGCCGCTCGTGCCGCCGGAGCGCTGGGAGCCAAGATGTCAGGCGCTGGCTGGGGCGGTAACATGCTGGCGCTGGCCGAACCCCATCGCGCACCGGCCGTCGCCGACGCCTTGCGCGAGGCCGGCGCAACCAGGACCATCTTCTCACAAGTCTCATAACCCGTATCGTGCAGGTGTGCTTGGCGTTCCCCTGACGATGTTGGTTTATTTGTCATCCACCTGTCGCGCCTTTGCTCATTTCCCCCACTTCGTGTATCATCCTCTCTACTCTTTGCTGTCGGAGGTGCCCCATGAAAGTACTTGTAACCGGTGCGGCCGGCTTCATCGGCAGCCACCTGGCCCAAACGCTACTGAACCGGGGTGACGAGGTGATCGGCCTGGATGACTTCAATAACTATTACGACCCGGCCCGCAAACGAGCCAACCTCACCTCCTTCCAAGATCATGCGCGACTCACCTTTTACGAGGCTGACATCCGTGACGCCGACCGGATGCACCGTATCATTGCTGATCATTGCCCCGATGTGGTTGCGCACATGGCAGCCATGGCCAGCGTTCGCTATTCCATCGGGCGAGCTCCCCTTTACACCGACGTGAACCTGCGGGGGACGGTCAACCTGCTTGAGGCAGTGCGCGGGGGGGCGGTGCCCCACTTCGTATTTGCCTCCACTTCGTCGGTCTACGGCAAGACGGACCGCGTCCCCTTCGAGGAAAGCGATGCGTGCAACCACCCGCTGGCTCCTTACCCGGCCACCAAAAAAGCAGGCGAGGTTATGGGCTACACTTATCACAACCTGCACCGGCTGAACTTCACCGCCCTACGCTTCTTCAGCGTTTATGGGCCTCGCGGGCGTCCCGACATGATGCCTTTTATGGTGATGCACCGCATTGTCAACGGCCAGGAGATCCAACTGTTTGACGCCGGACAGATGAAGCGGGACTGGACTTACGTGGATGACGTCGTTGCCGGTGTGGTAGCTGCTATAGACCGACCGCTGGGTTACGAAATCATCAACCTGGGCAGGGGTGAGCCGGTGCTGATGGCCGATTTCGTGGATATCATTGAAGAGTTGGTGGGCAAGCCTGCTGTTCTGACCACGCCTGCGGCGCCTCCCAGCGAGCCCAAGATCAACTTCGCCGACATCAGCAAGGCGCAAAAACTCTTGGATTACGACCCTAAGACGTCTGTTACGGACGGGCTGGCCCGCATGTGGGACTGGTACCGGCACGAGATTCTCTCATCCAGATAATATCCCTACTCGGAGGTTCCGAATTGAGTCGCGCTCGCGTCATCGTCATCGCCGCTTTGGGGCTTTTGACCTTGCTGTTGCTGGTCCGGCTGGGGAAAGTTGACGTCAGCCTGGATACACTGCGGCGCATCCAGCCCGGCTATTTACTGGCCGCAATTGCTGTGCACTATTCGGGTTTTGTCGTGCGTGGCGACCGCTGGCGACGGCTGCTGGCAGCGATGGAACGTCAGGTGAGTTTCAGATACGCCTTTTCGACGCTGTTGGCTGGCTGGTTCATCAGCGCGCTGGTGCCCGCTCGCGCTGGTGATTTGGCCCGTGCTGGCCTGCTGCGTCGTGACCACGACGTGCCGCTGGCCACCGGGCTGGGATCCGTCGCCGCCGAGCGCGCTTTCGACGCGCTGGCTTTGGCCTTCCTGGCTGTCTTGGCCGGGACTTGGGCGCTGGCTGGTCGCACGCCAGAATGGGTCTGGCAGAGTGCGGCGCTCACGGCAGGTCTGTTTGTGACCGCAGTCGCCGGACTGGTCGCCGTCCCCCGCGCCGAAGGCTGGCTGACTGGACTCCTCCAATGGCCCTTCTATCAGAAAGCGTTACGCTTCGGCTTTGACCTGCTGCGCAGCGTCCGTGACCTGGGCCGGCATCCAAACCTGCTACTCGTCGTAGCCGCTCAAAGCCTTTACGTGTGGCTGTGCGATGTCTTCCTGGCCTACCTGCTGTTGTGCGGCCTGGGCACCCCCTTACCGCTGGGGGTGGCCGCTTTCACTGCGATGGCCGCTGACCTGGCGGTGACAATACCCATCACCCCTGGCGCTGTGGGCCAGTTCGAGGCCGCGTTCGTGGGGCTGCTGGCGCTTTTCGCCGTACCTACTTCTCAGGCGGGTCTGGCTGTACTCCTCAATCGCTTCATCAGTTTCTGGACATTCATCGTTTTCAGTGGGTTGGTCACCTACCTGACAGGGTTTAGCCGGATATTGACAGCAGAGAGGATATGGGCAACCGGTGCACCAGAGATAGCGGAGAGCAAATAGCCTGATCTCCTGGAGTCGAGCCTCCAGGCGGAGCAAAGCTAGAGGGCAGGTCTTGTCGGAACACCGGCTAAAGCCTCGATTCCAAATCGTTATATCTCTTGGAGTCGAGCCTTCAGGCGGAGCAAAGCTAGAGGCCAAGTCTCATATGCAAAATCAAGCTATATCACAAGCGAGCCCATCGCCTCAAGCCGTGGGCCCCAGGCGCGAGTTCGCGTTGATTCTAACGCTCTTCATTGCCTTCCGGGTGATGACGCTCTTGGCCTTCCGGCCCGGTGGGCAGGTGCTCGACTTCTCTGACTTCTACTGGTACCGCGAATTTGCGCAATTCACCCGCCAGGGGTATGTCCCCTACCTCAACCTGTGGACAACTTACCCCCCTCTCTTCCCCTTCTTGATGATCGGGCTGTGGCGGATCAGCAGCCTGCTACCCCCCTGGGAATTTCCAACCCTGTGGTTTTCGTTGCTACTAGGCGGGACCTTTCTCCTCTTTGAGACAGGCAACCTGGTTCTCATCTACGCCATCGCTCGCCGGCTGAGCGACTCGCAGCGGGCGTTGCGCTCGGCCTGGTTCTACCTGGCCCTTTTTACTCCAGTCTACACGCTCACCGGCTGGTTCGAGGGCTACCCCATCTTCTTTTTCCTCCTCAGCCTGTATCTGCTGCTGCGCGGCCGTCCCGTGTGGAGTGCGCTGACTACCGGCGTCGGCTTTATGATCAAGCTCATTCCGCTGATCTTACTACCGGTCGGGGCACGAGTCAGCGAGTCAGCGAGCCAGCGAGCCAGCAAATCAGCAAATCAGCAAATCAGCAAATCAGCAAATCAGCAAATCTATATATCGGCGAATCGCGTCCACTCCGCCGAACCAATGGCTTGTAGATTTGCTGATTTGCTGATTTGCCGATTTGCCGACCCGCACCTGCGGTGGGGCAGGTGTTTGGCGTTTTACTTCGGTACGTTTGCCCTCACAGTGATTGCTATTGGGCTGCCCTTTTACTTACTCAATCCGCGCCTGGTGTGGGGACCGCTGGTCATCAGCGGCGCGCGCGAACCGTGGGAGAGCGTATGGGCGCTTCTTGAGGGGAAATTCGGCTATGGGATCATCCCTGTGGATATGCGGAATATCGCCTGGGATCCGGCGACCGGCTTCAGCTCCAGCTTGCCCTGGCTCTGGATTACCATAGCTTTTGGACTCGTCTACTTGTTTGCCTATACCCGTCGTTTTGATTGGAAAGCGCCGCGCAACATAGTGGCCTTCACCGGCTTCACGCTGACCCTCTTTATGCTTTACTCCAAGGGCTACAGTCCCCAGTGGCTGGGTTGGGTGTTGGCCTTCATTGCCCTGCTGTTGCCCAACTTGCGCGGCGCGTTTTACGCGGTGGTGACCGGGCTGCTGAACCTGATCGAGGCCAACGTCTTCTTCACTATTGTGCCCGACGAACACTGGCTGCTGATGGTCACGGTGGGGCTACGGACGTTGATCTTCATCATGCTAGCGGCTGAATTTATGCTCATCGTCCAGCCTCACTGGCTGACGCCAACCCTGCGCCGCGCCCGGCGCTGGGGGCTGGTTGGACTGGCGAGCTTGCTGGTCGTGGGGAGTGTGCCGGCTGGGGCACGCTTTGTCCGCGCTTATTTCGATGTGCGCTACCAGCTTTCCCCGTACCAGGCGACCATCGAAACCCTCCGCGCCGCGCCCGGCGCGGCAGGGAAAAGCCAGCCGGGCCCGGCCCTGATCCTCAACAGCTACGATCACCGAACCTACGACTGGCTTTATCCTTATCTACACCGTGACTTCACTTTTTACATGCTCGACGACTATGCCCCCCCGGGCGAGTCGGTGGAGACGCGCACCATTGCTGCCTTGGAGCGCATCGCCGCCGCGCATCACGATTGGTGGCTCTTTGACAGCGACCCCGCCGTGGAATCGCCTTCAGAAGCGGTCGCGGCAGACTGGCTGGCGACCCACAGCACCCTCCTCGACGTTCGCGACAGCGATAGCGGGCGGTTGTATCATTTTTCACTTGTCCAGAAATAATCTTATTCTTTGAGCAGTAATCCCTCGATCACCTCGGATGACACTTTCTGCCTGGCCTGGAGCGCACGCCGCTTGCGAAGCCAGCGGGGCAGGCCGAGCAAGCCCGCCAATTGTCCTCGCAGACGGGCGCGAGCGGCCGCACCGCGCCAGGCCTTGAGCGCATCGCACGTGATCCTGAGTTGGGCGCGCACAATCGCTCGCCAGTGACGGCGCAGCAATTCCCCCGGGTAATTCTTAGCCAGTACCCATAGGGTGTTACGCCCTGTGTAATAGCTGGCAATCTCCCCACCGCCGGTAGCGCTCAGGTGATGGTAAACCACGGCCTGGGGCGCGAAGACACACCGGTAACCGGCCAGTTGCGCCCGCCAGTTGAGATCCACGTCCTCGCAGTACATGAACAAGTCTTCGTCCAGGAGGCCGATGTCGTCCAGCATAGCCCGGCGGTAGGCGACCGCGCCTCCACAGCCTCCCCAGATGTACTCGTCGTCGTCGAATTGCCCCTCGTCTTTTTGCCACACCCCCCGGTTGACCGGAATGCCATCCACGCCATAAGCATCGCCGGCCGAGTGAAGGGTATCGCGCCGATCAAAGAGGAGCATCTTACTGGCCGACATACCAGCTTCCGGATGGTCGAGCAGAGCGGTCACCAGTGCCTCGGCCCAACCGGGGGCGACTTCAGTGTCGTTGTTAAGGGGGGCGATGAGTTCGCCCCGGGCGGCCTGAACCCCGCGGTTGATACCCCCCGTCAAACCCAGGTTCTCATCGAGCTGCACCAGCACTACATGCGGATAGTCACGCCGCACCAGTGCCACCGACTCGTCGCGGGAGGCATTATCCACCAGGATCACCTCCAGGTGGGGATAGGTCTGGCGGCGCAGGGAATCCAGGCAGGTAGGCAGATGTCGTGCGCCATTCCAATTAGGAATAATGACCGAGAGTAGTGGAAATCCGTGGGTCATTTTAATAGTTACCCGACAAGATTTGCGTTATGCACAAACTCTAAGAAAAAAGGCTACATATGATCCAACAACTCGTCAAGGAAATGTGCCACCTGGTCGGCACCGGCGACACCAAGACGCTGGATGCGGGGCAAGGCCAGCAGGTCCGAGACAAGGGATAGCCATCGGCCGTTTCGAAATTGTGTTTCCGCAATGGCCAGTCCATGCATTTGCTGCTCAATGAAAGCGACCAGAACTTGCGACTCGCGAAATTTCGGGCGGGCGACGTAGCCGAAAGGAACGCCTGCGGAATAAGCCTCGGCCACAGTGCTGTAGCCGACTTTACCGATGATCGCATCGCACGCATTCAACAGGTCTGGGTGGAAAAAGTGCGAATGGTGAGGCAAAAGCACTAACCCGCCGCTCCCGTCTGGAGAGTTTCTGCGGACCTGCATCTGCTCGGCAGCCCCAGGGATGACAAAGTAAAGGTTGTTTTGGTGTGTCAATTGGTCTAAAAAGGTGTAGTCCCAGGGGATTCCCCCCATAGTGATCATCACCGTTCTCGCCGTGTCCGGTATCCCTAGCTGCCGTCGAATCTCCCTGGCGGGCGTTCTGAGCTTGCGGCTGACCGGGGACGTGGTGAGATCGCCAGTCTGCCGCTGGCAGACCGGCTCGGTTTGGATGTGGTAATCGGCCTTATCGAATAGGTCTTGCAGGTATGAGATATGTGAGGCCAGCCGGGGTTCATACTTCACGTATCCCTGGTAAATCCAGTCCCAGGTGAAATTCTCCACCAGTACCGAGGGAACCCCGGCTTCCCTGGCGACGGCGATGCCCATCGGGGCGATGTCGCAGATGACCAGTTGACACTGAAGCTGGGTTACCTGTCCTGCTATCTCCTGGATGCGGGAGTCATCGAAGGGCAAGAAACTATCCAAACGCCGCAGCGTTTCGGGCAGATCCTCGATCAGCGGCGTTTTCTGCACCAGCCCTATGTCGGTTAACAACGAATGATACCCGAAGGGCTCGGAGAGGGAGTCCTCGAAAAACCAGCGAGGCACCAGGGTGAAAATCTCGAACCGAATCGCTGGATCCCGTTCGCGGAGGGCCATCATCACTGCCGCTGCGCGCGCAGCGTGACCATAGCCGTGCGGGGAGATAAAGTATGCAATCCGGCTTTCTACTGATTCGGATTTCGCCATGTTATTTGCAACTGTCCTTCTTCAACCTACCCTCCCGCAGATTGTAGTGAGACCTGATTGACGATTGCCTAAACCTGCCCCGAGGGGGGACCATTAGGTGCCCCAGGAGGGTGAGCAGTTCCCTTCACACGATGTAGGGCGTGCTGGCGCCGGTCTTGGCCATGCCCTTCGGATCGAGGGCGACGTTGACGCACGCCGGGCGGC
>CAYTNQ010000005.1:0-72916 GCA_964439175.1 uncultured Anaerolineales bacterium | reverse complement strand
GGGGGCCGGGGGGATGGGGTGAGGTCCCCTTTACACGCTTAAGTTAGCGCATATGGGAGTTGGAGGGGGGTGCTGGATAACCCACCTAGTTCCCACTGAGTACCAACGGCAAGAAAACCCTGGCATTTGACGAGTCGCTGTGAAGTGTAAGGATGTCGTCCAGATAGACCCAGGTGTTATCTACCTCGCGGTCCCTGTCCACCGCGTCTCGATTATTCGGCAAGCGAAACTCCAGTAGTACGACCTGTCCAGCATAGGGGGTAAGGTCGATCACGCCTTGCTTCCAGCCCATATCCCGGGGAGAAGCAGGGGAATTCAGATACCAGGCATACCATTCATCTGAGAAGGTTTGCCCGTCTTGAAACACCTCGTGATGGTCTATATATACCTCAAACGGATCCCATTCCAGGTAGCCATTCTGGGCTGAACCAACTGACACATCGTAGCTTAGCAACCGGTACCAAAAGGTGACCTGCGTGAGGTCTCCCGCCGGTACATATATTGGCTGATTCAGCCACACTTCACCTTGTTTATGTTTCGTGTTGTCGGAGGTTGTGGCTCCGAGCCGGATCATAGATGCGCCGCTATGCGGCGTCACCAGTATGCTACCAACCCGGTCACTATTCAGCAGCGTTGCCGTGTAAGCTGGTGAAGAACTTGCCGTCGTGATGACACTACCTAGTGCCCAGTTTCCCAGCCTTCCAGTCTCGAAGTCACCATTGTCTACCGAGGCACCAATGAAAGGAACCTTCGAGTCACCTGTGGTGGATAGCCCGGCAACCGAAACGATGGCCATCCCAACCTCGTCGTCGGCTGCAAGCAAGCGGGTTGTCACACCCTCCACGGTGGGTCCAAAGCTGCTAATTGTTCCCAGCGAAGTGGACACGCTAAGGGACCCGGTATCGGTGACGACGTGACCGTATGCATCCTGCACGGTGATGGTCAGTGTCGATGTGCTCGCGCCGTTTGCGAGTAGCCAGGGTGGGTCGCATACAATGTGAGCTACAGATGCCGGACCGATAAGGAAGGGCACGCCCCCCTCAGCCAGAAATCCCTCAACATAAATATGTGCAACGCCGGGTGTACGTGAGGCATTCAGTGTACGAGTTACCACACCGCCCAAGGTAGCGCCATGGCCAGTTAGTGTTCCCAGCGTCGTTGTGATGACGGGAGTGATCCCATCCTCTACAGGCATTCCCACTGCGTCGAACAGCTTGATAGTTAAGACTGTCTGACTTGTGCCATCGGCGTACAGGCTGCTAGGGCTGGCTGTTACCTGCGCGCGGGCTGGACCGCCGGGCCCCAAGACTACTTTATCGCCGCCTGCCACCCAGTCATTGACGAAAAACATGGCTGTGCCGTAGTAATTTCCAGACAGGAGCGTGCGCGTCACCGTCCCGTTTTGTGTGGTTGACGTGCCGATAATGGTCCCGATGTTGCTGGTGACGTTCAGCGGTGTGCCATCCGCTACGAGATTGCCGAAAGCATCTCTGGCTGTGATAGTCAGCCGGCTGGTCGAGCCTCCCACAGGGATGGCAATTGGATTGGCGCTTACCATAGCCGTGATGGGGGGGCCAGGTAGCACTGTCACATTTACAATGGGGCTAAAAATGGTCCCTTGTGATGCCTGAATCCCGATCGTACCGGCGATAGTTCCGGTAAAAATGGCTTGTTTGTGGGCTACGCCTTCGTCGGACAGAATACCGTTCCCTGAGCCCTGCCACGTAGTCCAGCCGAAGAGGTCAGTGCCTGTTTCGTTGTGGAACATGTCATGACCCACCGCAGTGAATAGAACGCTGCTGCCGGCTGTAACTTGCTTCAGCCCGGAGGGAGAAACCTCGATATGATCCAGGTTACCGGGCATGATCTCGACCGTGTCACCGGAGGGTGTTAGACTGCCCTCTGGCGTACTGACGATGAAGTTGGCGGTTCCCACCCTAGAGCCGGGGGCCAGTGTCCTGGTGATGACCCCGCCGGTTGTTGTGTTGCTGTTAGTCAGAATATCGCCCAGTGAAGTGGTTACGGTGACTACCGTACCATTGGCGACCGGGCGGCCCCACCCATCGAATAAACTTGTCGTCAGGATGGAGCGCTCAATACTTCCCACCCGCAGGCTGGTGGGATTGGCTGAGATCGTGGCCGAGACAGGCGGGCCAGGGACGAGTTCCAATGTGTCGCTAATGGTTGACAGCGATCTCCCCTCGTATACAACAGTCACCCCGGCCCGACCTACCGACGTGTCGGCGCTAAAGGTGGCGGTCAAAGACCCGGACGAGACCATCGTAGTAGTCGGCACGATTGATCCGCGGGCCACGCTCAGTATGGCTATTCCCGATCCTTCTATCTCGAAGCCGTTGGCATCTCTGATAGCGATGGTTATTTGTGACGTGCTTGCTCCATCGGCCGGGACTCGTGAGGGTGTGGCGGTCACCCAGGCTGCAGCCGGGGCACCAGGCACAAACTTCACTGTGTCGCCCGTGACGAAGAGGGGGCCATCCGGTCCCTCCACCGTGAAATGGGCCGTTCCCAATGCTACCGGCGCATGGAGTGTCCGCTGTACCGTACCGTTCGCCGTGACTCCTGTGCCTGTCACCCAACCAAGATTAGAAGTGACAGTAATGGGGATGCCATCGGTAACCCGATTAGAATTAGCATCTTTCACCGTCACGAGTAGCGAGGCAGTGCTTACGCCATCACCAGGCAAGGTTTCAGGAACAGCATCCACGTAAGCGCGAACCGGTGGACCGGGCACAAACGACACAATTTTAGTACCGGTGAGCGTCAATGGGCCACCTGTTCCCTTTACGGACACAAGATAACTGCCGGCAGCAGTGCTGGAAGACAGTTTCCCGGTCATTGCGCCTCCGAAAGTGGTCCCTACCCCGACAACAGGCGGATCAGACGGGATCGTGACTGTCAGAGGAGTGCCATCGGGAACCGGATTACCCAATGCGTCGACTACACCAGTGAGCGTGATCGCTATGGTACTGACACCATCGGCAGGCACGCTGTCGGGATTGATGGCGATGGTGCTCATCGCTGGCGGGCCGACGAGCACGTTGACTGTAAGCACATCAGTGGGTGTAACGCCACCGGTGGCCCAGAGTCGATTTGTGCCGGCTTTCATCGGCGTGAAATGGATCGCACGCGCGTGGGAGTCGGCACCCGTAAGGGTCCCATAGCCTGGCTCTTCGATGGCGGCGCTCTGCCACCAGGTATAATCTACCGGTGCCCAGGGATCGACGGCATTGCCGTAGCCATCCCGGCTGCTAGCAGTGAGCGTCAGAATGTCGCCCGCCGTCACAGTGACTGGGCCAGTGGGGTCGATGGTCACCGAGAGGGGGTCGTCGGGCAGAAAAAGAATGGGATCGGAAGAAGGGTGCAATGTCAGCGCGCCTGCTGGTCCACTCAAGATCAACTGTTCGTTACCTGCCACAGTAGAGAATAAGCTGGCGGTGACGAGGGCCGCACTCCCAGCCGTCGTCTTGCTGATAGTCGAGCCGCCTCCGTCTAAAGTGCCCAACGTAGAGGTTATAGATATGAGGCTGGGAGGCACGCTGTTGCTGTAGGCATCGGTCACAGTGATTGATAGTGAAGTCGTCTCCCCTACAGTAAGCATCTCGGGTACCGCAGTGACGCGGGCGACCGCTGCCGGGCCAGGGACGAAAGTGACCAGCGTATCACCTGTGATTGCCTGCCCCTCGCTGCCTATTGTAGCTGTGCCAACCGAGGTAGCAGAGGTCAGGGTCTGCATGACCTCGCCGCCGAAAGTTTGGCGAACCCCGCTGAACGTAGCGTAGTTTGGAGATAGGGTGGGTGTAATGAGGGTACCATCCGCGACTGAGTGACCCCAAGCGTCACGCACGTCAAAAATGACGGACGTGTGGTCACCCCCTGCTGCTAAAGTGCTGGTCTCGACAGTGACATTTGCCAGGACGGGGGGGCCAGGAATCAATGACACAGGAGGGCCGGAGGCGGCAGAGCCGTTGACGCTGACCAGCGCGTCGCCCACGACCAGGCCGGCTCGCAGAGTGCGAGTGAGAACGCCCTGCGCATCAGTAGCATGGACACCAGGGACGATGAAACCGAGTGTGCTGCTGACGACGGGAGTCCAACCACCTGCTACCTGATTCTGGAATGCATCGCGTAGTTGCAGCACGACCGTGCTGGTACTGCTGCCGTCGGCAATGATTTCCGGCGGTGTGACGGAGAGGATCTCGGCCTGGGTAGGCGGGCCGGGTACAAAGGTCACGCTGGTATCGCCGGTGATGGATACGTTTCCCCCCGAGCCGGAGACCGAAACGGGGTAGGTCCCTGCCCGGGTGGCGGCAGGGATGACCACTTGCACCTGGTCGTTGACCACCATCCCGGCGTTAGTGCGCACCTGAGGCTCCGATTGAATCGTAACAGTGACCACGCTGCCGTCGTTGGACGTGTTGCCATATGCGTCGGTCAGGTTTGCCAGAGTGAAAGTGATAGGGCTGACGCCATCAGCCGTAATGATGGCGGGGACAGCGGTTATGTCGGCGGATACAATTGGGCCGGGAAGCACAGTGATATCCACTGGCGTCTCGAAGAAAGCACCTTGTTCGTCTGCCGAAGCAATGAGTTGTACCCCAGCGCCCCTTGTTGTCCCAGTAAAGACCGTCTGTGTCCCAAAAGCCGAAGACCGCTCGCCGCGTCCCGGGCCCGTGAAGATTAGATCCCAACCGTAGTTAACCCGACCCGGTGGAATAGGTGCGTTATAGGCGTCGTAACCCTGAGCATTAAGAACTGTAGGCTGTCCAGCGGGCAACAACAGAGGACCAGCCGGATTGACGCCCACGTGATGCAGTGGGCCAACCACAAACGTTACGTTGTCGCCGCTGGCCGACAATGGTGACCCAAGATATACAATTGTGAAATTGGCTATACCTTCTACAGTTGGCGCAGTGAGTGTGCGGGTGACGACGCCGTTTGCATCAGTTCCGCCAGCACCACTGATTGTGCCTAACGAGGCCTGGACCGTAGGTATGTAGCCAGCGCCAACCGGGTTATCGAAGGCGTCGAGCAAAGTAATGCGCAGCGTTGACCGGGCAACTCCATTGGCCGGGATTTCCTTGGGCGACGCCGATACAATTGCCTTGGCTGGAGAACCGGATGTGAAGGTTATGACCGTGTCCCCCGTAACTGTCGTGAGATTGGTCACATTAATGACGGCCTGGCCCGCTTTGAAGGATCTAATGGTGCGGTAGGCCATACCATTCGGGTCGGTGGAAGTGCTACCTTCAATGATACCGATTGAACTCGCAACCGTAAGTGGTACGCCGTAGCCTACGACATTGCTGTAGGCATCCATCACCCGCAAAGTGAGATTAGACACACTGGTTCCGTTGGCGGGTAGCACCAGTCGGTCTGCGTCAACGGATGCCATAGCCGCTGTGCCCGGCTCAACCTGGACATAGCTTACACCAGCCTTGCCGCCGGCACTGGCTTTGACACGCACCAATCCAACGTTAGTGCCGAGAAAGACGCCCTCGGCGTCAACGCTACCCTTACCAGAAATGTTGCTTATGCTCCACGCAAAAGATATACCGGTTATCAGATTGTGGTAAAAATCGTGCCCCAGCGCGGTGAAGGTGGCGGGGACGCCAGCTTTGACTCCGAGGGGATCTTCACGGGGGTCATAAGGCACCACGTGGACGTGATTCAATGGACCGGGCACAATGGTAATAACATCGCCAGTGACGGGGATACCCGCCACATAAATTTGGGGTTGTCCACTTTTCGTTGAGTAAAAAGTGCAATTTAGAATGCCTTGAGCATTGGTAGGGCCGCAGCCTGTGATTGTGCCGATGCTGCTTGTCACAACCAATGTTTCGCCCACAATAGGATGTCCCACACTGTCGGTGACGCTAATAGCCAGAGTTACTTCATCCGGCTCGTAGCCCAGGCCGTAAACTTCGACGGTGGTAGGATTGGCGTCTAAGATGGCGGATGCAGGTGGTCCGGCGACGAAATCCACCGTTGCGCTCATAACCGTCGTCAATCCATTGATAGATATGATGGCTGTGCCCAACTCAGTCGTTGACTGTAGGGTGCGAGTGACAACACCGGAGTCATTGGTGGTACTGCTACCCGACAGCGAGCCAATAGTCGTGGTGAATTCAGGAAGCACACCAGAGACTGGATTACCATACTGGTCCGTGACTGTCGCTGTCACCACAGTAGTGGCATTGCCATCTGCCATGAGTTGGGCTGAATGGGCGACCAGAGCTGCCTGCACAGCCACATCCGGCACGAACGATACGCCACCTCCGTTCACACTAAGTGGACCGCTGTCACCCAATACACCGATCACATCGGCACCGGCCCGGGTAGAAACAAGCGTACGCTCCAGTTGGCCGTTCGCATCGGTGACACCACTCTGGGAAGGAGTGACAGTGCCCAACCAGCTAGTGATCGTGACAACCGTGCCCGGCACGGCGTGTCCTACGCTGTCTTGCACGGTGAGGTTCATGAGAGTAGGCACGCCGACTGTAATGGGAGATGTTGGACTGAGACTTACATAGGCAATACCAGGTGGTCCCACGACGAAGTCAACGCTGCCAGTCCCTGAGGTACTCAGTCCAGAGGCGGTTGCAGTGATGGGTACGCTACCCAGGTCGGTATTGCTCCTCAGTTTGCGCGCGATGATTCCATTAACTGTGTCGCCGCTGCTGTTGGGTAATAGCGTCCCTGCCGCAGCAGCGAATGTCACGTTGACCGGCACGCTGACGGGGTTGCCAAAAGTGTCACGGACAGTTGCGGTGAGAGCGGCTGTGCTGATTCCATCGGCAGGGATGACAGCCGGTACGATGTCGAGTGAAACCAGGGCGGGTGATCCTGGCGCAAAATTAACCGAGGTATTAGTATTTAACCCAAGAGCAGTGGCAGCCACGTTGGCTGTGCCGGCCTGGGGACTGGATGTAAGAGTCACTTGCATATCCCCACCCGTGGCGATTTCCGTATATGAGGTTCCTCCGCCGGTGAGTGTGCCCTGGCTTGTGGTGATGGTTATTGCTACTGGCGTCTTAACGAGGTTGTCGTTTTCGTCAAGCACCAGTAGGGTGATAGTACTGGTACTTGTGCCGTTGGCCGTGATTTGGGTAGGATGAGCTTGAATTGACAGGTGCGTCGGTGGGCCAGGAGCTAAATGCACGCTCTGACTGGTATCGACCAGCGAGCCAGCGGTTACGCTTAGGGTGGCTGTTCCGGCCACAGTACTCCCCAGTGCGGCGAAGGCCCGGCCCTCGTCGTTTGTATATACCACTGCGGTTGGTCCTTCACCATTGATCTTGCCCAAACTGGTGGTAACAGTCACCGGCGTCTGAGTGACAAAGTTGCCATATTGATCAGTCACCGTGGCGGTGATAGTCGCGGTTGCTCTCCCGTTGGCTGTAATAGAGGAAGGAGCGGCAACGACCATCAATGTGTACGGTGGGCCGGGCGCAAAGACTACGTCAGCAGTAGCCGCAGGGATTCCGGTCGCTGTGGCCGTGATATGGGCGGTACCCGCTACTGTTCCGCCTTCCAGTACTTTGCTCACCTGGCCGTTCGACGTAGCCCCGGTAATGGTCGTACCAGCCGGTTGGCTGTCAATAGTTCCCTTATCAAACTCGATAGCAATCGATGTGCCGTCGGTGACGGTGTTTCCGTACGCGTCAGTCACCTCAACGGTGAGCACCGAGGATCCACCAGCACTACTTGGGTTGGGGTTGGCGGCGATGACAACGGAATGCGGATCGCCGGGCATGACCGTCGTAGTAAGAGGATTGCCCAAGCCGAGATAGTTTCCAGACTGGGCTCGATAGTCACGGTTAATTATGCTGCCGGCGCGGGTGACTTCGACCACAAATGTCACTGCCTTGGTGGTGACCGGGGGTACCACCAGCCCCGACCACTTCATCTCGCCATTGATCAACTGCCCGCTACCGACGTCAATGACCTGGGCGTCATCGGGAACCGTATCAATAATATCAACATACAGAATCCCCCCTGTCGTATTAGTAACGTATATTGTGTAAGTCAGGGGCTCGCCAGCTTTTACCGTTGCCGGCCATGCCGTCTTTGATACAACAAGCTCACCTTGAGCGCTGACCAGGGCGCTCGTCAGTCCAAAGACAATGCAGAGGAGCAACCCGGCCAAGAGAAATGGAACGATGAGCCGCCCAAGTCTGCTCTTGTTGTGGCAGATTTTAGTTTCAGATAAGGAGAGATTACTTAGATGGCGCATTGAACTCTACCCTCATTTGCTAGGTGTCGCTGTTGCTGTAGCCGTACTCGTGGCGGTAAGGGTAGACGTGGCAGTCCCTGTGGGGGTGTTGGTTACCAGTGGCGTGGCAGTCAACATTGGGGTATAGGTCGGATACGGCGTATAGGTCGGATGCGGCGTGTAGGTGGGTTGGGGGTACAACGTGTAAGTCGGATAGGGCGTATTGGTTGGATAGGGTGTAGGGGCGGTTGGAGTCGGTGTTGGGTACGGTGTTGAAGTCGGATAAGGCGTGCTGGTTGGATAGGGCGTGCCGGTTGGATAAGGCGTGCCGGTTGGATAGGGCGATGCCCCCGGCGTATTGGTCGGCGCCGAGGTGGGTGTCGGAGTTGGGGTCGCCGTAGATGTAGGGCTGGAAATTGAGATAAGGGTGGCAGTCGCCTGGCCCGTCGGTTGCCCCGTTGGCAATAAGCTGGTTGTGCCCTGCGGGATAAGCAGTGTTTGCCCCACCTGGATGTAGCCAGGATCAGCCAGGCGATTGAAATCTGCGATGATATGCGGGCTTGTGCCCAAGCGTGCAGCGATGCTGCTGAGTGTATCGCCGGGTTGGACGATGTAGGCAAGGGATCCAGGTGTAGGTGTCCCGGTAGGCGTCAACGCCGGCCGCCCAGTAGGCGAAGCAAGGCCGGCTGTGGCAGTTGGAGTGGTGGTAACTGTTGGAGGCGGCGTGTCCCGTGTAACTGCTGGAGATGGGCTGGGTGGCGAAGTTGGCGTCTGGGTGGAAGCCTCTTCAGTGCTGGCTGCCGGTTCACTGACCTCCTGCGTGGGGTAAGTCGGGGTAATACCAGCAGCGTTGGCCATCTGCAAACCGCGTGGCATCTCGACGACGAGAGTGCAGCCAGTGCCAGCTATCAGTAAGGCCTGCAGAGCCAACAGGCCAACGACGAACGACTGAGTGGAATGAATGACACGAGCCCAGCGGCATTCATCCTTCGTTTTTGATTCTACGCTCTCCGGCGTTCGTCGTTCGTCTTGCCCCATTATTCCTCTCTTTTCTGGAGCAGGTCTCTTATAGATGGTAGCCAGTCGCCTTCAGGTTGCGCTGGTAGTTTAACAGCACGCAAGTTCTCTTGCTTGACACTTTCGTATAATTCCTGGCGCAGTATGCGCACATGGGGCGGGGCTTTAATCCCAATTTTCAGTCGCTCGCCCTCTATGGCCAGCACCGTGACCACGATGTCATCACCGATCATCACACTCTCGTTGAGCTTGCGTCCCAAAACCAGCATTACTCTTCTTCCTTTCCCTCGGCGGGTGCTGCTCTTTTGGTAGCAGGTGCAGAGGAAGGCACGGGCACAAGATAACGCGCATCGTAGCTCGAATCTGATAGAATCACTTGCCTCCCCAGCCTCGCCTGCCAGTTAATGATCAGTGGGCCCAAGAGGTTAGCCGTCACACTGAATGGATTTTCTTGCACTGACAGAATGCAATACAAATCCATTTCATCCGGCCAGGCAGTGTGTAGCGTGTTGACATCTGCATATTGAAGCGCCTGGGCATCAGCCTCAGATAGGCCAACCTGGTAGTCAGACACAATCTGGCGGGGGTCAGCGACAATGAGGGTGATTCTTTCGTCGTCCAGCGATTGCAGCAGGTGTAGTGGACCACCTTCAGGATGCGTGACTAAGACGAAGTGCTTCCACTCCTCGAGGCCTATGAGCCCGGACGGGAACTCAATGACCGGGCTTTCTTCACCAAGTAATGGGTTCATTTCAAGCTGGCTCGTCATAAGCTTACCCCTTTATCTCATTTTAGGAAGTCCAACAATGACAATCTCAAGACCTGGGCGTTGGCAGCTAGTGCAGTCTGGTACACGAATTGTTGCTGCGCCAGTTGGTTAGCCACCTCGGCCATATCAGCATCCTCCGCGTCTGACATCAGTTCCCGGAAACTGATCTGTGAAGCCTCCACCCGATTCGCAGCAGCCTCCAGGCGGCGGAGTTTAGTACCGACAGCAGCCTGTACATCGAGGATAGTTTCTGTATGAGCCTTGAGGTCTGTCAGCGCTGTGTTTACCTCGTCTGTGACAAAGGGGGCAGCTTGGAGTGCATCGCGCATGTCGATCAAAGAATTGAAAATGTCACTGAAAAGAGAGTCGCCCGTCACATTGATTGCTGCATCAGTACCTGGTTCCACCTCGCGCAGGATGAGGCCGGCGTCGCCATTGTACTGAGTGGCAGTAATGGCACCTGTGGTTGGGTCGCGAGTTGTCGTAAAGGGGAGGGTATCAGTCTGGAACCCCGAGAAAATAAAGTGGTCACCGTGACGTGTGTTGGCCACGGCAATAAACTGTTCCAGTGTGCCTTCCACTTCTGCGGTCAAAGTCTGGCGCTCGTCCGGGCCCAGGCTATCGTTAGCCCCTCTCAGCGCAAGGGCCTGAGCACGGCTTAGCAGGCTGACCATGTCACTCAGCGCTTTGTCGGTCGCATTCAGCCAGTCGGTGCTCATAGCGATGGCGTGCAGTGAAGCCTCGCCCGCATCAATACGCGCACGGAAACTAAGCGACTGCTCGACGCTGAAAGGGTCGTCCTCTGGACGAGTAACCCGTTTGCTCGTAACCGCCTGATTCTGGATATCCGACAGGCGTCGCAGGTTGGTCTGCATACCATCAAGAGCCATCTGATTAAGCATTTGATGCGTAATACGCATATTCTAGCACCCCCTAACCTAGCGGCCGACGAGGCCCATACCATTAATGACCTTATCGAGCATTTCATCCATTGTGGTCATTACACGGGCGGCGGCCTGGTAAGTGCGCTGATATTGCAACAGATAGACTGACTCCTCATCGAGCGATACGCCGGCAATTTCCTCTTGGCGGGTCTCCAGGTGTTGCACCAGCAGCTCGTGGTTGCCGGTCATTACGTCGGCCTGCTGCGCCTCTTGTCCCAGGTTGGAAATAATAGCTCGATAGTGATCACCTATAGTGGTTGTACCCCCATTCAGGACAGTTGCGCTTGCGAGCCGGGCAATCTGCAGGGCGATGGAACCGTCACCAGGGCTGTCTGCCCCGGCCGCTGCAGCGATCCGGTTGAGATTAGCAGTAATGTAATCGCTGACGGCAATGTCGCGGGCACCTGATCCGGCAAAGAAATTCCCTATGTCTACGCTGGCTGCGCCCTCTCCGCGCGTGCCAATCTGGGTGCCGCGAGCGGTGTATCCTACGTTAGCAGGCAAGGGCACCCCGCCAAAAAGCGTCCCCAAATAAGGCCCGCCCGTGAATTCGATAGTCAATCCTCGATGTGTATCGAAGGTGAGCGAGGCAGGAACGGCCTGCCAGTTGCCGCTGAGAGAGCCATCGCCGGCAGAATTATCGTAAATTTGTGCCGGATTGCCCACCGAGTCGACCAGGCGAAATTCCCAGGTACCGCTATTGTCACGCATTTCAACGTAGTAGGTGTCAGTGGGCAGCTCGGGAGTTCCTTGCGGAACACTGCTCAAAGTGAACCTCCCTACATTCATATTGGTGTTGATTGCTCCCAGGTCGTGGTCGGCCAGTGGAGCGAAGTCGATGACAAGCCCGCGGCCAGTGTCAAAAGAAGTACCATCTACCAGGTCGAGAGCCTGCCAGCCATTGGTGAGAGAGCCATCGCCCGCGGCGCTGTCCAGAATCTCCATCGGATTGCCCGCCGAATCAACCAGGCGGAATTCCAGGGTGTTCGCATCGTCGCGGATTTCGACGTGGTAGGTGCCTCCGGGCAATCCGCCACTGCCGGGCCAGGGAGGAGAGAGGGAAAAGCCATTCACTGTTCCGGGGACTGTGCTGGCGCCAGTCAATTCGCTACCAACTGCCCCTTCCAGGCCAAAGCCAATCTGGTGTAGTCCATTTACATAACTTATCAGCGCATTAGCCATGTCGTCGAGTTGAGTCATTTTCTCCGGTAAGATGAGATCACGGGCGATAAGGGTGCCGCCGAGCTCACCCGCTAATTGCTCGCCCGCAATGGGGGAAAGTCCACCTTCTAGTGGAATCCCGTGTATCTTCACGGGCGCGCCGCTGTCGGCCCACACGATGCGGTTGCGCATATCATTAGCTTGATCCTGTTCGACGGCTATGTCTGAAACGACCTGATCCATCACCAACAACTTTCCGCCCATACTCACCATGAGGGAGCCGGTTTCGCTTTCATAGGCATCCACGTCAACGAGACTCACCAGTTCGTGCAGCAACTGTCCGCGCTGGTCGCGTAGGTCGTTGGCCTGCTGATTCATCGCTTCCACGTCGCGGATAGTCCTGTTCAGGTCGGCAATGCGATGGGCCAGGTCATTGATGCTCGCAACTTGCATTGGAATCCGATTGTCTAGATTAGATTGTAGATCGCTGAGTTGGCGGTGTGCTCCACGCAAGGAGGCGCTCAGGCGAGCAGCGGTTTCGGCCACCTGAGCCCGGGCAGCCGAGCTATCGGGGGTGGTGGCTAGCTCATGCCAGGCCGCCCAGAAGGCGCTGAGATCACTGTTGAGCCCGGTGTCAGATGGTTCGCTCAAGGTGACCTCGATCTGCTGCAACACATCTCGACGCGCTTCCCACCCCTTGAGTAACGAGGTTTCGTTGCGCACCTGGCTGTCGAGAAAATCAGAGCGAAAGCGTTGCACCTTGACCACGTTGACCCCTGTGCCCACCTGCCCGAGTGACACGCTTTGATTGACGGCAGGCACCGAGTAGGGATCACTGGCGACGAGCAAGGCTTTTTGGCGCGAGTAGCCGGGTGTGGCAGCATTGGCTATGTTGTGGCCGCTGACTTCGATGGAGCGTTGCATCGATTGTAGAGCGCGTAAGGCAATATTCAGGCTGCCGAAGGTTGATGTCATGTCGGACTCCCTCAGCCTGTCCAGTTCAAGACGTTGCCAGCGGCCGGTTGGGCATGGCTGTTACCACGGGCAGTGTATTGCCCGTCGGGCGCGGCATTGATACGCCCCAGATAGTCAAAGGTAGCATCAACGCACGCTAGTTCCGCCTGGATCAACAAACGATTGCCCTGATTGAGTGTGATCAGTTGCTCGACAAGGTTGATGAATTCCCGGCGCAGCGCGATCCATTTGTGCGCAATACCATTCCCTTCAACTGCGCCGTTCGCATTTAGCGACACCTCACTGAGGCGAGTGATAAGGTCTGGCAGAGATACCTCGGCCGGAAGTTTTAACTCTTGTGACAACTGGGCAGTTATGCGCTCCCGCGTCTGCTCCAATCGGGCCAGGCTTTCCAAAATGGCTTCCTTGTCACGTATCGTAGCTGCCAGTTCGACGAGTGTTCCGACCTGCAGTGCAGTGCGTTCGCATTGGGTCAGCTCCACCAGGCGCTGATAAGCCGCTGCCTCGCTAGCAAGTACGTTTTGCAATTCCTCCGCAGTGGAAGAGGGCATCAAAGACACGTTGACCACCTGTTATTTCATCAGCGACAGCAAACGTTCTGCCAACGCTTCTAAATTCACCTGGTATTTTCCCGCCGCAAGCTGTTCCTGAATCGATTGAACCAGGTCGCTACGGATATCCGGTGCATCTTTCACAGCTTGAACGATTCGCTGCAAAGCCAGTGCATTCTCGGACAGAGTGACCTCAGCCGAAGTAGTGTCAATCTCGCCACCCTTATTTAGGGAAGAGTCCGACTTCCTCGCGACGGGCGTGACGTCTTTAGTGTAGTTGGCTGGTACGTTACGTTGAACTTTGTCAATCATTGCTTGTCCTCCCCGACCTTACCGGCTCCTGCTAGTACACTGAGGCGTAAATTTCGGACCCTCCCGCAGGTTGCTACAAAAAATCGCGGCTCGTTCAGTCAAAACCTGCGGGAGGGTTCGCTGTAACGCGAGGCGACGGTCTGCCTGATGGCAGACTGGCCTCAATAGATTCATCGGCAGCGTCGTAGAGAATCTTTAGTTCCACTTAGTACTTGTTCAAAAACAACTTCCTTTTTTTGTCGCAGTTTTACGCCTAATTTCTATTCCAAAATGCGAAGTTATTAATGAACAAGTGCTTATAATCTCATTTGGCTAGCCAGGCCAAGCATCTCATCTGACGATTCCAGGGCGCGCACCATCAACGTGTAGGCCCGTTGCGCAGCAATGAGTTCGACAATTTGATCGCTGAGATCCACATTTGAGGCTTCGAGAGCATGGCCGATTACCTGGCCAAAGCCGTCAGTCTTTGGCTGGCCAACCTGGGGTTGGCCGGAAGCATCGGTAGGCTTAAAAAGATCGTCGCCGACATACTCCAGGCCGGCCGGGTTGACGAAACGGGCCAGATTAATGGTGGCGATGGCTTGTGGCTCGGCTTCGCCACGACGGCGAGCCATTACAGTTCCATCAGGGTTTACCATCGTCTGTTCAGCGTCGGGCGGAAGAGTGATGGCCGGTGAAAGCAGATAGCCGTCAGGGGTGACTAACCGACCTTCTCCGTCCAGGCGGAAGGTGCCATCTCGGGTATAGGCAATCGATCCGTCCGGCATCTGCACCTGGAAAAAACCTTCACCTTCAATGGCCATGTCCCACGTGTGTTCACTGAGCTGAATCTGGCCTTGATCGAAGAGACGTTGGTTGGCAGCTAACAGCGTCCCCGCCGCCTGACCTGAGCTACGGCTGCTTCCTACAGGTGGCTCTTGAAGTTGATTGCCGAGTAATTCCTGAAACTCCGCCCGGCTGGACTTGAAGCCCACCGTGTTGAGATTGGCGATGTTGTTGGCGACGACGTCGATATCAGTCTGCCGTGCCAGTAGCCCTGAGCGGGCAATGTGCAGGAGTGTGGAAAGCGAAACTGAAGGCATCAAATCCTCCCTAGCTCGTTCACTGTTTGCTCGTTGATATGATCCTGGAATTGCACTAAGCGTTGGCTGGCCTGATAAGCGCGTAACACGCTCATCATCTCGGTTACAGCCTGCGTCGTATCGACGTTGGAACCCTCGAGATAACCCTGATAGATCTGGATCTCTTCGGAATTCAACAATTGGGGTTCTGCACCCCGGCTGGTGAAGGTGGTTTGCCCATCTTTGACCAGGTTCTCTGGAGAATCGAAACGGGCCAGGCTAAACTGACCAACTAGTGACTCACCCACAAAGACTTCGCCATGAGGCGTGACAGTTATTTGACCCTGTGGCAGGGTGAGGGGGCCATCCACACCGAGGACCGGGTAGCCATCAGCGGTGACGAGGCGGCCATCCATGTCGCGCTGGAAACGCCCATCACGGGTGTAGCGCACACCATCAGGAGTCTCTAATCGGAAGAACCCATCGCCGCTGACGGCAAAGTCGAGGGGCTGATCGGTCAACTCGAGTGAGCCATCACTGAAGTCAGTGACAAGATCTGCCAGCGATACCCCTGTACCAACTTGGCCAATGGTTGAGCCAGGTTGGTCTCCTCTCACCTGGGTAAGTAGCAAAGAAGGAAAATCAGTCAGCGCCGCGCGGTCAGCTTTGTAACCAATAGTACGCACGTTTGAAAGATTGTGGACGATAGTCTCGTGGCGCAGCAGTCCTGCCAGCATGCTGGCAGTGGCAGTATACAGTCCGCGGATCATAAATTAATCCTTTCTCTTCTTCCCAGTGAGAGTGAGCTTGAGGACGACTCCCGATATTAATACAACTCCTAATAGCACCCAGCTATTAGAACCACTTCCGCCGGTGATGGGTAAAGTGAGAGGAGCACCCGGGGTAGGGGTAACACCTGGAGCCAGAGTCGGCGTCGGTGTCCCGGTCACTATCTTTAACTCAGAATCGGGAAAGATGCCCGCGATAGTCCAGCGAGCGTCCGCGAGAGGGCTTGGGTCGGGAACTGGCTCCACACTGATAATGAAGTAACGATAGTCAGCGATGGGTAATTCGTCTAACTCAGCGTAGTAAGCAACATGCCCCTGGGCATCGGCATTGAATTTGCCCAGGCTGACCATCTCTTCAGTCTGAGCATTGACCACCCATGCTTCATAGAGAGCATCGGACAACTGGGGCAGGCCATCGGCGCTTAGGTCTACCCACGCTTCGCCGATACTGATCAACGCCACTCCTTTGGCATCTGTCGGTCCATAGGTGGAGAATTCCGGTAGATAGTTGAGAAAGACCTTGATAGGCGATCCATTAGCCGCAACAGGCGTGACGGCAAAGGCCATGATAGTAACGCAAGCCAGACACAGAATACACCATTTCAGAATTTTCATTAGGCTGATCCCCCTTTTTTGATGTCCAGGCGAGATGACTGTTCCTTCGCCAGTAACACACGTACAACTTCTTGTTCCAGGCCTGTGCGAGCAGCGATAGTTCTCCGGTCGAGACCCTGTTCGGCCAGAGCGAACACAGTGCGACGGCGTTCTGTGCCCGACAGCATATCTACGTAAGTCGGTAAAAGTGACGGCCTGGCGGAGCCGGTTAGACTGGATTGGTTATCTTCCTGGCATAAGGGCTGTGCCCTGTTCGCCAGATCGTTGGTCCAGGCGGTGAAGGCCTTAAGTGCTGCCATCTTACGCTGGATCGTAGTGGGCTTATAGTCCAAAGCTTTCAAATAGTCAAGATAAGCTTCGATCTCCCTGGCATTGATCCGGCTCAGCAGGATTTCATTGGAGCGCTGGCCGCCCAGCCAGGTTGCAAACTCCCGCACATGGCTTACCGTGCGCGTGACAGTTCTCTCGCCACGGCCTTTAGCCTCAAGGTGTTTTCCGAAGGCAGCTACAGCCTCTGCCAGGGTGAGACGATGCCTGCTTTCCGCCCCACCTCTTGGCTGGGGCCCATTCCCGTTACTCCTCTCGTGTGCTGAGGGGTGAATTAGGGGAAGCGTGGACATGGCCTTGGCCTGGGCAAGCAAGCTGCGAAGTTCGGGCACGATAGATTCAGACCGGTCGAGCATCTCTCGTAGGCTGGTATTTTGACGTGCCCAATCATCACGTGCGGCGCTGGCGGCAGATTGTAGTTCGGCCAACAGGTCAGTTACATCGCGGATAATTTCCACGTCTTCCGCCGATGGGTTAGCTCGTGCCGTAGGGTCGCCCTTGCTTCCTCGGCCCTGTTCTGTCTGGCGGGGTGACCGGGAAATATCTTGCACGAGCTGGCGTGTCGTCCAGTAAATGCTTGCGGTAGCAATCACTAGAATTACTTCAACGAGCAGTAGCATAGGTTGGGGCACTGATGCCTCTCCTGTCGTAGATTACTGGATCAGGTCTGAGACCAGCATTCATCAGGCCGCGCAGGGTGAACACGGCCTGGGCATGCATCTGGCTTACTCGAGATTCTGATACGCCTAACACCTGTCCAATCTCTTTCATAGTCAAGCCTTCACTGTAGTAGAGCGAAATCATCAATTGTTCACGTTCGGACAGGGCCCGAATAGCAGATACCAATTGCGCTTTCATTTCTCTGGCATCGATCTGTTCCGACGGTACAGGCATTGTCGTATCCTCCAGGGAATCGTACAGTGTATAAAAATCGCCATTTTCGGATGTCACCGGCTGATCAAGAGAAACCACCGCAAAATTGGCTTCGACCAGCCGATCGTGATATTGATCCAGGCTGACGCCCAGGTGACTGGCGACCTCAGCACCAGTCGGTATCCGTCCCAAAGATTGGCTGAGTTGCGAGATAGCGTTTTCGATTTCCTTGGCCTGGCGACGTGCCGAGCGAGGCAGTAAGTCCAGTGCGCGCAACGTATCAATAATTTGTCCTCGGATGCGGGTTGTGGCGAATGTTTCAAACTTAACGCCACGATCCGGATCGTAACGATCCACCGCTTCAATGAGACCGATGGTCCCATAACCGATCAGGTCTTCTTTCTCCAGGCTGGCCGGCAGCGTAACCGACAACCAGCCGACAACATACTTCACCAGGGGGGCATAGTGCATAATGAGTTCTTCGCGCGCCCGGCGGTCGCCGCACCGGGCGTAACGTGTCCAGAGGTTCGCCAGATCATCCATCAGCTTGTCATCCGCAGCTTGGTAAACATTCGGTTATTACGACACTCCCCTGGGTTATCCCCTGTACGGGTGCTCAGGCGTCAACGGCCGGCTGAGAAGTGGGTGAAGCCGCTTGTACATTGTCGGTTGCATCATCTCGAGGCTCACAGGCTTCCTCTGTTTCAACCCAGACTAAGGACGCAGCCCAACCAAGCAGCACAAAAGCGACAAAGGCAATGCCGCTGCGCAACAAAGCTGTCAGCGGACCGACACCCACCATTAAGCCCAAAACCAACGTGCCTAGACAGATAATAACAGCCAACCGTAATACTAGATTGAACATCCAATCGGACTCGTACCCATCCATCAATCCATCTCCTATGCTATTGCATCGTAGCCAATGTTCGCATCCCCAGTATTTGTCGGAAGAAGCAGCCGACGCCGATATGTGGTTCCAACACTGAGCCGCTGGCCCAGAGGCGCTCGCCTAACTTTTCAATGGCAATGGCTGCGGGAGAGTGGGGGTAGCTTTGCATGAGTGGTGATTGCCTGCTTACTGCCTCGACGACACTCTTGTCGTAGGGGAGAATCCCGGCTGTTTCCACTTGCTTGCCCAGGAATCTTTCGGCAACGGCTACCAGCTTATGCCCTGTGATCTCTCCTTCGCCGCGACGGCGTACATTGTTGACCACCAGCTTGGTGAAGACAGGTAGTTGGTAGCCAGCCAGTACCTTCATCAATGCATAAGCATCGGTTATGGCAGTCGGTTCGGGTGTCGTGGTGAGCAAGACTTCGCCTGCCGCCAGGACGAACTGTACCACGTTCCGGCCGACGCCAGCGCTGGTATCAATTAAAAGCAGATCAACATTCCCGTCGAGAACCAGGAGGGAGCGGAGTAATGCCTCCCGCTGGGCATCGGGCAGATCAGCTAAATCAGGCAGGCCCGAGGCGCCAGGTATCACTTTCAAACCAAAGGGTCCCTCAACGATAATTTCAGCCAGTGATCGCTGCCCGGTGACGACGTGATGCAGATGGTAGCGCGGCTGCAGCCCCAGTATCACATCTACGTTAGCAGTGCCCAGGTCCGCGTCAAGAATAGCTACTCGCAGCCCGCGCCGGCTGAGCGATAGCCCCAAGTTAACGGCCAGATTCGTTTTACCCACACCGCCCTTGCCGCTGGCAATGGCGATAACGCGACTACGGAAATTGGGCGTTGTGAGAGCTGCCTGTCTATCCATTCTCTTATGTCCCCTATCTCTATAACTTCTGTCTTGTGCTTCGTATCCGGTCAGGGACGGGCCCGACCATCAGGTCTATCACGTGCTCGGCTGTGGCAGCCTCAATATCTTCGGGCACACGCTGGCCGGTAGTCAGATAACTAAGTGGCAGGCCGGCGTCGCAGGCAAGGGAATAGGCTGCGCCTAAGGACGCGGTCTCATCGATTTTGGTGAAGATCAGTCCATCTAAGGCCATGGTGTCAAACACCTCAACTGTTTGCTGCATATCTTCGTACTTGGCGCCAGCCTGGACGGCAAGGTACACGATCCTATCAGGAATAGCAGACAGATAATCTCTTAGCTCGGCCACCTGGCTGGCAGCGCGCTGGCTGCGCCCAGGTGTATCGATCAGAATCAGATCGCGGTGATTATTTCTTTCTACCAGCGAAGCAAGTTCGTCAGGAGTGTAGGCAACTTCTACGGGCACTCCCAGTATCTGTCCAAAAGCGACAATCTGCGGGATTGCCGCCACGCGGAAGGTGTCAGCCGTGATCATCAGTACCCGGACACTCTCATTAGCGAAGTTGGCAGCCAGCTTAGCAATGGTGGTCGTTTTGCCCACACCGGTCGGGCCAACGATGAAGAATACCAGGGGCTCTCCCGGCGTGAGTGCTAAGGGTCTGCAAGAGGGGAGCTGTCGCCCCAGGTGCCAGTGCAAATGTTCGTTCAGGACGGTTTCGTTGTCGAGTGCCCATCGGCTCAGCTCGTCAGACACCGTTTGAATGATCCGCTGCGCCAGATGGCTGGCCACGCCTTCGTCGAGCAGTCGCCGGTACCAGTCATCCAGGCTGGCAATACGGCGTGGGATCGTATCATCTTTCACTTGGGCGACCTTATCCAGCGTCATCTTAAGGGCTGCCAGTTCGCGCTGCATTTTCTGCACCTCACCATCGACTGCGGGGGTGGGATGAGGAAAGTCGCGCAGATCAGTATCTACAGCGGCCACCACTTCAAGGGTGGGACGGGATAGAAACCCAAGTGGACCGCCACGTCGTACCTTGGCTGAATGCAAAATAACTGCATCAGGGCCTAAGTCAGCGCGGATAAGGGCCATCGCTTCGGGCATATTGCTGGCTCGGTATTTCTTAACTCGCATCGAATCTCACTCGGTACATTGCTCTACTTCTTATCTTCTGTGGTAACTCTGTCTACTAACTCAATCATTCCCTCGGCATGCACGTCCACGCCGGGGGCTACTTCGCTGTAGGAAAGGACCGCCAGGTTGGGCAATGCTCGCTCGGTAAACCGCTTGAAAGCCAGGCGCACCGCCGCCGAGCAGAGGATTGCGGGTACGTAGCCATGCGTGGCTAGCTGCTCTAGCCGCTCGGCGGTGGCTTCCAGTAACTGCTGGGCCAGGCGAGGATCCAGGCTGAGCATGATTCCATGGCTAAGATCACCCATCGCGTCGTTCAGCATCTTTTCCAGGCGCGGACTGAGCGTAATAACGTGGAGAACACCGTCGGTGGCACGATACTGGTTGCTAATAGTTCGTGCCAGTGACCGACGCGCTGCTTCGCTGAGCAAGTCTGGATACTTTACGCTGTGCGACAGGCCGCTAACCGTCTCGATAATGGTTACCAGGTCGCGTATTGAGACACGCTCACGCAATAAATTTTTAAGGATTTCCTGCACGTCGCTTAACGATAACAGATTAGGTACTACGTCGTCAACGAGAGCGGGGTAATCTTCCTTCAAGTTGTCAAGCAGGTCGCGGGTGTCCTGGCGGGTGAGAATCTCGGGCGCGTGGGCCTTCACTACTTCCGTCAGGTGAGTCGCCACGACTGAGGCCGGATCCACCACCGTGTAGCCAAGTGTCTCGGCTCGCTCCTTTTGGGGGCCTTCAATCCATATGGCTGGTAAGCCAAAGGCAGGCTCAGTCGTGGGCACGCCTGGCAGTTCTTTGGCAACGGGGCCGGTTGCCATGGCTAGATAATGACCGGGCATCAAGCTTCCCTGGGCAATCTCTTCTCCTCGTAGTTTGATTGTATAGCTGTTCGGAGGGAGTTGCAGGTTGTCGCGGATTCGAATTTTGGGAAGGATAAAGCCGAGTTCCAAGGCAATCTGACGGCGTATCATTGTAATGCGGTTGAGGAGGCCAGTACCTGCACCCGCATCGACCAGGGAGATAAGTCCATAGCCAATTTCAACTTCCAATGTGTCAATCTGAAGCAGGTCAGCGACAGCCTCTGATTCCAGTGAAGGCGCGGCTGTCTGTGCGGCTTCGGTGATAGCTTGGACCTCCTCGCTGGCCTGCTGCTCGCGCCTGAGGAGGAAAGTAGCGGCGCCGACGGTAGCCCCCATGACAATGAATGGAACTTTAGGCAGACCGGGTACCAGGGCAAACCCAAGCATCAGGCCAGCCACAATGGTCAAAGCGCGCGGGTTGCCGGCGACCTGGCGTACTACATCACTCCCCATGTTTTCATCTGCGGCGGTACGCGTGACAATGATACCGGTGGCAGTGCTGATAAGTAGCGCTGGTATCTGTGACACGAGCCCCTCTCCAACAGTGAGCAGCGTATAAGTTTGCAGTGATTCCAGCAGCGACATATTGAGCTGCAGTACCCCAATTGCGAACCCACCGATGATGTTTACCAGTACAATCGCAATAGCAGCGATCGCATCGCCTTTGACAAACTTACTAGCGCCGTCCATCGCTCCGTAGAAGTCAGCTTCTTGCTCGACTGCCTTTCGCCGGGTACGGGCTTCATCTTCGGTAATAAGGCCCGCGTTCAGATCGGCATCAATGCTCATCTGCTTGCCTGGCATGGCGTCGAGGGTGAAACGAGCGGCCACTTCAGCGACACGACCTGCGCCATTGGTGATGACAATAAACTGGATAATCATCAAAATAAGAAAGACAACGATACCTACTACGTAGTTGCCGCCGACCACGAAATTACCGAAAGCCGTAATCACTTTTCCCGCGTGTGCCTGAAGTAGAATGAGGCGGGTAGCTGAGATATTGAGACTGAGGCGAAAGAGGGTCAGAATGAGCAATAGGGAGGGGAAGACTGAGAAATCAAGTGGCTCTTGAATATAGAGGGAAACAAGCAAAACGGTAACCGCCAGACCGATGTTGAGGGCGATGAGTATATCGAGGAGCAACGATGGCAGTGGAATGATCATCATTGCTACGATGGCGACGACTGCGGTGGCTAAGAGGACGTCGCTGTTGTTCAACACTCGTCGAAGCGTAGGAGTTGGTACAGTCGTTGCGTTAACGCTCATTGCTTTTCTCCGCTAGACCTTAGCCTTGGTTTTTAGCTGGTATACAAAGGCCAGTACTTCGGCCACGGCCTGATAGAGTTCCATAGGGATCTCTTGATGAATCTCGACTGACTTGAACAGCGCCTGGGCTAGTGGTTTATTTTCGACCAGCGGAACCCCGTGCTCGCGAGCTTTCTCTTTAATCCGCTGGGCTACCAGCCGCTGCCCTTTGGCGACAACCTGCGGTGCACGCATCTTGCCTTGTTCGTAGTGCAAGGCTACCGCGACGTGGGTCGGGTTGGTGATCACCACATCTGCTTGTGGAATAGCGGTCATCATACGGCTCATAGCCAACTGGCGTTGGCGCGTCCGGATACGAGCTTTGAGTTGCATATTCTCGTACCGTTTCATTTCCTCAATCAGTTCCTGCCGCGTCATTCGTAAGCTCTTCTCGAATTCACGTCGCTGGAAAAGATAGTCAGCAGCGGCAATCACGAGCATAACCACGGCAGCACGCAAACCCAGGCTTGCGCCCACCCTTGCCAGGCTGCTCACACCCGTGGATAGAGGCATTCGACTGGTCGCCACGACGCTCAGATGATTGTCGCGCAGCGTGGTATATACCACCAGGCCAATTACCACCAATTTGAGCAGTGACTTGATGAGTTCTACCAGACCCCGGCCGGAGAAGATGCGTCGAAAGCCGTTGATCGGGTTGATGCGACTCAGGTCGGGGCGGAGAGCTTCCTGGCTAAATAGAAAGCCGACCTGGGCTAAGTTAGCGACGACCCCTGTCGCCATAATCACAAGAACCAGCGGCGCCGTTGCGGTCACCATAAAGCCACCGACGGCCAGACCACCCGCACGCAGTGCCTCTAGAGTGAAGTCGGCCGACGAAAGAGAGCTGAAGCTGCGTCGCATCAACGTGCTCAGCGCATTCACCGACTGTGGCCCGGCGGAATTAAGTATCCAGAAACCCGCCAGCAAGATGATGGCCGAGTTAACTTCGACGCTTTTGGCTACTTGTCCTTTACGACGGGCTTCTTCACGCCGGCGAGGGGTGGGAGCTTCAGTTCTTTCAGCCATAATCTTTCACATCCGTGATGGGAAACGACGACAAGTCGTTACTCTCTATGGTACGCCAATTGCCAGGACGTTCTCAGCCATTCCCGCCAACAACTCTTTAATGACCGGAAGTGTCACCACGAGGGTGAACGCCAGGACAAGAATGCCCAAACCCATCTTGAGTGGAAGACCCAAGAAGAAAACTTGAATCTGCGGGACAGCTCTGGCGATCAGACCCAGCCCAAGGTCTGTAAGTAGTAGGGCACCCAGGACCGGCAATGAGATGCGTGTGGCCGCAACGAACATTTCGCCAGTAAGGACCATCAATCGTTCGATCGTAATACTGTTTAGGACAAAGGTTCCCAGAGGGACAACGTCGAATGTGCGGGCCAGCGCAGCGATAAGCCAATGATGGCCATTGATGGTAAGGAACAGAGCTATCGATAGGAGTGTGTAAAACTGCTCCAGGGCCGTGGTAGACGCTGTGGTGAAAGGATCGAACAGGTTGGCAGCTCGAAAGCCGATTTGCAGTCCCATAATGCTGGCTGCCATTCCGACTGTTGCGAAAACCAGGTTGCTCACAAACCCGATCAAGGTACCAATTAGCACTTCCTGTGCGGCGATGAGCAGGAACGGCAACAGCCTGGTAGGCCAGATGGATGTGCTTGCACTCGCGGTCTCGACCGGCAGGATGATCAACGATAATAGGCCAGCGAATCCAATTTTTGCAGCAGTTGGTACAGCCTGGCTGCTGAAGATAGGAGCTGTCATAAGTACAGCCAAAATGCGAACAAAGATTAGGAACAGACTTGGGAGTTGAGGCATTGGTAATATATGGGACCGATGTAGATTGTTTTTCAGAGAGACAATGAACCCGGATTAAGCGCAACTCAGTTATATCACAGGTAAGAGCAGACGTCAGTAAAATTAGTGTGAAGGAAACATGAATTTAGCGTGAAAAAGGCCCAATGCCAAGGAAAGAGCATAAAGCTCTCGCCTAAACTGCCGAAATTAGTTAGTAGATGGGTAACTACTCAGGCCGGATAACCCTTGCGAAGGTTTGGTGAGAATTTTCAGAGCGAAAATGCCTTGGTCTACGAAAATTGCCCTGTTGGCAAAGTTATTCTGTATCTTCTCAATATCTTGGGGTAGGGGCAGGTCCCGCGCCTGCCCCGGCGGGCAACCGCAAGGGTTTGCCCCTACTTTTTGAGAAGATACGTTATTCTTAACCTTCGCAAGGGTGGCTGAGTAGTTACGAAGATGGCAGTGCCATTCAGGGCTGCGCTACCCACATCCCTGGCTCAAGAGTCACGATAGATCGCATGGTGAGGAACTACGTATGCTCCACCTACCCACTGGCCTGCTGCAAACCGGTATGATCCTGGCAAAACCCGTTGTTGACGAACGGGGCAGTGTATTGTTGCGCCAAGGTGTTCTTCTTACCGATGAATACATAGCAAGCATTAAACGGCGAGGGTTTGCCAGCGTTTATGTCGATGACGGCGACACAGAAGACATTGTTATCGAAGAAGTACTGCCCGACGAAGTTCGACGTACCGCCCAGGCCACGCTGGCCCGGGTTTTTGACCACGCCCGGCAGGTCGCGACCGGCTTCGCTGCAGCCAGCAGCGATGAAGTAGTCGCTTGCTTGCATGACACAGAGGTTGTTAGTAAGCTGCGCGCTGATGAGGGCTTCAAGCAACTGCAACAGGTCGTGGTGTCCATCGTAGATGAACTCGTAGATACCGGCATGCTCAGCGGCATTGCTCAGATTCGTAGCCACGACGACGTAACCTTTGGCCATTCTATCGACGTAACCGTCACTGCGATTATGATCGGTAAGCGGCTTTATCTTAACTGGTCCGATCTTAAGCGACTGGGTGCTGGCTGCATGCTACACGATATCGGCAAAATTTTCGTCGCCCCCGCCCTGCTGGAGGAGGATCAGCCCCTCAAACCAGTCGATCGATCCCGCCTGCGCGAGCATGCTCGGCTAGGCTACGAGTTGCTCCGGTCCCGCAACCCTGACGCTGTTATGACTAATCACGTGGCACTGGAACACCACGAACGTCAAGATGGCAAAGGTTACCCTCGCCACTTGCACGGTACCAATTGTATTGAACGCCCCCGTTTCGACCGCGAAAATATTCTACTCATCGCCGAGATTGCGGCCGTTGCTGATGTCTACGACATCCTCAGCGTCGAGAAGCCGGGTCGTCCTGCCCTCACACCCCAACAAGTTGCCGACACGATGCGCCGCATGCAGGGGAGTTTTCTGAATCGAGAAATTGTGCGTCACTTCCTGTCAATCCTGCCCCTCTTGCCGGCTGGAATGGATGTAGCGGTGCGTACGGGCCGTTATACAAATTACAGAGGGGTGGTCGCTCGAGCTAATAACGAACAACCAGATCGTCCTCTGGTTCGGCTGCTCTATAACCCCCAAGGAGAACGAATCGCTCCCATTGACCTGGATCTCGCTCACGAACGTACTGCGACCGTGGAGGCAATACTCCACCGATGACTGCTTACTCAAGTCCTCTATTTTGTGCCTCTTGTCAAAAATCATTGCCTGTCGGTGCTATCTTTTGCCCTGCCTGTGGGCACCGACAACCCCCAGCCACCAGCCCTCTATGGTCCAGTGAGCGTCGATTAGTTACTATTCTATTTGCGGACCTGGCCTCCTTTACCGCGGCGAGTGAGGATGCCGACCCGGAAGACGTGGTTGATATGCTTAACCAGATCTTCACCCGGCTTATGGCGGAGTGTGATCGGGAGGGTGGGTATCTCGACAAGACGGTCGGCGACCAGTTGATGGTTCTGTTTGGCGCGCCCCGTGCTCACGAAGACGATCCGGTTCGAGCGGTGCGTGCTGCCCTGGCTATGCAAGCCGCGATGGACGAACTGGCCCCCATAATGCTTGAGAAAGTAAACGCTACTTGCAAGCTCCACATCGGCATCAACACCGGGGCGGTTGTGTGGGGGCAGGTCGGCCCGGCTGGGAAGACTGCACCTACCGTCATTGGGGACGCCGTTAATCTGGCCTGTCGCCTGCAGCAACTCTCCGACGGTGGCCAAATTCTGGTCTCGGAAGCAATTTACCTCTATACTCGTCGTTTCTTCGAGTATGAGCCCCTCGACTCGATACGTGTCAAGGGCAAGACTGATTTGATACCCGTTTACAGTCCACTTCACGCCCGTGACCGGGCCACTTCACACCGACAACTGATAGAGACTGCTATACCCTTAACAGAACGTGACCGAGAGTTGGAAGCACTCCACGCCCATTGGTCGCGCGCTGTCGCTGGCCTTCCACAAACCGTACTGGTCACTGGTGAAGCTGGCTTAGGCAAAACTCGCCTGCTGGCTGAGTTCGTTAACGGCCTGGATACCTACGTCGCCGATCCTGCCCGGGGAAGTACACTCAAGCAACCGTGGATTCTTGACACTTATTGCGAATCTGCATCTAACAACGATTACCACCCGCTGGCCAACTTGCTGAGACAATTATTCAGCCTGACTTCCGACGATTCTGACCTGGTTCGACGGCGAAAAGTCAAGGATCGAGCCCAAATTCTGGGGATGACCGGTGATAGCGTGATACCCCTCTTAGGCTATCTGCTAGGCTGGTATGGAGACGGCGCTGGTTTGACGGATGAACGGCGACTGCTGGATTATTTACGTACCACCGCCGTCGATACAGCCGTAGAACTGTTCCTGAAACAGTCCACTCGACGCCCCACCTTATTGCTCATTGACGACTTGCAATGGGCCGATGTGGATACGTTGGAATGGCTCAACCGGTTGATCTCAGCCTGTCAGGAGACAGCCCGCGAGTGGGGCGATCATCAGTTAATGCTGCTGGTTGCTTCCCGGCCTCAGGGGGGAACTTCCACCCCACCGCCCCCGGTCGGCAACGTGCTTTCTCTGTCACCCCTCAGCGATTTGGCTTGCCGTGATCTTATCCAGCGATTACTTCCTGGCCGGGGGCTGAACCTGTCTCTTATCAAACGACTCGGCCAAGAATCAGGAGGCAATCCTTTCTACTTGATGGAAGCGGTTCGTGGGTTGGTTCAGTCGGGCCAATTGGTACGGCAGAATGGGACGTGGCAACTTACGCGTCCTGTGGATCAGGTCGAGATACCACAGAGTGTAGAGGGGCTTGTGATGGCCAGCCTGGATGCGCTTGATCCCGCCGCCCGAAGTGTGTTACAACACGCTTCGGTGATCGGCATACACTTTAGTTATCATCTCCTCTCGGCCATCATCCCAGCCCAGGATCTTGACGACCGGCTAACCGACTTGGAGCAGCGTGGTCTGATTACCCGCATCTCCGGCGACGGTACTGAACGCTCATTTGCTTTCGCTCAAAGTATGGTCCGTGAAGTGGCTTATCGCAGTATCCTGCGCAAAACGCGACGCGAGTTACATGACCGAATTGCTCACCTAACAGAAAAAGAGTCCCCTCTCGAAACCAATAGTCTGGAAGCCCTGGCCCACCACTATGCGGCTGGGGGCAACCAGGAAAAGATGGTTATGTATAACTGGCTGGTTGGTCAAGGGGCTATGGCTCGTTTCGATTTTGACCAAGCATACCACCACTTGCGGACTGCCTGGGATACATTGCAAGAAATGCCTGATCGGGATCCAACAACTTATCGAGGAGTCACCGAAGCGTTGGGGGATGTCAGTACTTTCACTGGTAATTTCGCCCAGGCGGCAGTTTGCTATCAGACAATTCGGAACTTGATAGGCAAGGATTCAGAGGAGTTGGCTGCTTTTCACCATAAGCTGGGCCGTCTCCACTTCTATCAAGACAATGCTGAGGCAGCCAGTGAGGATTATCGGCAGGCCCTGGAATTGACTTCATCTGACTCTGCATTGACGGCGCAAATCCATGCCGAGATGCGTTTGATGTTTGACTGGGTATGAGATGTGTTATTGCACCATATTGGGCAACATCTCAAACAACCGGGCTGTAAAACGCAGCAGTTGTTGCAACATCCACGGCCCCAAGATCAGGAGTATCGCCCCCAAAGCAATTAGTTTGGGCACAAAGGTGAGAGTCATTTCGTTAATTTGGGTCACTGCCTGAAAGAGACTGATGATCAATCCTACCAGCAGGCTTATCCCCAGTACAGGTGCTCCCACCATAAGCGCTGTGAGCAGAGCATCACGGCCAACGGTCATTACAAAGGCTTCGGTCACGTGAGAACCTCCTACCCTCCTCCAAAACTGACTATTAACGAGCGCACGATCAAGTGCCATCCGTCAACCATCACGAAAAGCAGCAGCTTAAATGGCAGTGAAATGAGTGATGGTGGCAACATCATCATACCCATAGACATTAATACACTGGCAACGACCATATCAATAATGAGAAAAGGCACAAAGATAATCACCCCCATCTGAAAAGCGGTCTTTAATTCGCTAATAATGAAGGCTGGAATAAGAACATAGGTCGGTACGTCATCACGCGTCTGGGGACGGGATAGATGGGCCAAATGGACGAAGAGCGCCAGGTCACGCTCACGGGTTTGTTTAAAGAGGAACTCGCGAACGGGTACAATACCCTGCTCGTAAGCAGTGCGTTGGTCAATCTCGCCTTTAAGATAGGGCTGTACTGCTTGTTCGTTGATCTGTTGCCAGGTAGGGGCCATGACGAAGAAAGTCAGGAAAAGCGACAGTCCAATGATAACCTGGTTGGGTGGCACCTGAGGCACCGCCAGCGCATTTCGTACGAACGACAGCACAATAACGATGCGTGTGAAGGCGGTGACCACAACGAGTAACGCTGGGGCCAGACTCAACACCGTGAGCAGGAGGAGAATTTGTAGTCCACTACTCACAGCCTGGGGATCGTTGCTGCTGCCTGATTGTACCCCCAAATCGAAGGTGGGGACGCTGATTGGGTTATCGCCCGCGCAGCCGGTAGTGAGGAGTATGATGACCAGTAACAGTAAGCCAGCTTTTGCAAGCGAGATAGACCTGGGAAGCGACCTGCTTTCCGGCCCATTGGCCCCCTTCTGAGAAGAGTGGCGAGGGAGTTGATATTGGATACTCATGATCTCACTCTCCCCCAGATTCCCTTATGCGTTGCACACCGGCCCGCAAGCCGGCGAGGGCAGCTTGCCAGTTGCTCACTGCTGCTGGAGGCTGGTGGCTGTGCAGATGCAGCGCTTGGCTAAATTGCTCGTTTGTGAGGGTTTCTGTCTCGTCCGGCAACGGGATTGCTGTATCGCTCAATTCGGCCAAGAGCGAAAGCTGATGATCAGTCGCTCCGATGAGCAACGTCTTTTCACCAACGACAACCAGATGGAGGGTACGGCCAGGCCCAAGCCCAGTTGTCTCTAATACGTTGATCGTGGCATTGCCGGCAGTGGATTTATACTTATTGCCTAGCAGGCGGCGTAGTCCTGCCATCACTACATAGACCAGCCCAAGGACCAGAAGCAATTTCGCTCCCAATTCCACGCCTACCAACCAGGACGGCCGCTCATCTCCTCCCAATGCCGGCCTGCTATTGGAATCGGCACCGAGGAAGGGAGTATCAGAGGGATCGTATCCGCCAAGAAATCCACCTTCTTCGGTAGAGCTCCAATCGCTAGCTACCTGTTCATTCTCCCCGCCTGATCCTCCAGCCAATACGGTCTCGCCCCCTTCACCGTTTATGCGGGGCTGGGGGCTACCCGTCCCGGCTGTCCCGATCCCGGATCCCGTCCCGGTCTCCGGGATCGGGCCGGGAGGGGCAGGGGGCTGAGAGAGAGAAGATGAAGCTCCATGGGAAGATAAAAAGGAGGGCGTAAGCGTAAAAACCAGTAGTAACCCTAATCCAAGGATGAGCATCCAGGCCCACCACCGCAAACCTGCTCGTTTACCCTTTAAGGAAATGCCCTGATTGTAACTGTTCCAGGTATAGGACTTGCTCGTATCTTTCCCGAAGCAGGTCGGTATTGGCCACGGTCGGTTTCCAGACATCGGTCACCTCTTACACTATTCTGCACTACTTGAGTGAGTTGACTCTTTGGGCAGGCGGGAGAACGTCGGTAATACGTACACCAAAACGATCTTCAATAACGACAACCTCGCCTCGGGCAATCAGTCGATCATTGACCAAGACGTCCACTGGCTCACCGGCCAATTTCTCAAGTTCCACTACAGAGCCAGGTCCCAGCTTTAATACGTCTTCGATGCTCATTTTGGTGCGCCCCAATTCAACTGCAACCCGTAGCGTTACACCAAGCAACAAGTCAAGGTTGTTGGAGGAAGGAGATGGGGTTTCAGGCTGCAGTGGGGCGAATTGCGCAGGGCGTGCTGTACCCGCCGTGTGGGTCTCGCTTTCCGTTATTTGAGCTAGTTCTTCAGAGGTGATCTTCAGTTCATCCATTAGCGGTTTGCTCCATAGCATCTGTGATTTGTACGCCCAGATGGCGCCCGATAAGACCCGGTTGGGCCAGATATTTCTTGCAGTTTTCTACTAACATTGGCAGGGGGTGCCCTACGGTAGTGTCGAGAACTAATACGTCTCCTAGCTGGAGGTGAAGCAGCTCCTGGAAGTCAACGGTTATCTCGCCGAGAAGTACCGAAACATCTACCTCGGCACGCCTCAAATGTTTGAGCAGCGCGTCGCGGTAGACGCCTGCCTCTTTGGCTTCCCCGGCTACCCACGTGTGAGGGCTTAACTCGGATGCGATAGGTTTTAGCACGGAATATGGAATACAAATACTCATCATCCCGGTACTTTCGCGGATCTTGATCTCAAATCCCAGAAAGACAGCCGCGTCGGAGGGTAAAGCTATCTGGACGAACTCCGGATTCAAGGCAGTCTCTTCCGTTGTCACCTCTAACACGATCAGATTTCTCCATGCCTGTTGCAAGCCCTCAGCCAGGTATTCAGTAACGCCTTTCAACAATGACTGCTCAATGTCGGTGATCTGGTGATGATCGTCGGCTGGTCGCCCAAAGCCACCCAGCAGGCGATCTACAGCAATTGTCGCAGTAACAGTGTCGAGAGCTAACAAAACCCGGCCTGGCAACGGGTCCATTTTGAGGATGGTGACGGGGGAAGGGGTCGGGATGTTTATTATGAAATCAGCAAAGCTACCTTGCTCAATGTGGACAAGCGCAATCTGAACCACAGCCCGCAAATAGACTGACAGGGACGAACTGACATGCCGGGCAAAATTCTCGTGAATCATTTGCAGGGTACGAATCTGTTCTTTTGAGAACTTGTCGGGGGAACGAAAATCGTAAACTCGCGCCGGAGCTTCAGTCACTGGCTCGCCAGGCAGTGGCGACCCGTCCTCTGGCAAAATCGCCAGCAGGGCATCGATCTCTTGTTGGGTCAAAGGTTTTTCCATATTCCCACTCACACTTGAGCCTCTTACCGCTTTGCTGGTCTCGCCGCAGGAAGCGAAACAGGACTGCCAAGTCTTAAGAAGGCTGAAATCACTGTATCACGAAATCCGTGAAGTAAATGTTAATCACGCCCTGATACCCCAGCGCTTCGTTTATGGCAGTCATCAGCTCTTCCTTTAGGGCTTGCTTGCCCTCGACTGTGGCAATCTGGTTGAAGGTCTTGCTCGAAAGAATGGTCATCACGATGTCGTCGATCATTGGGCGACGCTGGTCTATTTCGCTCTTGAGATTCTCTTCGACCAGCGCTCGCTCTTCGCTATCCAGAGAATAGTAATTTTGATCCAATGGGCGAATTTCCAGCACAATCGAGGCTTGCAGGTAGCGCAGCCCTCCCGGTTCAGCCAAATTCACCACTTTGGTATCAAGTTGGTACATCATCCCATGCTCAGACTGCCAGGGTGTCACGTGGCTAGCCGCCTGCGGGTCGGAAGGTGGAATGGCTTGCGCAGACATTTCAGCGGTGGCTTGTGGCGTGGGCGTCTCATCCGTTTCTATTCGAACGTAAAAGGGTTTCCACCACGTTGCAGGCGCAAATACGATATACATTACCAGGCCCGCCAATGCAGTGCTTAACAAGGTAGGAATGAGAAATTTGGGATTTAAGATTTTGGTCATCGAATGCCCTTTCCAAAAATGTTAGAGAGTGGCGGCCTTGGCCAGCCTGCTGTCGTTTTCAGTCTTTGTGGTCTACCGGAGAGGGCGGCGCTAACGAGAATTGTCGAGACCCGTTGGGATAAATAATCACGATGTCGGCACGGCGGTTAAGCGCCCGGTTGGCCCGGCTGTTGTTGGGTGCTACAGGTTTGAATTCAGCGTATCCTGCCGCCGACAACCGGGCCGGCGAAATGCCTTCCTCCTCGGCCAGGTAGCGTACAATGTTCACGGCTCGCGCTACCGACAGTTCCCAGTTGGTAGGATAGAGTGGATTGTTGGTGGGTACGTTGTCGGTGTGGCCCTCAACCCGCACTGCGTTGTTGGTCAATTTGAGAATCTGTGCAACCTGATGTAGCGTCGCAACGGATTCCGGCCGTAACTCAGCACTGCCTGGCTCAAAGACCAGAGCATCGGAGAGACTAATGATAATCCCTTCCAGGTTCATATTTATGCTGATGTCAGCCTGCAATCCGGCCTCCGCAGCGAAAGCAGTCAACTCAGAACTGACATCGATGAAGTCTCGCTGTTTGGGGGGAAGATTTTGGAAAAGAATCGGTGCTGCCGGGCCCTGGCTTCCCCCACTATTCGCATCGCCGATGAGCGCTCCCTGATCGGTGCCAATCCCCATAACATGGAACGCGACCTTCATCGATTCGGCCACCTGTGAAAACTTCTTTAGATCGGTATTGGCCATGGAGTACAACACGATGAAGAAGACCATCAACAACGTAATCATATCGGCATAGGTGATGAGCCATCGCTCGTTACTGCTATGTCCTTCCTCATGCGCTCGGCGTTTGCTGCGGGCCGCCATAACTACTCCTTGCTCGCTGATTCGTTCTGGCCTCGCATCTTAGGCGCCAGAAACGCCTCGAGTTTTTCGCGAATAATGCGGGGATTCTCACCTGCCTGGACTGCCAGCATACCTTCTATCGCCACTTCACGCGTCAACATCTCGGTCTGGCTCTTTTGCTTCAGCTTATTGCCAATGGGTAACCAGAGCAAATTGGCGGTTGCTACTCCGTACAGGGTCGCCACAAAGGCTACTGCGATGGAATGGCCCAAGTTCTCCGGGTCTGAGAGTTGACTAAGCACATTAATAAGTCCCATCACGGTACCGATAATACCCATCGTAGGGCCGAATCCGCCCATTGCTTCAAGCATGCTGTAGCCTTCTTTATGTCGCTGTGAGACAAGATGTGTATCTGTCTCCAGAATATCGCGAACCATAGCCGGGTCCACACCATCAACGACAAGCATAACACCCTTCCGGATGAAATCATCCTCAATCTTGTTAGCCTCTTCTTCTAATGACAACAATCCTTCGCGGCGGGCCTGGTCGGCCAGTTGCACAAACAAATCAATTAACGATTGTGGATCACTCTTGTAGGATTGGAAACTCTGCACAATGAGGGCAGGCAACGACAGGACCCTCTTCATTGGGAAGGAGATAAAGGTGGCGCCCAAGGTTCCCCCCAGCACAATGACCCCTGCCGACAGGTTGACCAGGGCCAGAGGCGTGCCACCTTCCAGAAAGACTGCTGTGATCAGCGCTCCAAACCCCAGAAGCAATCCTAATCCGGTTGAGATTTCCATAGCCTATCTCTCCCGTTCAATAACTCGTGGCCGTTGGCTAAGCACTCGTTGGCGATATTCGACCACCGCTTCGACAATCGCTTCTGGCGGTTCCTTTACCACAATCTTAGACCGGCTGATCATGGAGATCACCGTGTCAGGTGTGGCTTCCACAAATTCGATCATTTCGGCGTTTATCCACAATTCGCTGTTATTGAGACGGGTTACTTTGATCATTGCGTCCTCCGGGCGCGCTGTATACCGAGAAGGCCCTTTTTTGGGGTGAAGGATGACCTATCGCCACATTGGACACTATACCACCGGCCCACGCGGGTGTCAGTAAAAACCACGTGAAGGGAGCATGAATTTTCCGTGAAGAGCACGGGGAGGGGAGGGCCTTCACGCAAAATTGACGTTTGCTTCACGTCAATTTTACTGACAGGCTGAACCGCATATGCTATAGTGATTGCCGGATCGTAACTACTCAGTTACCCTTGCGAAGGGTGCGAATGACCCTGCTAACAAGGCAGTTTTCAATAATCAAAGCATTTTCGCTCTGAAAACTCTCACCAAACCTTTGCAAGGGTTATACAAATTTAAGGACTCCTCAACTTGTTGAGGCCCATTTCCCGAACAAGTTCGGGATTCCCAAAAACCTTGAACATGAATTCAACCGGAGCAACACCCATCTTGTCCATATACCCGACTCGCGGGCGGCGCGACGCAGGAATCCCTGGCAATGATTCCCCCAATAGCTCGATCCTGTCCGCCGCTGACTCTACGCAGGAAACCTCCATCGTTCGGCCTCAAGGACAGTTGGAAGCAAACGACACCGGATTCTCACAGATTTTGGCCAATGCACAGCAGCGTTCAGTCTCAGCGCGCCCACCGGTCAGCCGCTGGCGCAGTCTGAGTTTTCTGGACACCTATGCCGCCCCTCACATTAACTGGCCCTGGATACAAACTGTACAGGACCGCGTGGGCAACCTGGTTGCTTCAGGAGTTGGCACCATCTCCGACGTGATTGCTTCTCAAGTATCGCCGCCCTTGGATCAGGCGACGCGAGCTCCGCTAGAGGCAGCGCAGTCCAATTTGTACGCTGCATCTGCCCCCCGTTCCACGGGCCAGGGAATGGCGCACAACCAGCCTCTCGTGCTGGCCGATTATCCCCACCCTCCCGGCGACAATGGCCGGGGTATTCATTGGATTCCAACGGTCAGCCAGTCGCCCGACGTGGTAGATCGCTTCGTTGAGGAAGCCCAGGCAATGGGCATGAAATGGGTTGTGTTCCTCAACGAGGGCACCGATGTCAAAGCAAACGACTATCTGGTGAAGCGACTGGTCCAGGCGGGTATTGAGCCGGTCATGCGGGTCTATACACCCGGCCTGGTTCCTATTGAAGGCGATTTGAAGTCGATGGTCCGTCACTACGTGGACCTGGGTGTGAATTACTTTCAACTCTACAATGAACCCAATCTGATGGTAGAGACCAACGGCCAGCCACCCAACGTGGATCACTACCTCGATCTTTGGATTCCGGCTGCCATGCAGGTTATCGAAGCGGGAGGTCTACCCGGCTTCGGCGCGCTCAGCCCGCAGGGTGAAGTGGATGATCGCGAGTTCTTGCGGCAAGCGCTCGATCGCCTAAAGGCGCGTGATCGAGTGTCTCTACTTGATCGAGCCTGGCTGGCGATGCATAACTACACCGGGCCTCGCCCCCTCAATGACCCGGATGGGTTCCTCCGTTTCCGGCAGTACGATACCATCGTGCGGGCAGCACTTGGTCGATCTCTGCCCATCATCGGCACCGAGGGAGGCACTCATACTTCCGAACAGGTGTCGGAAGAACAGCAGATTGCAATGGTGACGGGCGCATACAACTACATGCGTCATCGCGAACCCTACAATTTCGCTTATACCTATTGGATCATTGCCAATGGGCATGACCCCGCCTGGGATCAACAAGCTCTTATCCGTCCTGAAGGTCCCACGGCACTGGCGCAAGCCCTGAGAACGATGGCTTGAGGAGGAAGTATATGAGTAGTATCTTCTCTGCATTTCGTATTGCTGCTTCGGGTTTGACTGCTCAACGTCTGCGGATGGATGTAGTCGCCAATAACGTGGCTAACGTTGAAACCACTCGAACTGCGGAGGGGGGCCCCTACCGGAGGCAACAGGTCGTATTTGCTGCTGACCAGCCTGGCTCCGTCTCCCGGCTTTCTCAAGAAGGGGAAGACCCGAGGCGAGGTGTCCACGTGGCGGCGATCCTGGCTGATGACTCGCCGGGCCACCGTGTGTATGACCCCAACCACCCAGACGCAGACGAGGATGGTTTTGTAACCTACCCTAACGTCAGCGTGGTTACTGAAATGACTGATATGCTATCGGCCACTCGTTCCTATGAGGCCAACGTCACCGTTTTTAACGCTCTTAAGAGTATGGCTCTCAAGGCACTTGATATCGGCCGTGGCTAACAAGTAACCAATTACTAGAGGATTATCGATGCCCATTGATCCCATCACCAACGTCGATCGACTAGTTCGCGCGATTCAGCCAGGCAGCGTTGACAAGGCTGGGCCAACTGCATCGTCACTTGATAGTTTTGGCCAGGTTCTGGATGATGCCTTGAGCAAGTTGAGTCAAAAGGAACTGGCAGCCAACCAGGCGATAGCCAGCCTGGCGGCCGGGGAAGATGTTGAGCTGCACCAGGTGATGCTTGCGATGCAGGAAGCAGACATAGCCTTTCAACTAGCTACGCAGGTACGCAACAAGCTCGTGGAAGCCTATCAAGAAGTAATGCGAATGCAAGTATAAACGTAACTACTCAGCTACCCTTGCGAAGGTTGCGAATAACTTTGCCAACAGGGCAATTTTCGGTAGGCCAAGGCACTTTCGCTCTGAAAATTCTCACCAAACCTTCGTAAGGGTTATCTGGCCTGAGTAGTAACGTATAAACAATAAGAGGTCGCTAACCGTGAGCCAGTCTCTCGTTCCTCTGGATAGAACTAAACTGACCGAGATGTGGAATCACATGAGCGCGTCTCGGAAAATCGGCCTGGGCGTTCTGGTAGTGGCGGCTCTGGCAGGTCTGGCCTTTTTCATAACCTGGGCGCAGACACCCGAATACGTGGCCGCCTTTACCGACCTCAAGACCGAGGATGAAGCAGCTATCGTTGAATATCTTAAAGAACACAACATCCCATACCAGATCGCTGAGGACGGCCGCGCTATTCTTGTGCCTTCCGGTCAGGTGCACGAAGTAAGGCTGGCTTTAGCCGGCGAGGGATTGCCTGGCAAGGGAGTAGTTGGCTTTGAGTTGTTCGATAACGCCAGTCTGGGTATGACAGACTTTACCCAACAAGTTAACTATCAGCGGGCACTGGAGGGAGAACTGGCTCGCACCATCGCCAGCCTTACAGCCGTTCGCTCTGCGCGAGTTCATATCGTTGTGCCGCAACCTACCCTGTTCAGTGATGAGGAAAAGCCGGCCACCGCTTCGGTGGTGCTTGAGCTGGAATCTGGTTACCAGTTGAACCGGGAACAGGTGCGTGCCATCAGCCATCTCGTCTCCAGTGCTGTTGAAGGGCTGACACCCGAGAACCTGACCGTTGTTGACATGGACGGCAACATCCTGGCCGACGGCACATCATCAGCCGGTACAGCTTCGGTAGCTTTGAGCGCGACCCAACTGGAGGCACAGCGTAGCCTTGAGCGAGACCTGGAACTTCGCGTCGAGTCAATGCTGGAAAACGTGCTCGGCCCTGACAAGGCTGTCGTCCGTGTCAGTGCCGATCTCAACTGGGATCAGGTAGAAACTGAAAGTGAGACCTATCTGCCGGGGGATCAGGGAAGCGTGGTGCGTAGTTCGCGCCAGGTGAACGAGGGCTACAGCGGCAACGGTACAACCCCTGCCGGTATCCCAGGCGTGGACAGCAACATCTCGTCCCCAGCAACATCCTATCAGACCGAAATCACTGGCACTAACGGCAGCGGCTATCAACGATCTGACATAACTACCAACTACGAAGTGTCGCGTTCAGTATCGCATGTCATTCCAGCCAGGGGAAAGATAGAGCGGCTGTCGGTATCCGTGTTAGTTGATAATATCACCGACACTGTAACCCTCGAAGCTATTCAGAATGCCACGATTGCCGCCGCTGGTGTGGACGAGACGCGCGGTGATGTGCTTACTGTGAAGAGTGTCCCCTTTGACCACAGCTTTTATAGCCAGCAGGAAGTCGCCATGCAGGCGGCCCAGCAGCGAGCATTCTATCTTAAGTTGGCCCAATGGGGCGCTGTAGCGATAGCCTTGCTTGCGTTGTTCTTAGCCGTACGCAGAATGCAGCGCAGCTTGCGTGCACGCTCAGTCAAATTGATTGAAGAGGTAGACCCCCGTGTAGCTTTGCTGCAAGAGGTTAGTCGGTTAACCGAAGAGAGATCTAAGCAAGGTGAGCAATCATCGGAATTAAAGGCTATTGGCCCGCCAACTTTCGATATCAGGCAACAGGTAGCAGCCGAAAAGGCGCAGATGTTGCGCCAAGTGCAGTTAGTGGCGAAAAATCGGCCTGAGACCCTGGCACAAATCATTCAGTTTTGGTTGACTCATGAGGAGGCGAGCAAGCTATGACTGAGCTGGCACTCAACGGCAAGCAGAAGGCAGCCGCTCTACTGATCACGCTCGGTCAAGAGGCCGCTTCTCAGATTCTTAAACACTGTGCAGACGATGAGATCGAATTGCTGACCATGGAGATCGCCGGCATGGGCTCAGTACCAGGCAAGGTCAAAGAGGAGATAGTACGAGAGTGTTATCATATGTCATTCGTAAGCGAGGGAACAGCAGCCGGCGGTATGGATTACGCACGGGAGGTGCTGTCGCGTGCGTTGGGCAATCAGAAGGCGCAGGAGTTCATCGAACGCGTGCAGAGGCGCTCACAAGGGGCTCCCTTCGATTTTTTGAATGAGGCCGATCCGGCCCAGCTTGCCAATTCTCTGAAGAATGAACACCCGCAAACTATCGCGCTTATCCTATCCCATCTGAAAGCGGCTAGAGCGGCGTCTGTCATCATCAATCTGGACGAGCAGCTACAAGGCGAAGTGGCCACCCGTATTGCAGTTATGGACCGCGTCTCGCCGGATGTGATCAAAGGGGTGGAAGCTGGCGTGAGAGATAAGTTGTCGGCGTTGCTGACACAGCAGGACTATGCATTCTCGGGCGGCGTAACGTCTTTGGTCAGCATCCTTCACCAGGTGGACCGCGCCACAGAGAAAGCCATCTTAGACGCCCTGGATGAAAGCCAACCTCAAGTTGCTGAAGAGGTCCGCCAGAAGATGTTCGTCTTTGAAAATATTGTAGCTCTTGATGACCGCACGATCCAACGCATACTACGCGATGTGGACAGCAAAGATCTGATCCTGGCTCTCAAGGGGGCCAGCGAAGAGGTGCGGGATCTTATCTTCCGGAACCAATCCAAACGAGCCGCCGAGTTGCTCAAGGAGGATCTGGCCATTACCGGCCCTGTACGGCTGCGTAATGTGGAAGAAGCGCAGCAACGCATCGTCAACGTGATCCGCCAACTGGAGGCAGCCGAGGAGATCGTGATCTCGAGGGGTGGAGACGATGAGATCATTGTCTAACCTGTGTGCCTTATTGACCTACAAATAAACTGATTTATGACCAAGATACTTAAGTCTGCCAACTTTGATACTGATCACAGCGTTGTCGTAGAACCGGTACGACTTGTGCTTAATGGTCCGGGAGCGAATAGCGAAGGTGGTGCTGCCCAGTCCGCTCCCGAACAGGCGACATCAGCCCTGGTAACCGAGGCGCAGGAGCACGTTGAGGCAATGCTGAATCAAGCACGCTTGAAGGTAGTTACCTGGCAGGAGGAGGCACGGCAGGAAGGTTGGCAGACCGGCTATGCAGAAGCGCACCAGGCAGTGGAGGCTGAACTGGCCGAGGCTCTTGCCACACTCCATAGTCTGGCCCAGTCGGCCGTCGAAGCTCGCGATCAGTTTCTACGCGACAGCCGTGCCGAGATCGGACGCCTCGCGGTAGCTATTGCTGAGCAGATCATTGGCAAAGAGTTAAAAATCAATCCGAGTGTAGTGACTGATATCGTTGCCCGGGCTATTGAGACAGCGGGCGTGGAAGGGACCTGCCGCATCCGAGTCAACCCACTGGATTACGACGTGCTCAGCCCACATTGGGAGGCGGTTGCCTCTTTTCAACAACTTGGCTCCACTTGGGATCTGGTTGCCGACAAACGTATTGGCCGAGGCGGCTGCCTGATCGAGGCCGGCGGCGGCACTATCGATGCTCAGCTCGAAACGCAATTGGCGCAAGTAGAGCTTGCGTTTGAAGAGGTAGGAGAGTGATGCTCAAAGCCCTCAACTGGGAAGCCTATCATCAGGTGCTGGCTAAAACAGACACCTTCGTACGGCGGGGGCGAGTGACCCAAGTCATCGGCCTCACGATTGAGGCCCAAGGCTTACATGCTCAGGTTGGCGAGCTGTGCTATATCAGCGCGGAAGAAGGAGCAACTGAAATCGCGGCCGAGGTGATGGGCTTTCGTGACGACCGCATCCTCCTGATGCCGCTGGGCGAAATGCGAGGCATCGCGCCAGGTAGCACAGTACGTGCCACTGGTTCTTCCTTTCGGGTGCCGGTTGGCGAGGCGCTACTGGGCCGGGTTTTGAATGGGCTTGGCCATCCCATCGACGGTAAAGGGCCGATTGTTTGTCCCAGCACGTATCCCGCTGCAGGCACTGCCCCGCCGCCATTGGGGCGCATTCCCATCAGCCAGCCCCTGGTAACCGGCGTGCGCGTGATTGACGCTTTCTTGACCGTTGGCAAAGGGCAGCGCCTCGGTATCTTCGCCGGTAGTGGTGTGGGCAAGAGTACGATGATGGGCATGATCGCCCGCCATGCCCGCGCCGACATTAGCGTCATTGCGCTCATCGGCGAGCGAGGCCGCGAGGTACAGGAGTTCATCCAGCGCGATTTGGGAGAGGACGGCCTGGCTCGCTCGGTGGTGGTTGTCTCCACCAGCGACCAGCCGGCGCTGATGCGTATAAAAGGTGCATGGGTAGCCACTGCCATTGCCGAGTATTTTCGCGATCAGGCGCACGATGTTACCTTCTTGATGGACTCTGTCACTCGGTTTGCTATGGCGCAGCGCGAAATCGGATTGGCTATAGGTGAACCCCCGGCGATGAAGGGCTATACTCCCTCGGTCTTTGCCCTATTGCCCAAGCTCATGGAACGCACCGGTACGAGCGAGCGAGGTACCATAACCGGCTTTTATACCGTTCTGGTTGAATCTGACGACCTGACCGAGCCCATAACCGATGCCGTGCGTTCCATCCTCGATGGTCACATCGTGTTATCACGTGAGCTGGCGGGCCAGAATCACTACCCTGCCATAGATGTACTGGGGAGCGTAAGCCGCGTGATGCCTGCCATCACCGACGAGGCCCATAGGAAAGCGGCCGGCCAACTGCGGGATCTACTTGCTACCTACAACAAGGCCAGTGATCTGATTAACATCGGCGCCTACGTCGAAGGTTCCAACCCCGGCATAGACCGTGCCGTCACTTTGATGCCCTTGATTCTAGATTTCCTTCGCCAGGGTGCCAACACTGCTACACCCTATGAGGAAACCCTTACTCAACTGATGGCTATTGCCCATGCCGAGATTCAGGCCAGTGTAGAGGAAGATAATTGATGGCTGACGGAAAGCATTTCCGGCTGCAACCAGTGCTTGATTACAAGTCCAATGTGGTTGATACACTCGAAATGGAGTTTGCCCGTCGCAAGGTAGCTTATCAACATGAAGTAGAGGCCTTGTTATACCTGGCGCAGGCTGAGGACCAGGAGATAGAGGCGCTGTGCCAGCAACAGCAGCAGGGACCGCTCAACTGTGAGGTTATCCAGCTAGGGCAACAATATCTCGACACGCTCAAAAACCACGTGGCCCAGCAGACAGCACGGGTAGAAGAGGCCAGGGAGCAGATGGAGGTGAAGCGGCAAGAGTTGGTCGAAACCATGAAAGATCAGAAAGTGTTGGAAAATTTGCGTGAGCGTTTCCAGGCCCAACAGGCCAGAGAATTGCTGCGTCGGGAAGCTCGCGCCGTTGATGACATTGTCATCACCCGCTATGCCCGTGACACATAGAGAATAACCCTTTTGAAATGGGCGCATTCCATTTCGGTTGTAGGGACACCCCTGGCGGGTGTCCAGGGCAGGTGCATCCATAGATCCCCTCTGGGGAAGACCTGCCCCTACCAACCCATTTTAAATACACCCTTACACCCTTTTGAAATCAATTACAAGAGGCGTTGCTATGCTCGAACCTGTTCTCACTCAATTGCAGAAGGCGTTGTATCAAACTGTGCTCGGCGACCTGCAAACCTTATTAACCACGGCCCGGTCAGGTGTAGGTAACTCCGACGGCCCGTCGCTCCATGCTCAGCCGTCCGTCTTCGATGATCTGATCATAACTGCCGCCCAGCGCCATGATCTGGACCCGGCTTTGCTGAAAGCAGTTGTGCAGGCCGAATCGAATTTCTCACCCCTGGCCATTTCCCATGCCGGGGCGAAGGGATTGACGCAACTGATGGATGATACCGCCCAACAGCTTGGCGTGATGAATCCCTTTGACGCAGCCCAAAACCTTGACGGCGGTGCCCGTTTCCTGAGCCAACTGCTCGATCGTTATGGCGGTGATGTGACGTTGGCCTTAGCTGCTTACAATGCCGGCCCCGGCGCAGTGGATCGTTGGGGAGGCGTACCGCCTTATCGCGAAACCCAAAGCTATGTACCGCGTGTTCTCGGTTTGCGCGATGAATACCGTGAGTGGGTAGCCTAGACATCTACTGACCACTGGAATGACAGGAGTAAACCATGCCTGATCCTCTCTTCAACGACTTGGCTTTGCGAGCTCTCTCCTTCGCTCTCGACGGACTTACGCTGCGCCAGAAACTCACAGCCCAGAACATCGCTAACGTTGACACACCTGGATACAAAGCGCAGCATGTGAGCTTTGAAAGCCAGTTGCAGCAGGCGCTCCAAGGCGATTCCAGTCCCAGCCTTCCGCTGCAAACGACCGACGTCTCTCATTTAGGCCACAGTGACGCGACAATGTCGTCTTTCATTGCAGTTGACCCACACAATAGCAATTTGCGCAACGATGGCAACAATGTGGATATCGACCTGGAGATGAGTTCCTTAGCCGAAACGGGCCTGCGCTACCAGGCACTGGCCCAATTGGCAGAGATGAAGCTTTCGCTGTTGAAATCCGTCGTACGCGACACGCGGTGATGCGCAGGTCGCTACCATTAGAAATGAGAGTTCTAGAAATGAGAGTTCCCGCGAAATAGTCGATTGCCTCGGATTAAAACGGAATACGCAATACGCACTACGTAACGTGTTTCATATTGCGTTAAGCGTAGCTGTCCGATGGTAAATGACTTTCCGAGAAAGCTCGAAATCGGAAAGGAGGTGATGATTACATACGCCAAAATCGACCATGACGACGACAAGGTACTTAACTGACATTATTCTAAGAGAGTTCTCGGAAACTGGTCGTGGTGGCTGAAGATAAACGGAATACGCAATACGCACTACGAACGTGTTGCGTGGTCCGTGTTCCGTCAGGCCAGGCACTTAGATGATAAAGGACTTTCCGAGAAAGCTCCTAAGAGAAAGGAGGTGATTAATTCGTGAACATTGCAACATTTTCGGTTGTGCCCAATCAGTTGCTTATACCTGGCCAACAAAGACCGGTTACTGCGGACTTTGGCGCAAATTTCGACTTCGAACAGATACTCGCATCACTTTTGACCAGCGTCCCGGGGCAGACCAACCTGGCCTTTAGCCTACCTGCTGCTAACGCAAGCGGGGACGGAGAAGCCGGGCCAACTGAACCCCTGACAGTCGCCAGCCCATATCCATCCGGCCAGGAAGACACAGCCGGGCCCGAAGCCGCACCGGAGCTTACAGTAAAGGCTTCACCCATGCCTTCCCAAGAAGCGTGGACACACACTCTCTCCGCTATCTTGAGCGTGCTGCAGGCAGCCGTGGGTCAAGGCGTCACAGCATGCCAACCCACTGAGCCTGGTGATGAGCCGGTTGCAACTGAGAACTCCCTTCCACCGGCAGAAAAGGCGAAGATCAACGAGCGGGACGGCGATGAGGCTCTCACCGGCGCGCCTACTATCTTCTCTCCGATCATACATCGTCCTGACACAGGGAAACTGGTGGCGACTTCCCCTGATGCCGATCAGACCGCCGGCGTAATCGAATCCAGGGCTCCCAGTATTCCTGCCACATCACCCGAAGCAACACGCTTCACAGCTCCGCCCGACCAGGCAGTTGGCACCAGTCCTGATCAACTTACCGGGCGTCCTATGTCTCCTTTGCAGAGAAATACGACCTTGCCAGCCGAGGAGGTTACGGCTCCCGCAGTCGCCCAAACCTACGCGGCACCGCCGCGTGAGAGTGTCACCAGGCCGGAAGTTGTAGCTCAGAAAGCGACTGCTTTCGCGCCGTTGGCGGGTGACCGGCCCAAAGATGATACACCCATCCCGGTTGCCGTTAACTCAGCACACACTATAGTCGAGCCGCCCGTTCGGATCGAGGTCAGGCCGGTCGCACCGCAAGTAGTACCGCCTATGTCGATTGGCGACGCCGTCAGGCTGGTGAGATGGGAGGGTGAATCTGAAGCACGCTTGCAATTGCATCCAGAGTCACTGGGACAGGTCCTGGTGCAACTACACGTGGCTAATGGCGACGTGGCTGTGCGCATGCTGGCCGAAACTCCCCAGGCTCAATCGCTGATCCAGAATCACCTGCCACAGCTCAAAGCAGCGTTCATCGCTCAAGGCTTGCAGGTAGGTGGCTTGACAGTCGCGGTCGGCAGCGATACGTCGGCGTTCGATGCACCAAGTCGCCAGCCCGGCAGATGGGCTGGCACACCGGAGCACCGGCGTAGTGTAACTTCACCCGACGACGTGAATGAATCGACGAACTCTCGCCTGGCCGCTACTTGGAGAAGCAATCTATACACAGTGGACTATCAGGTGTAGGAGGTGTTCTATGACAATCAACGGCGTCCGCCCTGTCGGCGCTACGACTACCCAGCAGCAAGCATCCAGTTCAACCCAGCCTCAGGTGAAAGGGCTGGACCAGGATGCATTCATGATGCTCTTGCTGGCTCAACTTAAAAACCAAGATCCACTCAAGCCAATGGAAGACAAAGACTTCATCGCTCAGTTGGCGCAGTTTAATTCTCTAAGCCAGCTCACGCAAATGAATGAAACGTTGAACAACCTGATAGCTGCACAGACCCTGACTGAAGCAAGCGCTCTCATCGGTAAAACGGTGAGTGGGCTGACCAGTGAGGGGGACATGGTGACCGGTCTCGTCTCGGGCCTGCACGTAGCGGATGGCAAAGTCACCCTGGACGTAGAAGGGCGGGACGTGATGCTCGACACGGTGCAGTCAGTTCAAGTGCCAGGGTCACAGTCGGGGGGATGACGATGGTTGAGAAAGTTGTGCTTTCGACCACACCCATACAAGACATCAACAATCGGTCTTCTCAACGGAACCCACCGATTGCCCCATCCGGCGAGGCCAGCTTTGAGAACATCCTGCAAGGAGAATTGGGCCGTTCCCCGGCCGTTCGCTTCTCATCGCATGCTCAGCGTCGCATTGAGTCACGGAATATCCAGTTTGACCACGACCGGGCGACTCGTTTGGAGCAGGCAGTTGAAAGAGCGGCTGGCAAAGGTTCCCGCGAGTCGCTCATCTTGATGGATGATCTGGCTCTGGTCGTCAGCGTCAAAAACCGCGTGGTCATTACGGCCCTGGATGGGGAAAGCAGAAAGGAGAATGTATTCACAAATATTGACAGCGTGGTACTGACGTAACAAGTAATCAAGAGCAAGACATACAGTTTAATCTCGAAGCAATATACAACTAGCACCTAGCTGGCCCTCTCTGAGGAGGCTGGGGAATTTACAGGAGGAACCCCAAATGATGCGTTCATTGTCTCTGGCAATTGCAGCCTTACGTAACCACCAAACCTTTATGGATGTGGTTGCCAGTAATATCTCCAATGTTAACACCACTGGCTATAAAGCCAGCCGTGTCTCGTTTCAGGAATTGCTCAACCAGACATTACGCGGCAGCAGTGCACCGCGAAATGGCTTGGGTGGACTCAACCCGATTCAGATCGGACTGGGCATGACTTTGAGTGGAGTGGATACACTCTTCACTCAAGGCAGCCTGCAAGATACCGGCAAGTTGACTGATCTTGCTATCCAGGGAGACGGTTTTTTTGTCCTTGATAGTGGCGATGGCCCTCTCTACGCTCGTGATGGAAACATGGACATCGGTCTGGATGGGTCATTGCTCAACTTATCTACAGGTATGAAAGTACTGGGCTGGAAAGCCGATGCCAGTGGCAACATCGACACAAGCCAACCACTGTCCAGTATCCAGATTCCGTTTGGCCAAAGCATGGCCCGCCCTACCAGCCAGGTCGATCTACGTGGCAATCTGGACGCCGAGGCCCTCGCCGGTACGACAGTCGCGGCAACCATCGGCGTTTACGACTCGCTGGGTGTTCTGCACAATCTCGATTTGACCTTTACAAAAACTGCTACAGCTAACCAGTGGACGTGGGCCGCCAGCGAAAGCGACCCGGACATCAGTGGCATTACGCCGGCGGGCACCACAGTCACTTTTGGCAGCGATGGCAGCTATGGCACTGGCAACCCCGCTACATCTCTCTCCATCGCATTTACAAATGGAGCTGATAGTCCAGCCAATGTCGAGCTTGATCTTTCAAACATCACCCAGTTAATGGGATTAAGCAACGTCAACCCGTCAAGCCAGGATGGACTCCCACCGGGCTCATTGACTACCTTCAATGTGGGCAGTAGCGGGGAAATCATAGGCATCTTCTCCAACGGTTTGAACCGCCGCCTGGGGCAGATCGCTCTGGCCAAGTTTCTGAACTCAGGTGGTTTGCTGAAGATGGGCCAGAGCCTCTTTTCACCTTCAGCTAACTCCGGCACTGCCCAGATCGGCCTGCCCGGTCAGGATGGCCGAGGCCAAATCTCGGCCGGCTACCTGGAGATGTCAAACGTGGAACTCGCCCAACAGTTCACCAGTATGATCGTCGCTCAACGCGGGTTCCAGGCTAACAGCCGGGTGATTACCGCCTCGGACGAGATGTTACAGGACTTGGTCAATCTCAAGCGATAACTCTAAGCAACGCAGGCCGGAAGGGGGCCTCCCTTCCAGCCTGCGTTTTGTCAGGTCGAGAAAGAGGAGCATGATTTCCTATCTGTGGTCTGCCGCACTTTGCAGGTTAAGCATTAGCGCAGTTCTGGTTCTGTCTTTCGGGAGTATCACCGTGGCGACTGTTCGGGCCCAGTCTCCCACAGGCTCTGGTTTGCCTCACGATCAGGCGCCAAACTCAATTCCTGGTGCATACGAGGGGGCACAGGTCAGGACAGTTGACGGCCCCTTACCTCTTTCGGCCTACCCGCGTCCTAAAAATGACAATGGCTGGGGCATCCATTGGAGCACCCACATATATGGCCAGAGCGATGAAGCCACAGATTACTTTGTGAATGAAATCAAGGAGATGGGTATCAAGTGGGTGAAATTCCTCAACGACCAGGTTGATGGGCGTGATTACGACTACCTGGTGCAACAATTGGTCGCCAACGACATTATGCCCGTCGTACGCATTTACACACCCTGCAATGAGCCACTAGATCTGGGCGCTTTAGGCCGGATGGTGGATCATTATCTACCCATGGGCGTTTACTATTATGAATTGTACAATGAACCCGACATACCCGACTCGAACGGCGGCTGGTGTGATGGTCGGGATCAGGACGCCGAGTACCTGGCTGCCATCTGGGCGCCTGCCGCTCGCGAAATTCAAGCTCGTGGCGGCTATCCATCACTGCCCTCAATCTTTCCAATAGGCAAAGGCATTCCAGGCTGGGAAGATAGTTTCTTCCAGCAATTCCTGCGCGCCATTAAAGCTCAAGGTAACACCGATATCCTGTATCGAAGTTGGGGAGCAGTGCATAACTATCTTCTGAACCATCCCCCTGATTACCCTATGGACGAAGTCAATCTGACCGGTCGTTCGTTGACCACCGCCGAAATAGCCCGCTACAATCTAGACGAACACCAGGTCTACAGCATCAACCAGGCTCGGGCCCATCAGCACGAGCCTGGAGGGCGCTACGTTGGCGATGATCCGACCCTCGACGTAACTGGGTTTCATTATTTCATCGGTTATCACGATCAATTCGTGGAGCTCTTTGGCTTCGAAATTCCCCTCATCAGCACTGAAGGTGGGGCTACCGTCGGATCGTGCGAGGACCCGCGCTATCCCTGTGTGGATGAACAAACCCAGATGGAGTGGACACTGCAAACCTATGAATATATGCTCGACCAGGCACCTGAATACTATTTCAACACTTGCACTTGGCTTATCGCCCAAAAAGCCTTAGAATATTTTGGAGGCACAGTGTGGGAAAGTAACGCCTGGTACCACGATCGCAAGGGGAATCATCTGCCGATTGTGGACGCCTTAAAGAATCACCCGCGCAAGGGGGAACCGCGCTGGGACCAGAAGGAAGTGAACGGCTGGCAACAAGCAACAGCCAGCCAGACTCCTAACAACGCCGAGCCCAGGCTGACACCGGGCAGCAAGTTAGCTGAATATCCACGCCCGCGTGGCGATAACGGCCGCGGGATTCATTATGCCCCCACCATCCTGGCTCAATCGCCACAGATAGTAGATCACCTGGTCGAAGAAATGGCTGCCATGAATATCAAATGGGTCAAGTTGATGCAGGGCGACATCCCGAAAGTTGAACACGAATATCTCATCCAACAACTCGTGGCTCGCGATATGGAACCCGTCCTGCGTGTTTATAAACCCTATAACGAACCCTATGAGAATCTTGGGTCATTGGTTGCGGCCGCTCGTCCAATGGGGGTGCATTACTTTGAGCTACATAACGAACCAAATATCGCCGGCTTTCCCGGCGGTTGGTCCGACGGTGAGCCAATCAGCGTAAACCGTATACTTGACCTGTGGATTCCGGCCGCTGAGGCGGTTCAGAATGCTGGGGGTTATCCCGCTTTACCGGCGCTGGCCGTGGGTGGCGACTATGACGATACACGCTTTCTGGAAGCCTTTCTCGACGGCCTCATTGCTCGCAATCGAACTGACCTGCTGGCTCAGGCCTGGCTGCCGCTGCACAACTACTTCCTTAACCATCCCCTCGAATACCCAAACGATCCAGTCAATTTGCAAGGCATTCCCCTGGACCCAGAGGAAGTCGCCAGGCGAGAACTGACGCCAGCTCAGGTACAGGAGATCAATGCCGCTCGTGCCAACGCTCGCCAACCGGGTGGCTACTATGTGGGCGACACTATCCACCAGGATTCTAATGGCTTTCGAAAGTTCGAAGCCTACGCGAAGATATTCTTCGATCGTTTTGGCTACTACATTCCCATTATTAGCACCGAAGGTGGCGCTATAGCGGGCGACCGCCAGGATCCACGCTATCCGCCTGTCACCGACGACGACGTCACCGATCTAACCCTGCGCGCTTATCACGCTATGCTCGACGACGCTCCTGCTTATTACTTTGCTTTTACACCCTGGCTGCTGGCCAACGGAGCTGGCAACCACTGGGATGCAGCCTGGGAAGCGGCCGCCTGGTATAAGATTGATGGAAGTACTCTGCCTGTCGTGCAGGCTCTTAAAGCCGATCCGCGTCGCTTCGAGGTTAGGGATTGGAAAGCGGAAACTGGGAATTGGAACTTACAGCTACCCGATTACTCAACCAATCGCTCACAGCCGTCCAGCCAACCAGCTATGGACGCTCGGAGCACCAAGATCATTTCTGCCGCCGGGCGTGGCCCGGCGTGGAAGGTGATCACAGCTCAGTGGCAGACGGCGGCCGGCGAGTATCCCCACCTCTACATAGATGTGCTTGATGCTAACGGTCGACGGTTAGGGGGGCAGCAGGTGCAGGTAGATTGGACTGGCGGCTGGACGTTGCTGATAACTGAGCGGACGGCTGACCATAGCGCTTCGATGCCCCTGACTGCCCCTTCCGGTGTCTACACCGTCAGCATGGCAGGTGGTAGCGGCCAGGCGGTAAAGGCAAGAGGTGCAGAGGGGTATGATTTACAGATTACCTTCCATCAGGCCGGAACACCTTAGATGGCAATCTACGGGATGGTTCATAATCTGGTTGACACTTTTCCCCGCGTAGGCGGGACGAAGGACGGACCTATAAGTCCCCCGAATGGGGGAAGACGAATGACCAAGGCAAATTTTCGTCATTCGTCTTCCGTCGCTGGTCCAATGTGTAAACCAATCTCTGGCAAGATGTGAACCATACCCAATCTACGAAACTTATTGGTGGTGACTTGGTTATGAACCGGAATCTTTTGATGGCTGTTATCGCGTTGACGCTGAGTATTGCACCGGGCTGCACCCTAATCGTCAGTACCAGTCCTATAGCAGCTACGGAGCAACCCATGGGCGACAGCCCTGCTACTAAGCTTCCTATTGTTCCCAGCGTTACGCCGACCCAATCTTCGCCTGGCGACTCTGACTTTACCTCCCCCTCGCCGACCCGTAGTGCGACGCCATCCCTGACGCCGACTCCCTTTACACCCAGCGCAACCCCGTCGCCGACGCCAATGCCATTGACTCCCACACCTACTCCGTCGCCGACGTTGGCTCCGCCCACACCCACAATCACGCCATCGCCAACAGCCGCTTTACCTACAGCCACACCCAAGCCACCTCCTCCCACGCCAACTGCTACGGCGATTATCCAAACGAGTGCAGCAGATGGTCCCAGCGTTTATGAAAGCACGCTTACTATCAGCACTTATAATTACCAGTCAGCGCTGGTGCCTACCTCGCCGGAGGATCCGGTTTATCCATATCCTCGCTTGAACCACGACCAGGTTGGACCACCCTCGCCACAAACTTACCGAGCGATCGTGTTGGAGAATCGTTACCTCCAATTAACGATTTTACCGGACTTAGGCGGCCGCATCTATCGTTGGTTAGACAAAGCGAGTGGAAAAAACCTGTTCTACGAGAATCCAGTCATCAAACCCACTACCTGGGGCCACCGAGGTTGGTGGTTGGCAACTGGAGGTATGGAGTGGGCTTTACCTGTTGACGAACATGGCCTGAGTGAGGCGTCGCCGTGGGACTATCAACTCCAGCAGTCGGGAGGCGTCGCCAGCGTGAGGCTGGCTGACACTGAAGAACACTCGGGCCTGCGTTCGGAGATCACCATCAGCCTGGATGGCGACCACGCTTATTTTACGCTGACTCCGAAGATCACCAATCCCACTGGTGCACCCATAGCCTATAAATTCTGGCTCAACGGGATGTTTGGCCTGGGTTCACGGCAAGTAGGGCCGGGACTCAGATTTATACTGCCGGTAGATCAGGTCGTCGTCCACTCGACGGGTGATACGTCATTACCCGGCGAGGGTCAGCTAATGGAATGGCCGGTGTTCGCCGGTCGCGATTTGAGTGACTACGGGACGTGGACAAATTACCTGGGCGTTTTCGCTGCGCCAGCGGCGCAGGCTGGCTATATGGGAGCCTATAACCACAACACTCATCTGGGTGTGGTGCGCGTCTTCCCATACCAGGTGGCACGTGGAGCGAAAATCTTTGGACCAGAGAACATGGACCCCATACACTGGACTGACGATGGGAGTAGCTACTTTGAGTTATGGGGTGGTATAGCTCCTACCTTCTGGGACGAGTCAGTGCTGGATGCCGGTCAGTCGGTAACCTGGCAGGAACGGTGGTATGCAGTGGGCGATATGGGTGGATTTAGCTTTGCCAATGAGACCGCAGCACTGAATCTGGGGGTGGCAGACGATTCAGTTCAGTTGGCAGCGGCCAGTACTCGCTCTATGACAGGTCAACTGATTTTGTGGCAGGACGGCCGTGAGGTGATCCGCTGGCCGCTCTCCCTGTCCCCGGAGCATCCCTACCGGGGAAGTTATACACCGCCGAATGGAAGCAATGGCTCATGGGGCGTTACGCTGATGGATGAAACGGGGCGCGAAGTGGCGGCCACAGGTCAAACGGGGGCAGTGACTATCAACGCGCCATCACCTGCCATGTCTCAGCCAACTACTCCAACACCTGTCCCTGCTCTTACCCCGGGCCCGACCGACGTGTCCATCGTTGATCGTAATGGTCAGCAGCTCGTATGGGATCCCCGCCTGGATGACTTAGACATCGGGCTTATCCGGGCGGAGCCGGAAGCGGGACAGTCGCTGTATCGCTTGGTGGCAGCTCGCTATTGGGACGAACAGGAATCGAACTTGTTACACCACGTCTTCGTTGAGGTTCTTGATGAAGGGGGTCGGCGCATCGTAGGCCAGCCGGTGGCCCTGGCCTGGGACGATGGCGAGGCGGTCATGGTCACCGAAGACAAGCCGCCTCCCGAATATGCTGCCAACGCGCCTCTGTACAATTACCTGGGAAAATATCGAGTCTACGTAAAGGGGGGCGACAGCGACGTAGTCACCGGCCTTGGGCTACCCGGTAAACACCACGTGAGTTACCTGCTCACCTTCCAGAGGACAGCAGAGAGCCAGTAATAGATGGAGAGCGGTAAAATGACAAATCTCAAGCTTCCCACTCACGAGCTTGAAACTCTATTGCTTGTGTTTCTGCTGGCCTCGATCCTTGCCGCTTGCAGTTCCCCGGCTGCCAGCCGCTCCCCCGAAGACCAAATCCGCGAATATCTCTACCGATACCAACCTACCACTGGCCAGCAATTCGTCAACTGGGCCGATACCAATTTGTCCGACTACACTCCTCGACAAGTTCACATAGCCTTGCAGAATGAGGGAAAATCTCAGGCTGAACTGGGGCACCCCAACGCTGTCGGCGTGCTTAGCTTCGCTGCGCAGGCTTGGGCCCAAGAAAAGGGTCTACAATACGACCCCAATCAATGGCTGGCCTTACAGCAAGAGGCGATGAACAACCTGCCCAGTGAGCCCCCTAAACTCCAACTGTGGTCGAGCCAGTAGGCAATAGCACGTGTCCAACTTTAGCTGGAGGCAGGATTGGCCAGCACAATCACTCGATGGCTGTTGTCAGTATAGGGCCAACAGGTAACTAAGGTCAGTCGCTCGGTTGTGGTGGGCAGGATCCATTGGGCATTCTGGCGGCGTTGCTCCTCAGACACGTCGCGATCGGGCAGGATAAACCGATCGGTTACCACGTAAGGATAGTCTCGATCATCGGCGTGGAGAATAACCTCGTCTCCAGGCTGCAAGTCTACCAGGTGACGAAAGACCTCGGTTCCCAGGTTATGGTGGCCAGAGAGGACCACGTTCCCACCGTGCCCGGGCCAGGCGCTGTTCTGATGCCAGCCGGCCGCATCATCCGGCACAGTCCAGACGGAGATCTGATTGCCGTCGCGTTCTACCACGTCCCACCCGACCGGCATCACCGCGGCATCAAGTCCAATGGCCGGGGCCAGGATGTGATCGGGTGGTCCTTGTGCGGGGACGAGGGGAGTGCGTGTGGCGGTTGGGGTGGGAGGTATGGGGGTGAATGTCGGTGCGGGTGTCGAAGGCGAGGGTGTGGGGGGGAGCATTGGCGGGACCGGGTAGGTCGTCGTAACATTTTCTGTGTGTGGCCCCTCAACTGGCGTGGGAGCCACGGCTTCGCTCTGAGCAGCGATTGCTTTCCCCGTACCTATCTCTACCCGGCAAGCTGAACTGCTGAGCAAGCTGAACCCAAGCGCCAGGGCAAGCATTAACTGATTTATCACCGGTGACGTGCCTAATGTAATCGATACCCTGGATTTATTGGATTTTCCCATTTCCCCTGGCCCCCAACTGCACAAAGGATCTTACCGTGTGCAATGAGATGTAGTCTTGAATGATCTCCTCTAATTCTCCGGAAGAGATGTGATGTACCACACGACCGCTGGCGTTATCGATAATGTTTACCTGAATCCGTCCTGTCTTTTCGCTGATTATGAACTGAAGATAGGTATAGTCATCGAAAACAGACCGACGGTTGCTGGTTTTCGATTGTGCAGGCATATCAAGGACTCTGAGGTCTTTACACCAGTGTGGCACGCTGGCGCAATTGGCTGGGGGCAAGTTTTCCCCTGGCAATCTCTCTCGCCAACTCTTCCGGTGGAACAGTGCGAATCAGTTTGCCGCTTTCGGCATCTATGATGCGTACAGTCACCGTGCGTGTTTCCTGGTTTACCTCGAACTCAGCGTAGGTGCGGCGTAGTCTCCTCGGCGCCTTTTTTTCTTCAGCCTGACCGTGGCGATTCGCCACAATTTCAGAGGTGTCCTCACTCGTCTCTACGGGGGGCACTTCTTGAGCTTGTTGCTGCCAGTAGCGGTCCTGGACTACCTCTGCCAGGCCGAAGCTCTGTCTCTGAATGTCATCCAGTATACTCTCGATCGGTTTTATGGGGTCCATCCCATTTCTCCTTTCCTGCAAAGGCGCCTCTATAGGCCGACTGAGGTCTCCTTTGCTCACATTTGTTGGTTGTAGAGGGAGCCGAACATAAGGGTCTGCATAGATTGGGATTCATATTGCATGGACATGATTTGGGCCTGATAGCCAAAGAATTGCTTGCGCAGGGATTCCTCTCTGCGAGCCAGTCGGGCTTGAGCGCTCTCGATAAGATGGTCTATCTGGTCAACTTGATCGTCAATGCCATTCTGAGATGATGCAATGTAAGCATTATCCCCATCCAGATAGGTGGCAAGGCGTTGCTCAAGCTGACCGAGAATGTGATCGAAAAGGTCTGATACTCCTTCAAAATCCTGGCTCAATGCCGACTCCAGGGCGCTTTGGTTTGAAACTTCAAAGGCCAGGCTACCTTCCGCGTCATCATCCAGTGTGATGCCAATATCGGCTAAAGTGCTGGGAGCACCCGGCGCGGCCCCGCTATAGGTACTCAGCAGGTCAAACGTTAAGTTGCGGCGTAACCCGCGCAAAGTCCAGTCGCTAGAGAGGGGTGCCTGTTTGTAGATGGGCTGGGCGCTGTTAACCGATGATGACTGGTCCAATTGCGGTTCGGTTTTGGTTCGTATATAGGCCAACAAGTCATTGACCTTATTCACGAGAGTACGGGCACCGGTCATCACCGCATCGCTGTCACGAGTAACCCCGATCTTGGAGTTGCCCGGAGCATGCAGATTCAGGCTGAGCCCCTGGATGATATCGGTCAGCCCCACATTGCCCCCTCGGTTCATACTCAACCCATTTACGGTCAACGTTGCATCGCGCGGAGACTGGAGGATCGCCGTGTCATACGAAACGTTGGCTGCATTACTCCCAATCGTTGTGGGTGTGTAGGTGCCGCCCCCGGCAAAGCTAAGGGTCAGTCCCCGGCCGGTATCGTAGATGCCATCGCTGATATCGATCCAGTCGGTTGTGGCCATTGTCCCACCATTAGAACTGGCGATTGCAACTGCATCTCCATTAGCGTCCACCAATCGAAATTGATTGGCGTGATCAGCACTGCCAATTTCGACGTAGTAGCGACCGGGGCTGAGGTCTACCTGCCCGTTCAGTTCTCCGCCGGTGAAACTGAGCAGATTTGCGATCCCAAAGCTGGTTACGCCATTGTCACTGGCCAGGTCTTGAGCGCCAGCCGCCGACCGCCTGTCCATGCCCAGATTGCCTGTCATGATCGTGCCGGTAGTATCGGTAAAGGCGACGGAGGCGCTGCTGCCACTGCGAGAGCCGGTGAGAATGAGCCGGCGATCAACTACGCTGGCCACAACTTGGTTCCCCTCGGCGTAAGTCGCAGCGTTTATGGCATCCCGAATATCGTTGAGACTCTCACTCGCTGCGACGGTGATGCTGGCCCCCTGGGCTGTGTAATGCACGCTGGCAGCTCCAGTCCCCTTCAGGCCTGCTGTATAAGGGCCATTGCCAAACCCGATTGTAAGGCCACGCCCGGTATCGAAGGTGGTGCCAGCTACTTGGGCCAGGTCTTGCCAGGCTGTGGTCATTGCCGTGTCTGTATCCTCAGCGTCGTCAATGCTTACTGCACTGCCGTCCTCATCTACCAAACGAAACTGCCAGGTGGTATCCTGATAATAGCGTACCTCAACGTAGTACTGGCCGGTGCCTAACTCGCGCTGGCCGCTACGGATGCTGCCCCCAGCCCCGAAATCAGCGACGGTGTTCTCTACAATACTCTTGTCGGCCACGGCCCGCGCCGCCGCGCCGCCGATGACAAAGGTACCCGACCAGCCGAGCGCCTCGCCAGCCTGCGCTACCTGGTTCGAGCTGAGTTGGTGAGCTTGAGCTAGGTGGTCGATCACAATGTCATATTGCCCGGCGGCCGGGTTAGTGCCCACCGAAACATCAACCACACTCTCGTTGCTGCTGCTGGCTGAGTATTGCTTAAAAGCGCCCGTACTGCTAGCGGTCAGCGCATTGATGGCCGAACGGGCCGCTTCCATTTTTTGGGTAATGTCATCGAAGATAGCATGGCGAATCTCAAGTTCGTCCTTGCGTTGCTGTAACTGGGTGACCGGTCGTTGCTCCAAGACCATCATTTGCTGGATCAGTTTTTCTATTCCGGCCGCGTCATTCAATGATGCACCTGTTGAAACGCCACTGATTCCGGCCATAGTAAATCTCCTAATCAAAGGCTGGGGCTGTATACTTTGGCCTTTAGTCCCCAGCCACGCTACACTCACGCCACCATGGTCATTAGCCGAGGCGGCGGATCAATTCGACACGTACCTGTCGCCGAAGGATGTGGGTTGGCGACAGAAGGTTGGTGGGCGTCTTGTTCTGCCTGGGCTTTGGCCTGAGTCCACGCTTCTCGCAGCTCACGTAAAAGAAGGGCGACCTGGTCGTATTCCCCCTGGCGGGCCAGCTCGGCGCAGTATTGATACAAGCGGAACAGGCCCATGGCGATTTCCTCGTCGTAGCTGAAGTCGAGGGCGTTGCGCAGCAGGGACAGGGCCTGGGTGGTGCGCTGCAGATTGCGCTGACCGCAGCCAATCAGGGCCGCGTCGTAAGTCATCAGCACCAGGTCCAGGGGGCCGGCGCTGCTGACTTGATTGGTTCGATAGGTTTGAGTTACCGTTTGAATGTCTGACATGGCTCGCTTTCCGTTACCTTTTTTGGATTGCCGTCTTGTTGCCATCAGGGGGGCTGATCAGCCCCCCTGATGACTTCTCTGCCGGTCCTGTCAGTCCAGTTTACCGGAAGAGGCTCAACACGCCCTGCGGAGCCACGTTGGCCTGGGCCAGCATCGTGATCGCCGTCTGCTGCAGGATGCTCATCTTGGTGGCCTCGAGCTGCTCGAAGGCCATGTCGGCGTTCATAATGCGATTGTAGGAAGCTTCGACGTTGACCTGGGCTACCGAAACCTGGTCCTCTTTGAAGGTCAAGCGGCCCATCAGCGCGCCGACCTTGGACATCTGGCCGGAGACTGTGTCCAGCGCCGATTGAACGGTGTCCATGTAGGTGCCAAAGTCGTCAGCATTGGATGGATCCCCGGCGATGGAATACGTGCCGGACTTGGTGTAAGTCACGGTGGCAGTATAGGTTCCATTAGCGGCGGGTGAGGCAGTGCCAAGTTTGTTGACTGTAACTGCCAGGCCATTCCCAAAGTCGATAGCCTGCGTGCCGGTGCCGGACAGGTCGAAAGCTGAGGTCACTGCATCTACTGCATCCCCACTGGCAGGATCGCCATTGGCATCGATCAGTAAAGCATTGCTGTTGCTATCTAACAACCGAACCGTGGAACTGTCGCCAGCGGTGCCGCCGTAGGTAACTTCTACCGTGTAAGTACCCGAAGCCAGTTCTGATAGGTTGGAGTTGGGGGTGTTACCACCCGAAGGGGCCGAGGCATCGGCCAGGATGTCATAGGCGGTATCTGAGCCGGCCGCAGCCGTGCTGCTGGATGCCAGGCTGGCTAGGTTCAGGTTGGAACCGGAAGCCTTCAGATTGATCAAACCGGAGAGGGTGGTGGTATCGGACGAGTCGGCGCCGGTCTGGAAGGTGAGGGCCGTTCCATTGTAGCTGCCATCAATGAGCTTCTGGCCGTTCCACTTGGTCTGCTCAACGATGTCGTCGATTTGGGCCACGTAAGCTGTCAACTGTTCCTTGATGGCATCGCGTTCCGACGTGCCCAGGGTGTCGCTGGCGGCTGCTTCAGCCTTGTTGCGCATTTGAACCAGGATATCATTGATACGGCTCAAGCCTGACTCGGCGACCGAGAGCAGGTTCTTGGCGTCGCCGATGTTATCCAGGGCCACCTTCAGGCCTTCGGAGCGGGCCAACATTTTGGTGGCAATCGTCAAGCCGGCCGGATCGTCAGCCGCGCTGTTGATGCGCCGGCCGGTGCTCAGCCGCTGCTGGTGGACGCCCAATTTGCTGTTGATACTGCGTAGTGACTGGAGCGCGTTCAACGCGCCGATGTTGGTTGCAATTCGTGTGAAATCTGCCTGTGCCATTTGTTCACCTCCGTGTTTTTTGGTTTTGAGTTTCGGGTATCCTTACCCTATTGCTCAGGCATTGGGTTGTATGGAATTGAACTGTCTGCTGTTTTCCCTTAATCAGGGGTTTAGCGTGAGCCGATCGGGGCGACAGTTCCCGAACCCCGGCGGCCTGTGCGTCTGATCAAGACACCTCTACAATCTGACTTATATGTTACCTCCTCGCTTGTTGTTCAGAACTTGATGTCTGTCTGGTACTATTATCGGCAGCATACAACGCGACTTAAGTCTTCTGGTGCGGTCTTTACGCAAATTTTACGCAGTGCCTATTGCCTGCTCGCCGGGGCCACGACCCGCAGCGGCCAACTCCTACGGTTGCCCGGCGCGCCATTACCCTGAGCCTCACGCAGGGCCAGGTCAAGGCGAATGGTGCCTAATTCTGTTTCCAGGGGGACGACCAGGCGGTCAATATCTAGCGTCGAAATGTCCGTGTCCTTTCCCACGATCAGCGTGGGAACTGAGACTTGTGCAGTCAGCCCAAGTTCCGCCAGTTTGGTGCTGGCCTGGCCGGTTATGACGTTGCCCAATTCGCCGATGCCACTCTGGGCCAGCTCATCAAAGTTATTGAACTCCTGGCCCAGAATGCGTGAGAGAATGGCTATGGCGGTAGAGAAACTCATACCGTAGAAAGCCATACCCCACACATCCCCAACCAGGCTGATAAGTACGGTTACCTCATCCGTGACATAAGTCTCACGCTGCAGACTCAAGGGGCCACGTTTGATATGAATGCCTAGCTCGGAGGTCAGCACCTCGCTGGCGGCAACGATAAACACATTAAAGAGTTCAGCATGCATCATCCATTTTTAACCTTTCGTGTAACTACTCAGTGCGTATGATTACGACGATAGAAAGAAATACCCGCCGCTTCAAATCCAATCTCAACCGCCTGGGATACAATTTCGGTGCCCCCTATGAAGAGCACCCCGCCAGGACGCAGCGTATTGTAGAAATGTCTGTACAGGCGATCTTTGACCGCAGGTGTAAAGTAAATGACCACATTGCGGCAGGCGATCAGATCGAATCCAACCTCTCCAGGTTCCAGTGAGGTAAAGGGATCTACCAGGAGATTGTGCTGGCGGAAGGCGACGCGGTGCCGTAAGTTATCTATGACATAATAGGCACCGTCGCGTACCTTGAAGTAGCGATCCAGCAAAACGGAGGGCAAATTCGCCACGTCCTCTGCAGTGTAAGGACCGCCTGCTTGCGCCCACTGCAACGCGGACTGATCGAGGTCAGTGGCCAGGATATGATGCCGGCGATAAGGAGTCGTGAGTTCGCTTAACATAATTGCAAAAGAGTAGGGCTCGTGACCACGCGAACATCCAGCGCTCCACACTCGCAGACTGGAACGACCACGGAGCAGCTCGGGCAAAATAGTTTCCTGCAGGTACTCGAATTTGCCTGGGTCCCGGAAGAAAGACGACACATTTATGGTTAGATAATCCTTGAACTTGCCGAGTTCTACCGGGTCATTTCGTACACCACTGAAAAAGTTCCGCCAGGTCGCGTATTTTGACCGCAGCAGATAGGTCTTGAGACGCCGCTGCACTTGTGGGGTCTTGTAACAGTTCAAATCTACTCCGGTCAGGCTTAACGTCTCGCGCTTGATAAAGTTATACTCGGATTCATCCATTGTGGCGTCCATCGTTTACCCATTCTGCCAATATAGATGCTATGTCCTGGAGAGGGACTACACGGTCTGCCAAGCCCGCTTCGATCACGCTGCGTGGCATGCCATACACTACACTGGTAGATTCATGTTCGGCAATAACCTTGCCCCCCATTTCCTTAATACATTGGGCTCCTGCTGTGCCGTCACAGCCCATACCGGTTAACACGACGCCGATGATTGCCGTTCCGTGATACTGGGAGGCTGATTCCATCGTCACGTCTATCGCGGGTCGCACGTGGTGGCGGCGTGGTCCCTGATCCAGGGTCACCCGCTTGTCCCCCTTGAATCGCAAGTGAAAATCACCTGGAGCCAGCAAGGCCAGGCCGCGGGCCAATCGGTCGCCATCTACTGCCTCCTGTACTGTAAGGGGGCAAGATTCGTTGAGCCGCTGAGCCAATGAGCGGGTGAAACCAGGAGGCATGTGTTGTACCACCGCCACTGCAGCCGGTAGATCAGGCGGTAAGCCGGATAACACTTGTTGCAGCGCGCGTGGGCCACCGGTGGAAGCTCCAATAACGATCAAAAGATCACTGCTCTGAAATGGACGCAGGCCCAGCTTAGGTCTGGCCTGTCCTATCGCTGTACCTTCTGTTTCCTGAGAAAACCTGTCCATCTGTCCTGCGTTAGAGGCAGATGTAACCTGACCCGCGAGCCTTGGAGCAGGCCGCGCCCCGGCGGCTGCCTTTACTTTAGCCATCAGGTCTTCCATAGCGGTTCGAATGTCAAGGCTGGCAGCAGGTTTGGGTACAAAATCCACTGCGCCCCGCATAAGGGCCTGGATAGTGGCATGAGCACCGTGCTGAGTGTGCGAACTAAGCATTACCACCGGGGTCGGACATTCGACCATAATGTGCTGTAGTGCAGTCAGGCCGCCCATTTGTGGCATTTCTACGTCGAGGGTGACCACGTCAGGCCTTAAAGCCGGTATTTTAACCAGCGCGTCCAGCCCATTTCGAGCGCTGCCGATGACAGCAATGTCAGGATCTACCTCCAGGTGCCTGGTAATGGTGTAGCGCATGAAGGCGGAGTCATCCACCACCAGAACGCGTATGGGATGGCTCATAAGGCGTGCCCCAACACTTTTTGTAGCGCCATCATAACTCGGTCGGGATCGAAAGGTTTCACCACGTAGTCTTTGGCGCCTGTCTGTACTGCTTGTACCACCATGGACTCCTGACCTAACGCGGTCAGCATGATTACCTTGGCCTGCGGATCGAATCCCCGAATCTCGGCCAGGGCTTCCAGACCATCCTTCTGCGGCATAGTGATGTCCATGAGTACCACATCAGGATTGGCGGACTGATAAACCTGTACAGCTTCCTCGCCATTCTCCGCTTCAATCACTTCATGGCCAAACCCGGTGAGTAACTTGGAAAGGCGTACACGCATAAACTGAGCATCGTCTACAACCATCACTTTGGACATAGGAACCTCCCATACAATGGAAATAAGTGACCAAATTTGGACTCAGCGGGCAGGCAACTGGCTGGGACGTTACTAGTCAGGCCAGATAACCCTTGCGAAGGGTTGGTGAGAATTTCCAGAGCGAAAGTGCCTTGGCCTACCGAAAATTGCTCTGTTAGCAAAGTTATGCGCAACCTTCGCAAGGGTACCTGAGTAGTTACGCTGGGCCTATATAATTTGTTCATCATGCCCCATAACCTTTACCGTGACCTGCCCGCTGGCAATGTGGAGTTTTGCGGTGCGGCCAATGTTGCCGCCCGTAGCTTGAGCGCGTATCGGCACGCCGACCGCCTGCAAGGCAACCTTTGCAGCCAGAATATTGCGCTCTCCAATCTTCAGCGAGTCGTTGAAGCCAGGTGCAGCCAACATCTGGGCACCCCCGCACAGCCGTGCGGCAAGCCGGCTACGTTTGGCTCCAGATTGCACCAGGGCATTGATCAGTAGTAGTACCCCTTGATCCACGAACTTGACAGGGTTGTTTTGGGGCCTACTTCCATCAGGAGCCTCGGGTAGCAATGCATGGAGCATGCCTCCCACCTGCTGTACTGGATCGTAAAGGCAGACGGCCACACACGAACCCAGGCCATAAGCTACCAGTATGTCTTGAGGATTATCGCTCACTGCCATCTCACCAATAGCAACTACTCGTAAGTTCTCAGACACAGCGTACCTCTATGTGTTACGTGAAGATCGCTGGATAGGGCAACACCCAGAAATGTGCCTCGACAGTACGCGAAGACTCCTTAAAGACCGTCTCCACGATCAACAGATCATCGCTTACCGCAGCTACAGGCGTTGCCACTACATCTACAATGGCACCCAGCATATCCACCATAACGCATGGGGGCGACGGCCGTGACGAGGTCTTAGTCAGTGAGGCGACTTCGTTCAGAAAGTACGAGGCAGTCAGATTGCCCGTCTCGGCCAGTGCCGAACGTTCAAGATCTCCCAGGCTCGTGGTTGTGCCGGTGGGTAGACCCATCAGCAAATCAACCAGGCTCAGGGCATCGTTTAAAGGGATCAGCAAAATAACTTGTCCGGGCAGATCTCCGCTGATCAGCAGATAAACCCCCACCATCTCGGTCTCAGGGCCTCCGACGTACATGGCTGCCTGAGGTACAGGTACTTTCTCAATTTTGGGTATCTCAATGTTAATCGAGCGCCCCACCATCTGTGACAGTCCAGACGCTGCGTGGTGCATAGCCACACTCAACAGATCTCCCGACTGTGAGTCGGTAATAATTTTGTTCCACAGCATCTCGTGACCTTTCATGTTGCCAATTCCTGTCTCCAAAGTGCTTGTCCAATAATATAATGCCCGCACGTTGGGTATAGCTTTGCATTTTAGTAGGCGAATCAGGCGTAAACTGATTGCAAAAGTACTAAGTCATTTCTGGACAAGTGCAAAGCTGTTGGGGGCCGGTACGCTGCAAAGTAGCATGGATGAGGCCGGGTGTGTCTACGATGAGGGCGATCCGACCATCGCCCAAAATCGTGCCGCCTGACAATCCGGGCACTTCACCGATGATTGGACTGAGAGACTTGACGACCGCTCCTTGCTTACCGATGATTTTGTCCACTACCAGTCCCAGTTGCTGTTTTCCCCAAGCCACCGTGACTATGGCGGGCTTGGCGCTATGATGAGGGTTCTCGACTGTACCAGGGTGAGCAAAGAATTGACGCAGATCCAGCAACGGCAGCACGGTATCTCGCCAGCGGATTGTCGGCCTCGCCTTCACCGTGTGGACTGTCACGTCGGACAAGTACAGCGAGTCGATGATGCTGGACATAGGGATGGCATACACACCATCCTTCAGGGCGACCAGCATGGTTTCCACGATGGCCAGGGTGAGAGGCAAGGTGACGCGAAAGGCGGTACCCTGCCCCACTTTACTGTCCACTACGATCGATCCACTGAGGCGTTCAATGTTGGCGCGCACGACATCCATGCCCACGCCTCGTCCGGATACCTCGGTGATCCGTTCGGCTGTGGATAAGCCGGGCTGAAAGATGAGGTCAATCGCTTCGTCGTCAGTCAGTTGGGCCGCTTCCTCCTCCGAGATCAGGCCACGGCTCAGGGCAGCCCGGCGTACTTGTGCTGGATCGATGCCCTGACCATCGTCTTCTACGGTGATAACGATTTGCCCTTCTTGGTGGACTGCCGTCAACCATACAGTCCCCGTGCGGGGTTTGCCGGCGGCCATACGCACTTCAGACGACTCGATTCCATGGTCGACTGCGTTGCGAAGCAGGTGCACGAGCGGATCACTAATGACCTCGATGACGGAGCGATCCAATTCTGTAGCCTCGCCTTCGATAACCAGGTTCACGTCTTTGTGGGCAATACGGGCCACGTCGCGCACCAGGCGCGGGAACTTAGAGAAGAGGTGAGCGATAGGCAGCATGCGAGCCCGCATTACCTCTTCTTGCAATTGGTCTACCACTCGATCAAGATGGGCGGCCATTTCACCCAATTGACCGATGGTTTCCTCTTTGCCATAATGCGCGTGCAGCGTATCTTGAACCTGTGCCAGGCGGTTCCGGTCGGTGACCAGTTCACCCACCAGGTTCATCAAGACGTCAAGCCTTTCGACACTGATACGCACCGTTTTATCAGTAACCTGCTCGCTGTTGAGGGGGGCGTTAGCCGGCGTAGCTGCCGGCATAGGTTTAACGTCGAGTGGATAAGGCCGCACATTAAACTCGGATAAGTCAGAAACCCCATCCAGGACTTTCTCAATAGTACTGATCTCGATCTGAGTGGCGAGGACGAGCCATAAGGGGTCACTATGTTGGTTGTTGGCAAGGTCGGCCATTGAAGGATATTGGACAATGACGTGTCCCACTTCCATCAGCGCCATAGCTGCCTGCGAGAGGCGCGCGGCCGGAGCAAAGGCGTCAGTACTGGCGATGGCTTGAATCTCCAGGACGGCGTAGCCTTTTTCGCAATAGTCTTTCGCCCGGGCGGCCTGGTCTGGCGTCAATTGTGGCGTCGAGACGTTTCGAGCTGCCCTATGGCCGGCATCGCTGGCGGTTAGAGCACGCAGCCGGGCCAGTATGCTGTCGCTATCCACACCACTGGGTTCCAAACTCAGGAACTCATCGCGTAGGGCTTTGAGGGTGTCCACAGCGATAAGCAGTTCATCTACCACAGCCTGAGTAGGCAGCAGTTGGGCTTCGCGCATAGCGTCGAAGAGGGTTTCTACGGTGTGGGTTAGTTCAGCCATGGCGTGATGCCCGACCGTGCCAGCCAGCGCCTTGAGGGTATGGGCTGCACGGAAGACAGAGTTGAGGGTGTTGCGGTCGGCACCTCGCTCCAGACGCAGAATACCATCCTCCATAGCTTGTAAGTGCTCATTGACCTCGTCGAGAAATATGTCGAATTCATCGGCCTCAATATCGAAGGAGAGCCTATTTCCCGTCATTGGACGTCCTCACCCCGAATTACTTCGTTTGCAGACTTATGATCACGACCGTTGTGGGAGGCATTCGCTTGCGTTTTATCCAGGACTGTCTGGAGCCGCTGTCGGAGGATGTCAGGATTGGCCGGCTTCAACAGATAATCGTGTACGTTTTTCATGGTCAGTAGGTTGACTACCGAATCACGTTGTTTCATTGCCGTAAGGACAACAATGGGAATGGAGCTGAGTGTTGGATCATCCCGCATATATCTGGCCACCTGTTCTCCCGGCATGTAGGGCATCATGAGATCGAGAAGTATCAAATCGGGCTTCTCGGAGCGAGCCATGGCGATGCCGGCTGGACCATCTGGGGCTTTAAGGGTAGTAAATCCGTAACGCTCCAGTATTATCCCCAATGTGTCGCGCATGGCGGTGTTGTCTTCGATGATCAGTATTTTCGACATACATCACCTACAGTTCGGACTCTCAAGGATTTCAGGTGACCGGCACTTTTGCCTCATCTTCTATGACATCAGAGCTGTGATAGGGCGGAAGCAAGCCGTTTTTAAGCCAATCCAGCAAGTGCCGGTCACCTGAACGGTTCTCCTTACCTATTTATGTGTCGGCCTTCGGACTTGATTTCTTGAGCAAGGAGGCGTGAAGATTGCATAAAGAAATCAGCCGGCGGCGCTGATGGTCTGCAGACTGGCGTATTCCTGGCTGGAGAGCAGCTTGCCCAGGTCCAGCAAGATGATCAGTCGTGCATCGACTTTGGCGATACCCTGGATGAAAGCGGAGTCGACTGTTGCCAGCATTGACGACAGAGGCTCGATGGCATCTTTTGAGACATGCAGCACTTCGGAGACAGCATCCACGACCATGCCTATCTTGGTGCCCTGCGTATCGACCACCACGATACGGGTTTCTTTGCTCGCACCATCGGTGGACAAGCCGAAGCGTTGGCACAAGTCGATCACGGGCAGTATCTCGCCGCGCAGGTTGGTGACACCCCGGACGAACTGAGGTGCACGGGGCACAGCGGTGATAGGCTGCATCTTGATGATACTCTCTACCCTGGAGATGTTAACGCCATAGTATTCGCCGGCCAGGGTGAAAACGACGAGTTGATTTTCCATTGGACTTTCTCCTTTTCGGTGCTGGCCCTAACTTGCAGAGCGCGGCAACTCCGGCAAGCGGTGGCCGGTGCTGGCGGTCGTCTGCGTGGCCGTGGGCTGCGGTGTGGCTAGGCGATTGGCTTTGGGTTGGGGTGTGGCCGGTTGTTCGGCACGTCCCGCCAGTTCCTGGCTTTGAGCCGAGAGCTTGAATTGGGCTATGAGTGCTTGCAATGCTTGAGCCATATCTCTCAAAGACTCGGCCGAGACAGTTACTTGTTCGACCTGAACGTTCATCTCTTCGGCAGCAGCGTTCACCTCCTCCACTGCAGTGCTGTTTTCCTGGCTGATGTTGGCGATGTTTTCGATGGCACTTCGAACCTCATCGGAGCCGGCGGCCATTTCTTCAGTGGCGGCGGTGTTCTCCTCGACCACGGCTGAGACACTTTCCATCGCGCCGACCAGTTCCTCGGAGGAAGCACTCATCTGCTGGGTGGCAGCAGAGATTTCTTCCATCTGTTGGCTGACGGCCTCGACAGCCTGCAGAATGCCAGCCAGGGCCTGCCCCGCTTCGTCGGCACGAACGGTGCCAGCTTCGACCTCGGCCGCGCCTTCGTTCATGGCGACCACGGCTTCGGTGACCGTATCCTGGATGCCCCGAATGAGCGTCGCGATCTCCTTGGTGGCGGCGGCTGACTTTTCGGCCAGCTTGCGCACTTCGTCGGCGACGACGGCGAAGCCTTTGCCGTGTTCTCCAGCACGGGCGGCTTCGATGGCGGCGTTGAGGGCGAGCAGGTTGGTTTGGGAAGCAATGTCGTCGATGGTTTCGACGATGGCGCCGATTTGTTCGGAGCGGCGGCCCATCTCCTGGACTTTCTGGGCGGAGAGGCCGACCTTGGCTTTGATGGCCTGCATACCCTGGAGGGTGGCGTCGACGGTGGTGGCGCCGTTGCGGGCGGCCTGGGCGGCGCTGTTGGCGCCGCTGGCGCCGGCCTGGGCGTTGGCGGCCACCTGCTGGATGGCGGCGGTGAGTTGGGTGGTGAGGTCGGAGGATTGGGCGACGGCACGGGCCTGTTCCTGGGCGCCATAGGCGACGCCGTCGATGGCCTGGGCGACCTGCTCGACGGTGGCGGCGGCTTTGGTGACGCCGTCGGTCTGTTGGGCAGCGCCCTGGGCCACCTGCTGGATGGCAGCGGCAATCTGGTTGGTGGCGACGGCCGAACGCTCGGCGGTGTTAACTAACATCTGGCTAACTCCCATGAGCTCCTGAGCACGCCTGGTAACCGAGAGCATTAAGTCACGCAGGCTGCTAGGTTCGCTATTGAAGGTAGCGACGGCGATGCCGGCGGCCGCGACACGATTGATGTATCGAACCAGGTTCCTATCATATACCCCGACGGCCAGGGCATCATAGCCCTGGCTCACTAATTCCTCGATGGCTGGCCCATACACAGCCGCGCTGATGTCGCCTTCGCGACGGTTCTGTTCAGGTACGATCCAGTCCACAGTGGCGTTGTAATGGCGTAATTTGGCCCCTGCGCTCTGCACACCGGCCCGCACCGGATCCCAGAAACTACACTCTTCTCTACTAAGCACGGCGATGCGCAGAGGATGAGGTGCCTTTCTGGCGATGGGTTTGGCAAGTCGGTCGGCTGCTTGCTCGGTTTCAATAGTACCGACGCCAGGTTGCCAGAATTGGTCGTAGTTGTCAGGAGTCACCATGTCCATATGGGTCAGGAGACGCGGGTCGCTTGGCTGCCAGCCAGCTACGAGAAAGTTGAAGAGATGGATCACGGGGTCGTGTCCTTGTGCGAAAGGGTCCTGGGAAAGTGTGGCGCTAATCGTGCCCTGCCGCACATAGTACATAGTTTCGTCCACTAAATCGTGACACACAATCCTGACCCGCCCATCCAGGCCACTATCCGCCAGGGCATGGGCTGCCCCAAAAGGGGTGCCGCCATCGGGAACGTAGATACCTGCCAGATAAGGGTGATGTTTGAGTAAGGCTTGGGTCTGGGCGTAAACCTTTTCGGGGTCGAAGTGGCTTTCTACAGCATCTACTACCTTAATTCCCGGGTATCTCTCACGCAATAGGCTTTGGAAGCCTTTGCGCCGTAGCTCGTGAGCAACTGAGAGGAAGGAGCCCGTGATAATGGCAACCTGGCCTTCCCCTCCCAGGATGTCTCCCATCACTTCGCCGCAAGCTCTACCTTCCAGGTAGGAATCAGCTCCAACATAACATAGACGCTGGCAGGGTTCGTCCGTCACGGAATTGAACTCCGCAGCGCCTTTTTGCATCTCGGTGATGATCGCGTTGAACGCTTTGACAAGCTGGCCTAATTCCGCTGAGGCGGTGAGCTCGACTGGTTGGGACTGGATGGCTACCCATGCCGTCAGGTCGCCCTGAGCCAACTCGGCCAATCCTGTGGATAGTGCGACGCAGTCTGTGGTAGCCAGTGAGCGGCCCAATGCTGCTAAACGCGCCATAGGTTTAGTGATCTTCCATCTTACCATGTAGCCCAAGCCCAGAGCGGTGACCAGACTGGCAAGCAAGCTGCCCAAGATGATATGTTTTGCTGTGTCCAGCGTGGCCTGGGTGGTGGGATCCCCGAGTAATGATCCGACGCAGCAGGCCTGTTCGAGAAGCCAATACCCGATGAAGCCGGTGATGAGGAGAGCGATGATTAATGCTAAACCAAGATAAATCCTCGTCTGCTGAATGCCCCTGGCGAGTCGTGAGATCATAAAAAGGGTTTCTCCTTTCACTTTGTATTAGTTCCCCGCCCCCGTCTGACTCCACTGGCGGTGGTGGCCATTGCCCCCGGCGGGCGCGAGTGAGCGGTCGGCTTTGGGTTGAGGTGTGGCGAGTTGCCCGGCACCTCTGATCGGCTGCTGGCCTTGGCTCGATAGTCTGAATTGAGCCACAAGCTGCCGTAGGGCCTGGGCCATCTCGCTCAGAGACTGGGCGGAGGCGGTGACCTCTTCGGCCTGAGCGCTGACTTCTTCGACGGCGGCGCTGACTTCCTCGGCGGCAGTGCTGTTTTCCTGGCTGATGTTGGCGATGTTTTCGATGGCACTTCGAACCTCATCGGAGCCGGCGGCCATTTCTTCAGTGGCGGCGGTGTTCTCCTCGACCACGGCTGAGACACTTTCCATCGCGCCGACCAGTTCCTCGGAGGAAGCACTCATCTGCTGGGTGGCAGCAGAGATTTCTTCCATCTGTTGGCTGACGGCCTCGACAGCCTGCAGAATGCCAGCCAGGGCCTGCCCCGCTTCGTCGGCACGAACGGTGCCAGCTTCGACCTCGGCCGCGCCTTCGTTCATGGCGACCACGGCTTCGGTGACCGTATCCTGGATGCCCCGAATGAGCGTCGCGATCTCCTTGGTGGCGGCGGCTGACTTTTCGGCCAGCTTGCGCACTTCGTCGGCGACGACGGCGAAGCCTTTGCCGTGTTCTCCAGCACGGGCGGCTTCGATGGCGGCGTTGAGGGCGAGCAGGTTGGTTTGGGAAGCAATGTCGTCGATGGTTTCGACGATGGCGCCGATTTGTTCGGAGCGGCGGCCCATCTCCTGGACTTTCTGGGCGGAGAGGCCGACCTTGGCTTTGATGGCCTGCATACCCTGGAGGGTGGCGTCGACGGTGGTGGCGCCGTTGCGGGCGGCCTGGGCGGCGCTGTTGGCGCCGCTGGCGCCGGCCTGGGCGTTGGCGGCCACCTGCTGGATGGCGGCGGTGAGTTGGGTGGTGAGGTCGGAGGATTGGGCGACGGCACGGGCCTGTTCCTGGGCGCCATAGGCGACGCCGTCGATGGCCTGGGCGACCTGCTCGACGGTGGCGGCGGCTTTGGTGACGCCGTCGGTCTGTTGGGCGGTGACCTGGGCCACCTGTTGCATAGTAGCGGCGATATGGTTGGTGGCGGCGGCGGCCTGGTTGGTAGCAGCGGAGAGTTGACGGGAGACAGTGCTAACGCTGTCGGCATTATCGGTTACTTGGCGCATCAGGTGGCGCAGGTTGGCGATCATCTGGGCGAAGGCGTTGCCCAGCACATCCTTGTCCCCTCGGAGCTGCACATCGGCGGTCAGATCGCCCCTCGCCAGTTGTTGGGCACTGGATGCCATCTCGCGCATGTAGGTCCGTAGGTCCTGAAAGACTCGCAGCAGGTCCCCAATTTCGTCACCTCTCCCCACAAGGTGGCTCGCGGCCTGGGCGTCCTCTTCTACGACGTCTCCCACCGCCAAGCGTCGGGCCTGATGTGTGGCGGCTGCCAAGGGGCCCGTAATGGAACGAGCCGCCCACAGGCCTATAACCACCAGCACGACAGTGACCACAACAGCAACCAACAGGCTTTGGACAAGCGCAGCCTGTACATCGGCGTTAACCTCACGCAGGTCCTGGTCGAGCAAGATGATCCAGCCCAGCGACTCAGCGAAATCTCCCTCCATAGGGTGAAAGGCGAGGATGGCCGGATTCCCATCCAGATCCTTCAAGTCGCTGCGCCAGCCGCTTGTTCCGGCCTCAACCGCCGCCAAGATATCCTCCGGAGCCTGCTCCATCAAAAGGTCGTCGGCGTGGGCATAGAGGATCCTTCCCTCTCGATCCAGCAGGGCCGCGTGCCCGGTCTCCCCGAAGGCCATTTGGGAAAGGGCGTCAAACACCACGGAGATATCCACGGTGCCGCGCAGCACGCCGATGACTTTCTGGCCCTCCCTGTCGCGAACGGGCACGCCGATATCAATAGCCCAAGCCCCGCTAGACTCATCATAGGCTACTTTGCTCACATACGTAGCCCCCTGCCCCCCGTTGTACGCCCCTTGCCACCAGCCCTCGTCGGCCTGCAAGTAGTCGCTGGTGCGCTCGGTCATGGCTACGTTAAGCCCATGGATGTCGGTCACAAAGACCTCCACCTCTTCGGGAAATGCCCGCAAAAAGGACCTGAGATGTTCGCTAATGGGGTTCTCGGCAATCTCGCTTACCCGCGCCTCCATGCTGGGATCCTCGTCCCTCCAGGCCTGATCCAAGACCGCAATCTCGGCCTCCAGTTCAGCCTGCGGGTGGCCGACATAGGTCTGGTTGGCCGCTTCGACCGCCTCAATGATCGAGGGCGACAAGGCCAGTACTTTCAGGGCATTCACGCTGCCGGCCACGACCTCGGCCGACCGATGGGTGGCTTCATGCCCGTATTGCATCAGATCTTCGCCCACCTTCTCGGTCCTCTTCTTGGAGAAGGTGATTGAACTGAACAGTGTCAGAGATGCTGCCGACAATAGCACCACCAGCAACACGATGCCCAGCACCTTGCTTCGGATCTTCCAGTGAGCCGGGTTGGCGAGTGCACCATAGTTTTGTGTAATCTTTGATTGAGGCATTTTAGAATCCTCCTAGGCGGCGACCTCTTCAGTCTGGGCACTGACTTCTTCGACAGCGGCACTTAATTCCCCTGCCATTACAATTCACTGCTGTAACTACTCAAGTACCCTTGCGAAGGTTGCGAATAACTTTGCCAACAGGGCAATTTTCGGTAGGCCAAGGCGCTTTCGCTCTGAAAATTCTTACCAAACCTTCGCAAGGGTTATCTGGCCTGAGTAGTAACGTTTTGCCAAGAAATCCGCCTCAAATGCGGGAATTTGTTTATTTACGGACCCTTAGTTTAGCAGGGTCTGTTTACTTATCGGCACTTGGTGCTGCCTTCTCCATAAAGAAAGCGTGAATCTTTGGATCTGTTTACTCCTTCCAAATACGTCGAGATGGCTTATTTTGTCTTGTGCCTGTCATTGACCAACAGCTTTGTTGCCCATCACCTCCCCAGGTCGAACAAAGGTGGCTCGAAGCACCTTCACACGTCGGCGGATCAGCTAAGTAGCCAGCACGGCCCATCCTCCTGCGGCAACAAAAAACCCCGCTCTCATTGAGCGGGGTTTTCTCTCCCGGCATACCACTTCTGCCCAGTTTCTGGTGCGATTAGGACGAGTTGAGCCCATCAAACTCAATCGATATTGATTTGGAACCGGCGCTCAGCGTCAAAATCCAGGAACGATAGCGATCCAAATCAACATCGATCGTAACCTGGTTGATGTCTTTCAGGGAGGAAGCGTGAAGCACCGTGTCCTTTTCAAACTGCATCAGATGCCGGTCTGTCAGCACGACTCCCTCGCTCTTACCGCCCAAGGGCGTGGTGTCCAGATAGGCCACGTACGTCCAAGGCTTCAACAATATAATCGTAAATTCGTCTCTTGATTCGCGATTGATTTAGTTGCGTTCCTAACTCGGCTATTTTGGGGTCTGGGGTATACAAATATTCCCGATTCAGGCTTC
>CAYTNQ010000004.1:0-75884 GCA_964439175.1 uncultured Anaerolineales bacterium | reverse complement strand
GCATGTCATCCGGGCTGTATGAGTTGTTGACTACTGGCGTCGAGGTTCAGGAGATTGGGAACGTCCCGCTGCTAAGTGTCAACAAGGTCCGTCTCACCGGAGCCGACGTGTTCTTGAAGCGTATCTTGGACATTCTAGTTTCAAGCGTCGTGTTGCTGGCATCCTGGCCTCTTATGTTGGCCATTGCTGTCGCTGTCAAGTTCAATTCGCAGGGACCTGTCTTCTATCGACGGCGCGTAGTGGGTGTAAGTGGCAAGTCCTTTGATGCGTTGAAATTCCGCACGATGTACGTGGACGCTGATGAACGGCTGGCTCGAGATGCCGAGTTGCGCAATGAGTTCGAGCAGAACTACAAGCTCAAGAACGACCCACGCGTCACGTCGGTAGGCCGCTTACTGCGCCGAGCCAGCCTCGACGAATTGCCGCAACTGTTCAACGTCTTGCGGGGGCAGATGAGTTTGGTCGGGCCACGGATGATCACATCCGAGGAGCGGGCGCGCTACGGCAAGTGGCGCATGAACCTCTCGACCGTCAAGCCGGGCATTACCGGCCTGTGGCAGGTGAGCGGACGCAGTGATGTGAGCTACGAAGATCGTGTGAGACTCGATATGCACTACATCCGGAACTATTCCATCTGGCTTGATTTGCACTTGCTGTGGCAGACTGTTCCAGCAGTGCTCAAGGGGCACGGAGCATACTGATGAAGGGGATGATCCTAGCGGCTGGTGAGGGACGACGGTTACGTCCCTTAACCAACTACCTGCCCAAACCTATGCTGCCAGTGGCGGGCCGCCCGCTCCTGGAACATACTATTGTTCACCTGCGTGACTGTGGTATTACCGACCTGGCAATCAATCTACATCATCTGCCAGCGGCCGTGATGGATTATTTTGGCGATGGTAGGCGCTGGGGGATAAACCTGCGCTACTCGGTGGAGGAGCGACTCTTGGGCTCGGCCGGTGGCGTAAGACGATTGCAGTCATTCTTTGATGAAACCTTTTTGGTGTATTACGGCGATGTGTTCACCTGGGCTGACCTACGTCCCATGATTGCGCTTCATCGCCAATGCGGCGCCCTGGCAACCATGGGGCTCTATCGCGTGTCCGATCCATGGAATCGTGGTATCGTGCGTCTGGATGACACGCAAGCCATTGTTCAATTTGTGGAAAAACCTCCTCGCGACCAGGTTTTCTCCAACCTGGCCAATGCCGGCATTTACGTACTGGAGCCGGAAGTGTTGGACCGGATTCCAACGGAACAGGTTTGGGATTTCGGCCGTGACGTGTTCCCCAGTATGTCGGCAGATGGTATTCGGATGGCTGGCTACGTCATCGAAGATCTCTTAATTGACATTGGCCTGCCGGAGAAATACCAGGAGGCCAATCGTATTGCCTCTACGAAGATCACGCTGCATAGCTTATTCCCCAACAGCTTAACTACTATGGGAGTCGCATCGTGACCGACCAAAAAATGCTTATCTCTCGGGCTCCGGTGCGCATCAGCTTTGGCGGCGGCGGCACCGACTTGCCTTCATTCTACGAGCAGTATGGTGGTCTGGTCATCAGTACTACCATCAATCATTACGTATATGCCATCCTCACGCCTGGAAGTAAAGAGGCGGTGCAGATTGTCTCCGCCGACTATCACACTTTTTGGCGTCAGTCACTGGACAATCTGATTTGGGACGGTGATCTGGCTCTACCGCGAGCTATCGTGCACGAATTTGACTTACATCGAGGGCTGGATATCTTCCTGGCTTCTCAGATACCACCCGGTACCGGGCTAGGGTCGTCGGGCAGTGTGGCCGTCTGTCTCATCAATGGCCTGGCTGCCTGGCAAGGGATGTCTCTGACTTCGGCCGAGGCAGCCGACAGGGCGTGTTACATCGAAATCGAAAAGATGGGCATGCCGGTTGGCAGGCAGGATCAATATGCCTCTGCCTTTGGTGGACTCAACTGCATCACTTTCACTGGGGACGGTGTGACGGTGGAGCCGTTACACGTATCTGAGGCGACTCGCCAGACCTTAGAGCGCAGATTGATGCTCTTCTTCACAGGCAGTTCGCGTCAATCGTCGAACATTCTTCGCTATCAGAAGCAGAAAGGTGAGGAGGGCGATAAACGCGTCATCCAGCGACTATTGACCATCAAGGAGTTGGGACTGGCGATTCGGCAGGCACTAGAGGCGGGAGACCTGGACACTTTCGGTGAGTTGATGCACCGTTCGTGGCTGCAAAAACGCTCGTTGGCTCCCAACATCTCCAACCATGCTATCAACGAAGTGTATGAACTGGCTCGATCAAAAGGAGCAGTGGGGGGAAAAATCACCGGCGCGGGCGGTGGAGGCTTCCTTATGCTGTACTGTGAAGAGGCGTATCAGGATGCCGTGACAGAGGCGCTGGAGGGGGCCAAGCTGCGGCGGATGGGATTTGCCTTCGACACCCGTGGGGCACAGGTTATGCACACCGGCGAATCGCTTTGGATGACGGCCCCTTCTTTTCGTGAGCCATTTCAAGTGGTACAGGTTGTATAGTAGGCCGGTTGAGGGAAACGAGGCTTTGTGCTTGTAGGTGTCTCAGGCGGAGACACTTGCCTACTTGAGGACGTCTGACCAGGTAGGCCTCCAGGCAGGAGCCTCGTATTTTTTTCTAGGGGGATTTGTATGTGATTTATTTCGCTAAATCCTCTGCTTCTAACCCTTTTCTAAGTATGTTCTCACAGCTTTATGATTAAAGGTTGTTATAATGTTAATCACATCCACCCCTGACTGGTTGTGTGACTATTCATGGCAAAAGCCGTTACAATCGTCATTTGTACGCGTGATCGCCCTTCGCTCCTTCAAAACTGCCTCGAATCGCTAAAGCCTCAGGTTGATGTTTATGGTGAACTCCTCATCATTGACAGTGCACCCTCCGGCCCTGAGGTGCGGATGATCGCAGCAGCAGCCGGAGCGCGCTATGTTGCGGCATCTCGCCCTGGATTAAACGTGGCGCGCAACCTGGCATTGCGTATGGCAAGGGGTGCGATCATTGCCTTCATCGACGACGACGCTGTGGCAGCACCAGGTTGGGTTGCAGCGTTGCGCGACTCCTTCGCTGACCTCTCTGTCACTTGCGTCACAGGGCACGTCCTGCCGCTGGAACTAAGGACAATGGCGCAGCGTCATTTCGAGGAGCACTTTTCGTTCGACCGTGGCGTGGAACCTATACGTTTCACCGCCAGCGACGATCGTCCCTGGTTCCCGGTCTACCCCTCACATTTGGGGACTGGCTGCAATATGGCCTTTCGTCGCGAGGTTTTCGACGTGATCGGCCCCTTTGACGAGGCACTCGACGCTGGCACCCCCACCGGAGGCGGGGGAGACATAGACATCTTCCGTCGACTTCTGCGGGCGGGCTTTGTCGCTGTCTACAACCCTACAGCGTTGGTCTACCATCGGCATCGAGTGAGTGAAGACGAAAGCTATCGCCAATTCTGGGCTTATGGCAAGGCCTTCACTGCGTTGCTGACCAAAAGTTTAGTGGTTGAACGCGAGATGAGGCGTGAAGCGTTGTTGCTGGCCGGTTATCGCTTCTGGCAGCAGGGGCGCTGGCTCGCCCGGCGACTCCTGAAGCGCAAAGGGCTGCCGGTCCACCTGATCCTGATTGAGACGCTGGGTCACCTCGTAGGTCCAGTGGCTTTCTTGCGCTCGCTGCGACGAGTGCAGCGCGAGCAGATGCACTATCTGCAGCCTGCCCAGGTGTTAAGCCTTGAGCTGGATGACGGCCTTCCGGCGATTCTGGAGCTCGAGGAAAATCGTGATCTGTACCTGTTGGTCAATCGGAATGGACGGCCGCAGGGATCGTTGCTCATTCAGAATCCGGGACCTGTGGTTACACAGGCGCGACTCGCCAGCGCAATCCATACTCTGGAGAAACAGGCTACCCCTCACCGGCTTCCGGAAACCCCATCTCTCCAGCATATCTCAATCGTGATCTGCACCCGAAATCGTCCTGCGCTGCTGCGCACTTGCCTGCAAGGACTCAGGGGTATTGAGGGCGCTCCCCATGAGATCATCGTCGTCGATAATGGCTCAGGCCCTGAGACAGCACGAGTTGCAGCCGACTACCCGGTACGAGTTGTACGTGAGGAGCAAGTAGGCCTTTGCCGTGCACGCAACCGTGGCCTGGCCGAAGCCCGTGGTGACATCGTTGCCTTTGTCGATGATGACGTAGTCGTGGACTCGCGCTGGCTTGCAGCGCTCGCTATGGGCTTTGCTGATCCAGCCATTGCGTGCGTCATTGGGTTGGTACTCCCCCTCGAACTCAAGACGCCAGCGCAGTACCTTTTCGAGCGCTCTGGCGGGTTGGGGCGCGGCTTTGAGCGCCGACTCTACAAGGGCTCGCTGCCGACCACGCCGGTCGGTGATATCGGCGTTGGTGCCAATATGGCCTTTCGGCGCCAGGCGTTGCTCCGATTTGGGACGTTTAACGAGGCCCTTGACGCAGGTACCCCGGCCCATGCTGGCGGAGACATCGACATGTTCTACCGGCTGCTCAAGGGAGGTGAAACCATTCTCTACGAGCCAGCTATGGTTGTCTGGCACCGCCATCGCAGCACGCTCTCTGGCCTGCGTATGCTCCGCTATCGCTACAGCGTGGGCGCCGCTGCGGCCTTTGCCAGGTGGGCCATCCGCGGTGATCTGGCAGTACTCCGTCTGGGCCTGGGTTGGTTCGTCAAGTATCAAGTTCGTGAGTTGGCGGCTTCATTGCTGGGCTTGCATCTACTTCCGCCCGAGGTGGTTGTCGCCGGTCTCTACGGTGCTCTTCTAGGTCCATTTGCTTATGCTCGTTCTCGCTGGCAGATCCGTCACCGTGAGCCGATTCAGATTGCACCCCAGCAGAATAGTGGCGACTGGCGCGGGGTGCCGGAAGTTAAGCCGACCTTGTTGGCCAAATCGTAGTTGCTGAAGAAGATATAGCGGTTGCGACCGAGGACATCAACTGTAATAACGGGGAGAGTACCTTGTGTTTCAGCGTATGAAAGTGGTGGATATCGAATTGAGCTGTCCGCCTACGACTATCGAGGGCCTGGACGGTTATGTGGCTCTATGGGGACTGGTCCGCCTGCACGGCACGCCGATTGGATATGTCCAGGTGCCCGTAATTGGCGGCCGCTGCACAGCAGCAGCCCTGAGAAAAGCTATCCTGGATCAACATAGCTGGGCCATCATACGCCATCTATTGCGTGATGGGTTGGCAGCCCCGCCACAACCGGGTGGACTACGTATTGCAGACCTGGCTCATGGGGCGCACCCAATCTCCACTGGGCCATTCCCGTTGGTGACGGTGGCGGTCTGTACCCGCGACCGCACGGATGACCTGGCGATCTGTTTGGATGCCTTGTGCCGACTCGATTACCCGGATCTTGATCTTCTGGTTGTGGATAATGCGCCGAGCAGTGATGCTACCGAACACCTGATACGCACCAGCTACCCAGGCGTGCGCTATATTCGCGAGCCCCGGCCTGGCCTCAATTGGGCGCGCAACCGGGCAATCATCGAGGCCCAGGGTGAGATCATCGCCTACACAGACGACGATGGGGTGGTTGACCCGGGTTGGGTCAGGGCTTTGACCAGCGTCTTCACCGAAGGCCCGCATGTGATGGCTGTCACCGGGTTGGTGGTGCCCTATGAACTTGAGACCGAGGCCCAAATCTTCTTTGAATGGCACGGCGGCTTCGGGCGCGGTTTCGAGCGAAGGTGGTACCGGGTGGAACGAGAAAATGGTGAGCAATGGTCGTATCACGGCGCAGGACAGTTCGGCACCGGGGCTAATATGGCCTACCGTCGCAGCCTGTTCGACCAAATTGGGTACTTTGATCCAGCCCTGGATGTAGGCACAGTCACCAACGGCGGTGGTGACCTCGAAATGTTCTTCCGCGTGTTAAAAGAAGGATACACACTGGTCTATGAGCCCAGCGCAATTGTACGCCACCGCCACCGCCGCGATTACGGCCAACTGCAAAGGCAGATAACCAACAATGGTGTTGGCCTGTACTCGTATTTTGTGCGCAGTGCCCTGGCTTATCCGGATGAGCGCTCTGCTTTCATCCGTTTCGGCCTGTGGTGGCTGTGGAAGGGGAATGTACGTCCTCTGTTGGTCTCCCTGGTACGTCCGGCCCGCCTCCCGCGTAATCTAATCCTGGCCGAATTGCAAGGCTCCTTTATAGGCTTGGGCCGTTACCGGAAGGCCCGCCAGGCTGCTGCTCGGGTCGCCAATAGCTTTGGGCCTGTTACCCAGGTTGTGATTCCTGGGAGGCATCTGTCACCTAAGAGAATCTCCAAGCCTCGAGACGCTGTCGCGGTGCGCACCGTCGACTTGGCTCAAACTTTGCCTGCGTTGACCGACGTGACGGATTACGCCCAGGTGCGCGTCTTTGTGACCTGGAACGATCGCCTTCTGGGTAGCGCGGATATCCCCAACTATCACCAACCTGTCAGCGCGACCCGCCTGCGCCAGGCTATTGTCGATCAACTTGGCCTCAAACTGGTCGAGCCAGATCGCGACTTAAGCCTGGAATTCCTCTGGGCTGAAATAGCGGCAGCCCTGAATCGGCACTATATGCCGACAGTGGGTGGGACGGAGACATCTGCGTCTGCCAGACTACCTGCCGATGTCTCAGTCTCAGTCGTGGTAGCGACCCTCAACCGGCCGGACGGTCTGCGTGAATGCCTGCGCTGCCTGATCGCCCAGGAGTCGCCGCGGCTTTTCGAAATCGTTGTGGTTGACAACAATCCGGCCTCTGGCCTGACGCCACCCGTGGTTGCCGAGTTCCCGGGGGTGGTGTTGGTAGACGAGCCGCGCCGGGGACTGGCTTACGCTCGTAATGCGGGATTTGCCGCCAGTCAAGGTGACATCGTTATCGCCACAGACGATGATGTGATAGTCCCGCCCGATTGGCTGGAGAAGCTGGTGGCCCCCTTCGTTCGAAGCGATGTGATGATCGTGACCGGCAATACCTTGCCGTTGGAACTGGAAACCTCGGCTCAGTGCTTCTTTGAGAGATACGGCGGCCTGGGACGTGGCTTTAAGCGGCTTGAGGTCGGCGGTGACTGGTTCGAATCATTTCGGCGCCAGGCTGTACCAACGTGGGAGCTGGGGGCAACTGCCAACGCTGCTTTTCGCGCCAGTATCTTCAGCCATCCCCAGATAGGCCTGATGGACGAAGCGTTGGGACCGGGCATGCCTGCCGGCGTCGGAGAGGATACGTATCTTTTCTATAAAGTGCTCAAGGCTGGCTACACGCTCGTGTATGAGCCGGCGGCCTACGTCCGGCACAAGCATCGTCGCGATATGTCAGCGCTGCGCCGCCAGATCTACGACTACAGTAAGGGCCACGTGGCTTACCATGTGACGACCCTGCTGCGCGATCACGATCTGCGGGCGTTACTACACTTGGCGGTCCATATGCCACGCTGGCGCCTGCGGCAGATCGTGTGGCAATTGAAGGATCGGCTGCGGGGCAAAAAGAGCGACTATCCGTTGTTGCTAACCTTGCTTGAAATTGCAGGAAATCTGGCCGGACCGTGGTCGTTGTGGCAGTCACGACGGCGTGTCAGGCGCGAAGGCCACAGCCACCCCTACGTCCCGGTTTCCCAGCGCCATAAACAACCTGAGTTATCCTATGGGTCTTGGAGGAGTTTGAAAAGCCTGAATGTAGGCTGGCAGGAATGAAAACACCTGGTTTCTACACTAAAACTTATCCACAACGTTTTCACCCGTGCAATAACTTCTCAGCGCGCCTGATCACGCTACAAATTGTAATCGTCCTGGTCATTGCGGGTATCCTGCGGCTTCATCACATCACCCAACCTTTTACAGATGTCTTCAGTTGGCGACAGGCCAGTACCGCTATGATGGCAGATAACTTCTACCGCACCAATTGGAACATCTTCTACCCAGAAGTGAACTGGGGCGGGCCAGGGCCTAACTACCAGGGACGTGAATTTCAGACAGTGTCTTACATAGCAGCGGTGCTTTACACCATCGTCGGCCAGCAGGATTGGGTCGGACGCAGTGTAGCCGTGATGTTTGGCTTGTGGGGTATCTTCGCTCTCTATCAACTCGTCCGTCGGGTGTGGGATGAAGAGCGTGCTATTGCCAGCGCCGCCGTCATGGCGGTTTTGCCGGGGAGCATTTTTGTTGAACGATCGTTTCTACCTGATCCAGCTATGGTAGCGCTGATGATAACCAGCCTCTGGATGCTGGTTGCCTACCTCCAAACTGAACGCCAGCGCTACTTGCTGCTGGCGGGGGTGACCGGAGCGTGGGGTCTCCTCACGAAAATTCCTGGCTTGATCGTTGGGCTCCCAATGGCCTACGCTACGCTAACTATCCTCGGCGCTAAGCGGAAATTGCAGCCGGCGAAGCTCGTGATACCTGGTGTCGTAGGGGTCCTTGCATTGGCGCCGGTGATCGGCTACTACCTCTGGGCGAGACATCTTTCCCTCTCTTACCCACCATACCATTTTGCGGGTTCTGGAAACTGGCTTTGGAATGATGGATTGAGGGAATGGTGGGACCAAAACTATTTCCTTCCAAGCCTGCAAGTGAATTTCTACTATTGGTTGTGGGCTGCGCCTGTGATCTATCTTGTTTCACTGGGTCTGCTCCTCCGCCCACCCGGAAGGGAGCGCAGCCGGGAGTCTGGGGAGGACCAGTTGCCAATAAACAACTCGGGTAAGGCACCCTGGCTGTTTCACTGGTGGCTTCTCGCCGGTATCTTTTACTACTTCATTGGTGCCAAAGAGCTTGTCGACAACCCTTGGAACTTCCACATTATCAACCCCGTAGGGGCGGCGCTGGCGGGCCACGCCATCGTTTCGATTGCATCCCTCAGGCCCTTGAGCACACGGCCGCTTGCCTCACGAGCAGCAGTGGCGGTGTTCTTGCTCATAATTGGTGGGGCTGGGCAGAATGTTTTGAAGAATATGTATACCAGACCCTATGGGGACGAAAGCTACGGGTTGGGGTTGGCTCTGCGTCAAGTATCGCAACCGGGCGACCTAGTCGTCACCATGGCGAGTGATCTTGGCGATCCTAACGCCATCTACTATAGCCGGCGGCGTGGGTGGATTTTCCCACCTGCTTCCAATGATATCGTGTGGGACCAACTGCCTGAAGATGACAATGAATCCATCCGAATGTTCGAGGAACTCCGGGCTAAGGGTGCAGACTGGCTGGGGATTGCCAGTGAGCGTAAAAAGGACTTTTGGACAGGTCACCCCGCGTTAGTCGAGCACATAAAGCGCACCTGTCAATTCCATTCTCAGACTTCCCAGTATGTTATTTATCGGGTTCTTAGCCCGGCAGAAGTCTCAACACTGGCTCTGTCACAGGCTCAGACGCTTGCGAGGGCTGCTGACACTCCGCTTGTCACTCAGGATATCCGCTACCATATGCCCGAAGCGGGTGAGGTGTTTCTGGTCTGGGGGATCAATGGGTGGGCTGTTGTGACCGAAGAGACACGTCCGGCCGGGACGCGGGTGAAAGATGCGCTCATGTATACTCCGATGGTCCGTGAGGGGGACACGTTCGTCGCCAAGGTACAGGTACCTTCCGGCGCGACTATAGACTATGTCTTCGAGACAACGAAGCTGCGCGGCGGCGTTGCGAGCGAGGTCTGGGATACCAATAGCGATCAAGACTACCATTCCATCGCGGCACAGGACGGCGTGGTCGAGGTACAGACAACGCTGGCGCTGGCACAAGGCCGGACATTGGCGAGCACTCTTGATACCTTGTTGCCTTTGTTGCTTGTCCTTGGCGTTGTGTTGGGCATTGGTGCGGTGCTGATCCTACAAAGAAACTCCATCACGATCAATGCCAGCGCACCGCTCTACACACGGCGGCTGATCTATCTGCGCGACCTGCTGCGCGAGTTGGTTTCCCGTGATATGAAACTGCGCTACAAGCGCTCGGTGCTGGGTATCGCTTGGTCGCTCCTCAATCCGCTGGCCCAATTGCTGATCTTTATCTTCCTCTTCCGTCGCGTTCTGCCGCTCAACATCCCGAACTATCCCCTATTTGTCTTCAGCGGTGTATTGGCCTGGAGTTGGTTCCAATCATCGTTATTGTTGGCAGCCGGCGCCATCACCGACAATCGCGATCTGATCAAGCGCCCCGGTTTCCCGGCGGCCATTCTGCCGGTGGTCACGGTGATGAGCAACATGATCCACTTCCTGCTGGCGCTCCCTATCCTGTTGCTCTTCCTGATGCTCAGCGGCTTGCGGCCGACGGGGGCGTTCGTGGCGCTGCCGTTGGTGATTGCCGTTCAATTCCTGCTTATCCTTAGCCTGGCCTATCTGGTGGCGACCTTTCACGTTACCTTCCGGGACACGCAACACCTCTTGGGTGTGCTGCTGCTGCTGCTTTTCTATCTCACTCCCGTCTTCTATGATGCCAGCGCTGTTCCGGCGCGCTACCGCCTTGTCTATCGTCTCAACCCGATGATGCATATGCTTGATGCCTATCGTGCTATCCTGATCTGGGGGAAGTTGCCAGATGGTCTGTCGCTGTTGGGACTTGCCGCTCTCACTGCTGGGCTGCTGGGACTCGGCTACGTTATCTTTACCAGGGCCAGTTGCCGCTTTGTGGAGGAATTGTAGATGAGCGATGCGATTGTTGCGCGGGGTTTGGGCAAGCAATTCCGCCGCTATCACACTGATCGTCCGGTGACGCTCAAGGAGGCGCTCCTGCATGGCCTGCGCCGGTTGGGGCCAGCGGAGCAGTTTTGGGCGCTGCGCAATGTCAGTTTCAGCATTGCCCCGGGGTGCATGGTCGGAGTGATTGGTCCCAATGGAGCGGGAAAATCGACGTTGCTGCGGCTTATCGGCGGCGTCGGACGGCCTGATGAGGGCAGTGTGAAGGCCAACGGACGGATTGGCGCGCTGCTGGACCTGGGGGCTGGTTTTCACCCTGACCTGACGGGGCGGGAGAACGTTTTCGTCAATGGAGTTATCAGTGGCTTTACCCGTCGCGAGGTGGCGCAACGATTCGACTCAATCGTAGCCTTTGCGGAACTCGAGCAGTTTATTGATAACCCGCTGCGCACCTACAGCACCGGCATGCAGATGCGGCTGGCCTTTGCCATCGCCGCCCATATGGAGCCCGAGATCTTGCTGATTGACGAGGTGCTGGCAGTCGGGGATATGGCGTTTCAGCGCAAGTGCCTGGAGCGAATCGCTCAGTTCAAAGCCGAGGGCTGTACCATCATCCTCGTTTCCCACGATGCTACCATGGTCCAGCAACTGTGCGACCAGGTATTATGGCTGCGTACCGGACATATGGCAGCTTACGGGGCGGCGGATGTGGTAGTGGGACAGTATGTGGCAGAGATGTCGGCAGAGACGCGGCGGCGCACACCGGCAGCGCGGCCCGCTCTACGCACAGCCACCGGTGCCGAACTGCGGGTCAACGAGAACCGCTTTGGGTCGTTAGCGATGGAGATTGTCGCCGTTCGCTTGCTCGACACCGATGGCTTTCTGGTCACAGAGTTGAAGAGTGGTGATCCTTTGCGCGTCGAAATCGAGTATCTGGCCCCTCAGCCTATCTCAGCAGCGATCTTTGGTGTCACCATTACCCGTGAGGATGGCTTTGTCTGCTATGATACCAACACATCGGCAGCCGGGCTGACTCTGCCAACACTCCAGGGCAGGGGCCAGATCGTATTACAACTGGATCGGCTCGACCTCAACGGGGGAGAATACTATGTGGACGTCGGCGTCTACGAGCAAAACTGGGCTTATGCTTACGATTATCATTGGCATGCCTATCCGCTGCTCGTCCGCCTTATTGGAGGCGAGAAGGGTGTTCTTCGTCCACCGCACCGCTGGGAAGTCTGTGGCGCGCTTCCGCTTCAGGCCAGTCTGCCAGCGCTCGAGGTGCATTAATCGGAACAAACCGGCCTGGGCGGTTTGGGCAGACTGCCCCACTATCCGAATTCAATCCCCTGGGCAAGGGGCAGCTCGGAGGACCAGTTAATGGTGGTTGTCTGGCGGCGCATATAGCCTTTCCAGGCATCAGAGCCGGATTCGCGGCCGCCACCTGTCTCCTTTTCGCCGCCAAACGCCCCGCCGATTTCTGCGCCGCTAGTTCCAATGTTGACGTTGGCGATCCCGCAGTCTGAGCCTGTGGCGGCCAAGAACTTCTCGGCCGTCAGCAAATTGGTGGTAAAGATGGCGCTGGAGAGTCCCTGCGGGACACCATTGTGAATGGCAATAGCCTCTTCTATGGTTTCATATTCCATCAGGTACAGAATCGGGGCGAAGGTTTCTTCGCAGACAAGCGGTGTCTGCTGCGGCATGTTGACAATCGTAGGTTCGACGAAGCATACCCCTTTCTCCGGCAAGCGTCTACCGCCGGTGAGGATCTTGCCTCCCTGGGCTTTGGCTGTTTCCAGAGCCGTCATCATGTCCCCAACTGCCTCTTCGTTCACCAGAGGTCCCATCAAAATTCCTTCTTTTAATGGATCCCCAATCGGCACTTGCTGATAGGCTTTCACCAGTCGGTCGGTGAGTTCGTCGGCAATCTCTTTGTGCATGATGATACGCCGGGTGGTGGTGCAACGCTGGCCGGCGGTGCCGACAGCGCCGAACAGGATAGCCCGTACTGCCAGGTCAAGGTTGGCATCTTCGGCAACGATGATCCCGTTGTTACCTCCCAGTTCCAGGATTGTACGTCCCAGGCGACGGGCGACCGTTTCTGCTATGCGACGTCCTACCTTGACTGATCCGGTGAAACTGATAAGAGGGAGATGCGAATCGTTGATCATTCGTTCGCCGACCTCCCGCCCGGTACCGATGACGAGGTTAAATACCCCGTCCAGACCGTGGTCCTTTGCTACCCGGTTGGTGATGTGCTGAACGGCAATCGCGGTCAACGGTGTAATGGATGAAGGTTTCCATACCATCGTGTTGCCGCAAACAGCGGCAATGGCGGCGTTCCAGGACCAAACTGCGACCGGAAAGTTGAAGGCAGTAATAATGCCAATAGCGCCAAGGGGATGCCACTGTTCGTACATTCGGTGACCTGGCCGCTCGGAGTGCATACTTAAGCCGTACAACTGGCGCGATAGCCCCACGGCAAAATCACAGATGTCAATCATTTCCTGCACTTCACCTATCCCTTCGGCCTTGATTTTCCCCATTTCTAGTGTCACCAGTTCCCCCAGCGGTTCTTTCTGTTCGCGTAGGGCATTGGCAAGATCACGAATCACCAGGCCGCGCTTTGGGGCGGGAATAGTTCGCCATGTTTGAAAGGTTTCTGTCGCCTTACGTATAATGGCTTCGTAAGTACCTTCGGTCGCCTGAATGACACTGGCAATTGGTTCACCAGTGGTTGGGTTGTATGAGGTTAGTTTCTTGCCCTTCGGATCCTCGACCCAGGCATCATGTCCACTGCAGGCGCCGGGATTGACGTCTTTGATGTGTAGCTTTTCGAGTAACGTTTGCATTTGTCTCTCTCCCTTCTGCATTAAAGTTTGATGGCCTCTTAAGTGCATTCACACAAGTATTGCACATTGCTATGGGCCTTTTTAGGCTAGAAAACCATGTCAGTGCCTATCAAGACTTATGTGTTTGCACTTAAAATATACCACAAAAAAGAATATTGTTGTGAATCAAATCTCTTTAGCCTGAGACTGGTCTGGCACATAGAAAAGGGTAGTGGCTGGTTGCTATGGCTGATTCTAACTTTTTTCTAAGTATATTCTCACGCCTTTATGATTAAAAGCTGTTAGACTCACAAGGTGAAAATTCTAGACTAAGTAGAGCTATTGCATCTGCTTTGACGGGGGAACGATGGGAATACGTGCCATATTTCTCGACCGGGATGGGGTGATCTGTGAAAATCGATCCGACCATGTGAAGAGTTGGGACGAATTTCGATTTTTGCCTGGAGCCCAAAATGGATTGGCAGCTCTGGGCCGATTGGGCCTGCCGATTATCGTGGTTACCAACCAGGCCATTGTTGGCCGGGAAATGGTGCCAGCGAGTGTGGTAGATGATATTCATCGGCGGATGGTGGCGGCGGTGGAGGCCTCTGGTGGCTGCATTGATCGGGTAGTCTATTGCCCGCACCGCCCAGAAGACGGCTGTACCTGTCGCAAACCTGGGCCAGGGATGCTGTTGCAGGTGGCGGATGAGATGGACATAGACCTGTCCCAATCCTATCTCGTCGGTGACGCCGCCACCGACTTAATTGCCGGACAACTCGTTGGTTGTCGGATCTTCCTGGTGTTGACCGGTCGGGGCTTGCAACAGCTTTTGCCTGCATTCCGTTCGGTGGACCGTTTCACCATCACCCCCAATTTGATGGGGGCCGCCACCCACATTTTCCAAGCTGAGCTGGGCATCTCTCATGAGGTGGATATGTGGAGCCCGGTCAATGTTCGACACTACCGGCAGTCAGTGTTGGTTGCAAGAAGCTCTTGAAATCGGGGGAGCAACGGTCAGATGGTACTTTCGCTTTTGCTCGTTCTCGTATCCAGCCTGTTGGGAGTGAGTGGCCAGATTTTGCTGAAGATGGGCATGGAACGCATGGGCGCACTGGATCTGTCCAGCTTGACTGCCGTGTTACGCACGGCCATTCAGGTTTTCACGACGCCATGGGTGTTGTTAGGATTGGGGTGTTATGGCGTGAGTGCCATGATCTGGCTAGTGGTTCTGTCTCGCCTGGACGTCAGTCTGGCCTATCCGCTGCTTGCGCTGAATTTTGTGTTGGTGCCTCTTTTTGCCTGGCTGCTTTTGGGAGAGCAGGTACCTTCCTGGCGATGGGTGGGCATTGGCTGCGTTTTGGTAGGGGTGACAATCGTTTCGAGCACCTGATTTATTCTTCCTGGCTATGATTGAGCAACTTCGCTATTACTTGACGGGGCAGGCTTCGAGCTTGCCCGCTTATATGCTGGAACAGTTGGTGTTGAGCATCTTTGGCTGGGTACCCACCGTCGCCGGCATTGGGCTGCGCGCTCTGGTTTATCGGTCGATTATGAAGCTTGACGGTGTGCCAGCTATCGAAGCTGGTGTGCGCATTGTCTACGCCGGCAACGTTTGCCTGGGTAAGAATGTGTACCTGGATCGTGGCGTTTATCTCCACGCCTTGCCAGGCGGCATCAGCATCGGCGAAGGTACTTTTGTCATGCATCATACTATGTTGCACGTTTTCAATTTTCGTCATTTGCCTCAGGCCGGTATCACTATTGGCAGGAATTGCTTTATAGGCGAGTTCAACGTGGTGCGCGGCCAGGGGGGGGTACACATTGGCAACGACGTGTACACCGGGCCGATGGTGCAAATCGTGGCGGTGAACCACGTCTACGACGACCCCAGCCGCCCTATCCGTGAACAGGGCATCACTGCTCAAGGGATTGTCATTGAAGACGACGTGTGGATCGGCGCCAGCGCTGTTGTGCTTGACGGAGTGACCATCGGACAGGGTAGTGTGATCGGCGCCGGCGCCGTCGTCACCGGTGACGTCCCGCCCTACAGCATCGCCGTCGGGGCTCCGGCCAAAACCATCAGAGACCGGCGTCAAATAGAGAGTAACCATCGCCAGCGGCCGGAGGTATTTTGGGGGCGGCTGGAACAGTTTCGGGATAGGGGTACCAGGCAACAGTAGCATTACAGGTAACTGTTTACCCTCCCGCAGGTTTAGGCAAACGCCAGTGTAGAAACCCTTGCCATACCTGGCAATCCAGATGCCGAATGCCCCTTCATTGCAACCTGCGGGAGGGTATGCTGAGTGGTTACCATTACAGGAGGGCAGGCAGTGAATACGTTATCAGTTGTGATCCCGGCGTTGAACGAAGAGGACGGCATCGCCGACATCATTGAGCGGGTGCTGGCGATCAAAGGCTCGTTAGCCAAGGTTGGGGTCTCGGATTTGGAGTTGATCGTGGTGGACGACGGATCGCGCGACCGAACGGCCGAGATTGTCGCCGGTTATCCAGAGGTGGTGTTGGTGCAGCACGCGGTCAACCGGGGGTATGGGGCAGCTATTAAAACCGGCTTTCGCCATGCCAAGGGGAATTTGCTGGCTTTTCTTGACGCTGATGGCACCTATCCGCCTAAATATTTCCCTCAACTCTGCCGGCCTATTTTGGAGGAAGGGGCCGATTTGGTTATCGGCTCGCGGATGGCTGGTGCCGAAAGCGACATGCCGCCAGTCCGTCGTCTCGGCAATCTCATCTTTGCCACGTTGGTGTCGCTTATCGGCAATCAGCGGGTCAGCGACAGTGCCAGCGGACAGCGGGTATTGCGGCGCGATGCGTTGTTGCTCCTTTATCCACTTCCCGACGGTCTGAACTTCACACCGGTGATGAGTACCCGTGCCATCCATGAGAATCTGCGCATTGTTGAAGTGCCTATTCCCTACGCTGAGCGGGTGGGGCGGTCAAAACTGAGTGTCGTGAAGGATGGAGTTCGCTTCCTCAGGTCTATCGTGACTACGGCTATGACCTACAATCCCGTCCGGATCCTGGGGGCGGTGGGAAGTGGGTTGGTGCTGGTCGCCGTTCTGGTAGCTCTCTTTGCCGGATTGGTCGGCATTGGCGAGAACACATCTCAGTGGCCTTTCTCGCGTTTCTTTGCCGCTTTCGTGCTGGCTGCCGTGGGCATCAATCTGTTTTCGACGGGAGCGACGTTCAACTATTTAGTGTCACTCTTTCACAAGCGCCAGGTACGACAAGGGTTGTTCGGTCGCCCCCTCTTCCGTACCCCGTTGGAGGGTCACTTCGGCTGGATGGGAATGGTTTCGGTTGTGGGAGGAGTCGTCGTCTATGTGCTGGCTGTGCTTTTGGGCCTGGATTCGTCGAGGGTAGTGCCTTCCTGGTTCGCGCCGGCGGTTAGTTCGGTGCTGGTTTTGAGTGGCTTTCAATTGATGACTTCGTGGTTGTTGGTGAACGTCCTGGCGGAACTCAGTAAGCGTGAAGCTCGAGCCTACGACGATTTGGGGACACAGCGTGAGGGGGTTTTGCCTACCCCAACCCCGGCAGTACAGACTGGTGCGTCGATGGAAGAGTTGACAGCCTCTATGCAGGTGCGATGACAACCTACTTTCTGGCTTTCTCCGCAACGCATAAGGACATAGAATCCCTCAATTGGGATCTACAGGTTAGTTTGACAGTGTAGTATAGTCACAAGGAGTATGGGTTGATGACTGAGCAGGAAGTGTGGCATAACCTGGGTACGCGGAAATTGAAACCATTGCGTGAGGCTGATTATCCTGATGTGGGGACGGTTTTGCGCAGTCTACCCCAGAAGCGGCCTGAGGGGGCGGTGGATGTCATGCTGGTCAATCCACCGGCGCCCGATGGTGGTATCTGGATTCGAAGCCAACACCGGGTAGGCCGGCGTTCGCGTGAGAATATGATCTGGCCTCAGGTGTCGCTGGCTCAATTGGCGGCTTTACTGCACCCAGATTACAGCGTGGAGGTGGTGGATGCCATCGCCACCCGAATGACCTGGCCTGAGTTCGAGCAATTACTGCGCGCGAAGCAACCCAAATATTACCTGACACAGGTGACAGCCCCTACACTCACTAACGATATGTACGGTGTCTTTCTGGCCCACAGCCTGGGGGCCAAGACTATCGCCTTTGGCACACATGTCACACCGATGGTGGGTGAAACGATGGCGCGGTTCCCGGCGTTGGATTTTGTGCTCCGGGGCGAGCCAGAGCTGACTCTGCGGGAGTTGGTGGATACGCTGGAGGTAGCTAATGGTCGTTGGCAGGTGATTGACGGCCGTTTACAAGGGCTGAATGGGCGCATTGCCGATCAAGAGGGACACATCTACCGGTTGCTTTCCGACACGGATCCCGCATGGCGACCCGCTTGGTCCCTGGACGGGCGGTCAGCCATTGGTGACCAATCATCGGCTGTCGATCATCAGTTATCGACCATCAAAGGTCTGGGATGGCGACGTAATGGGGAAATCGTGACCAATGCCAACCGGCCGTTTATCGCCAACTTGGATGATCTACCTATGCCTATGCATCACCTGCTCCCCTTGGATGAGTATCGTATCCCGATGATCAAGGGCCCCTATACCTTCATCGTCACCAGTCGGGGGTGCACCGCCGGTTGCAAGTATTGCATCAAACACGTCACTTACCAGTATTCGGTGCGCGTCCGCTCACCAGAGAACATTGTGGAAGAGTTATGGCTGCTCCACGACTTGGGGATTCACAATATTCACATGTACGCTGATCTGTTCACGGTGAGTCGGGATCAGGTAGTAGGCCTGTGTAAGTCGATTATCGAGCAAGGGCTCAAAGTTCGCTGGACGTGCAACAGTCGCGTGGATTATGTGGACGAGGAGATGTTGCAATTGATGGGCAAAGCAGGTTGCTGGATGATCTCCTGGGGCATTGAATCGGCGTCGGAGGAGATATTGCGGCGAGCACGCAAGGGAGCTTATCCGGAAAAAGTGGAACGGGCGTTACGCTGGTCAAAGGAGGCCGGAATCGGAAACTGGGGTTATTTTATTATAGGCCTGCCCGGTGAGACTGAGGAGACCATCCGGAAAACTATTGACTTTGCCAAGAGGTTGCCGCTGGACCTGGCTCTTTTCCACATCGCTGCTCCCTATCCCGGCACGCCTTTCTTCCTCGATGTGGTCGAAAACGGCTGGTTCCGACCGGGCACCGCCTGGGAAGAGGTGGACATGGATCGCTCTACCGTGCTCGACTATCGCGAAACGGGTCTTACCGCCGAGTGCCTGGAATACTGGCAAAAGCGGGCCACACGCGAGTGGGCTTTGCGCCCTGGCCCTATTTGGACCATGCTCAAAGGGTTGAATTCCTGGGAAGGTTTCAAGAGCGCGGTGGACATCGGATTGCAGACGCTGGCGTTCGTTCGGAGATAGGGAGATATGTGGCAATTACGTGAGAGGTTGGGTACCCGGACAATCGTCGCTATTGTGGTCTTGCTGACGGGAATGGGCATCTTGGGGGTGCTGGTTTATCTGGGCGCTAACTCACCGGAACCTGCCACGCCACAGATGCTGATCGAATCTACGGCAACGGCTACCTTCACCCCATTACCATCGCCGACGGTGACCCCACGGCCGCAGGTATTGCCAACAGAGAGCCCAGAGCCCGCAGCCAGCCCAACAGTTGCTCCTGTTTCAGCGATTGGAGGGATTGTATACGCTATTTCTCCGCACGTCAATGCGGTCGGCTGGGTGCGCTCTGGTGAAAGTGGCAATCACTTTGGCGATAGTAACCTCTTTGCCGGTTGGAGTGCCGATCATCGTTACCTGGGTGCCATGCAATTTGACCTGTCTTTCCTGCCACCGGATGCTCTGATTTATTCAGCGCAACTCGAGCTGACTGGCCTGCAAGATGCCGGATTAGGAAGCGAAGGGACGTGGACACTATCGCTTTTGGGCGAAGCGATGGAGGATCGCTGGGCCTCTCACACCTACGAAGTTATCGGTAATGCGCCGGTGGATGCTGTCATCCCACCTGTGTTAATGCCCCCCGACTTGGGACGAACGCACATTAACATTTTTGAGTTCAGTGCTGAACAGCGTGCACTGCTTGAGAGTCGGCTGGCGGTGGGCAGTGTCTCGTTTCGGATTGATGGGCCGGCTGGTGGTGAAGAGAATCTCTTTGCCTGGGACACGGGATACGGGTCGGGTACGTTGGGACATGGCCCTATTTTGCGTCTGGGAGTTTTGTTGCCCACGCCCATACCCAACGTCACTCAAACGTCCGAGGCCGAAGCGCTGGCGGCCGGCTACACCCCGACACCAACGGCCACCTACGTTGTGGTCACCAGCACGCCGACGCCGGAGAATATTTTCACTGTGGCGGCACTGGCGGCCACGGCCACCCAGGTGGCAACTGCAACGGGCACCTACACCCCGGTCCCGGAGAACTGGGTGACGCCTATCGTCGTCACGCCGCGCCCTGCGCCGGCCAACACAGCCACGGCTGTGTACCAGGATGCGGTCGCTATGGCTGAAGTCATCGCTTTTGGCACACCCACTCCCACGCCAATGAACGTATGGACGGCCACGCCTACGTCGGTCTTTGTACTGCTCAACGGTGAGATTCCAACGCCTGCGCCTACTCCCACGCCTACAGCCACACCCCAGCCTATCCCATCGGTGCTGGTGGGCAAGATCGCCTTTCTGTCGGATCGGGCTGGCGGTGATGAACCGTTGGTGTACGTGATAGACCCGGACGGGAGCAACCTGGCGCTGCTGACTGATCGTGTGCATTACGAGGTGGCTTTGGCTCGCGATGCCTACTCGGCCGATCAGCGGTATCGCGTGTTTGTGAAGGATGCGTTGATAAATACGGCCGAAGACAATGGCTCCGGGAGAACTGTTCCGGTTCAACTGAAGGTTCCCTCTTTGTTCTTTTACGATTTTTACTACAAGGTGGAAGAACAAATCACTCACTTCGGCGCTGGGATCGCCTACGATCCGGTTTGGTCGCCGACTATGGATCAAATCGCCTTCGTCTCTACCGATAGTGGCAACGATGAGATTTGGGTCATCAATCGTGATGGCACTGATGCCCGCCAGTTGACGAGCGACCACTATAATTGGTGGGACAAGCACCCGTCCTGGTCGCCCGATGGGTCAAAAATCGTTTTCTGGTCCAATCGTACCGGAAATAAACAAATTTGGGTGATGAACGCCGACGGCAGCGGCCTGTATAGTCTTAGTCATACTGGATTCAATGACTGGGACCCGGTGTGGATCAAATATACCGATCCGGCCCGCGACCCAACACAGGTCGAATAAGTGCTTATCCCAATTCCACTCAACACGGTAAGTGTGTAGCCCTCTAGTGGATGTGAATCGTGGGATTGGTTCAGAGTCAGTCGGCCAATTGCTAATTTGAGAGCCTTTCCCGATCCGTGGGTGAAAGGCTCTCAAATTGTACTTCTAACTTTTTTCTAACTATTCTCACATTGGGTTCCTATGCAGATATGCTAGATTGGGGGCGATAAGTTTGACCTTCATCGTGGCAATTTTCAGCCTCGTTGGCCACTAGAGAGGGAGGCAGAAGCCAATGGATTTAGGACGTTATTTTGATATTGTCAAGCGCTGGTGGTGGCTGGTTTTGGTCAGTGTAGCCCTGGCGGCCGGTGCCAGCTACATGTACAGCGAGCGACAGCCGCGCATCTATGCCTCGCGGACCACGCTGATGGTGGGTACCAGCATTCAAAGCACCAATCCCGATTTGCGTGACTTGGGCTTGAGTCGGACCCTGGCTGAGATTTACGGTCAGCTTGTGCTGCGCAAACCCATCACGCAAGCAGTAATCGACAAGCTGGGGCTGGATATGAGCACTGGCCAGTTGGCAGGCATGATTAGCACCAAGGTTGTGCCTGACGTTCAGCTTCTTGAGATTACTGTGTTTGACGTCGACCCGCAGCGGGCGCAGATATTGGCTGATGCCGTGGCCCAGGAGTTGATTTTGCAGAGCCCGACTGAAGCGCGGGAGCAGCAGTCTGCACGACAGTTCATCTATGCCCAGCTTCAGGAATTGCAGTCAAAGATCGAAGAGGCAAGTCGCCAGATCAAAGAGGCTGAGGATTCGATGCTGAATATGACCTCGGCCGCTGACATTGCTGAGGCCAAGTCACGCCTGGCCGAACTTCAGACGTTAAAATCAGACTATCAGGCTAACTATACTAGCTTATTGGGCTATCTCTCCGATTCGTCTATCAACACCCTCACCATTGTCGAGCCTGCGACCATTTCGACGAAGCCAATTGCGCCTAACGTGAAAAAGAACGTTTTGATTGCTGCGCTAGCAGGCCTGGCTTTGTCGGTGAGTGCCGTGCTGCTTTTGGAATTCGCCACCGATACCTTGACGTGGCATGCCAAAGGTACCCAAACCGTGGCGGGCGTCCCCATCCTGGGGGCGTTGGGCAGGTTGTCGTCGTCGGATAAGCTGGTCACGCGCAAAGATTTGTGGTCGCCTGAGGCCGACGCTATCCGCAATATGCGGACGAACCTTTTTCTTTCGATGCGCGACCACGATATCCGCGCGTTGCTTATTAGCAGCCCGGAGATGCGAGAAGGTAAAACCCTGACCGCGGTCAATCTGGCGGCCATTACTGCCTCGGGTGGATTTCCCACAATTGTGGTTGATGCTGATTTGCGCAAGCCGTCGGTTCACGAATTATTCGACCTACCCAACCTGTTTGGGTTGGCTGATGTGCTAACTGCCTCAGAAGAAACCTTTGATGAGACACTGGACCGGGCATTGCAGTCAGTGGATATCGCTAATCTGTGGGTGTTGCCGGCCGGCAAGGTGCCGGTTGATCCCACTTTGCTCTTGGGATCACCCAACCTGACTCGCCTGATCGGATGCTTGCGGGAGCGGGCCAGGCTGGCAGTCTTTGACTGCGGACCGATGTTATTACACCCTGATGCAGCTATCCTGGCGACTCGGGTAGATGCGTCATTGCTGGTGGTGAGGCAGGATCAAAGCAGTCGTCGCGCTACCCAAAAGGCCGTCGGGCGCTTTGCAGCGCTGGGACTGACAAACCTGGCGGGTATCGTGTTCAATGGGGTCAGCCTGCCCCGTAGTTATTACCTTTACAGCCGCCGGGTCAAATCAGGGAGGGCGGCACCTGACAGCCGTGGCGGGCTCGGCTGGCTGGGACGTTTTGGATTGCCGTTTGGTCGAGGTCAACATGCCCAATCCGACGACGGGATGCTCTCCTGTGCCGATGTGGCCGAGTATCTGGGGGTCGCAGAGGCCACAGCCGCCCGCTGGTGCGAGACAGGACGCATCTCGGCCATAAAGATAGGTCGCCAGTGGTGGGTCCGCACGGAGGACTTGCGCCAATTCGTAATGGACTACGGCGGCAGCCATGGCTTGGGCGAAATAGAATGGGCTGAGGTTTGAGATGCTGGCAAATATACAAGAACTGTCTGCTCATCGCGGGCTGCTCATCAGTTGGGTGGTCCGCGATATCAAAGTGCGTTACAAGCAATCTCTGATGGGGGCAGCCTGGGCGATTTTGCAACCTCTATCGGCCACTCTTATATTTGCTGTCATCTTCTCGCGCTTTGTCCGGGTGTCGACAGATGGTATTCCCTATCCTATCTTCTACTATTCGGCCCTGCTGCCCTGGACCTTCTTTAACTCTTCCATCACCTTCGGAGTGAGCAGCCTGGTCAGCAATATGAGCCTGGTGACCAAGATCTATTTCCCGCGCGAGATATTGCCTCTTTCGGCAGTCTTAGCCAGTCTGGTGGATTTCTTTATTGCCTCGCTTATCTTCGTGGGGATGATGATCTTCTACCAGATACCTTTGACTGCCAGCCTGATTTGTATTCCCCTGTTGCTCTTGATCCAGATCGTCTTCACGGTTAGTGTGGTACTGCTCGCTTCGGCAATGAATGTCTTTTACCGGGATGTGCGCTTCGTGGTTCCGTTGGGCCTTCAGTTGTGGATGTACCTCACGCCCATCATCTACCCGCTGAGCATGGTCCCTCCCCGGTTTCTTGCCGTGTATATGCTAAACCCGATGGCCTCGATTATCGATTCCTATCGCCGCATCATCTTGCTGGGAGAATGGCCTTCGTTCCCCTATTTGGTGTTGGGAGGGTTGGTATCGCTTGTCTTGTTGATTATAGCTTATTGGTATTTCAAGCGGTCCGAGGCCGCGTTTGCCGATATTATTTAGAACTTGGTCGAGGTGCTGATGGCTGCCATCGAATTTCAGGATGTATGTAAAGCTTATCGCATAGATCGCGGGCGCGGTAGTCTGCGGGAAGCGATCCCTTCGGCATTGAATAGTCTGCTCCGAGGTAACAATACAGACAAAGCGAATTTGCTGTGGGCTTTAGGGGGGGTCAGTTTCGAGGCTGATCGCGGAGAGACACTGGGAATCATTGGTCCTAATGGGGCTGGCAAGACCACAATCCTAAAATTGCTCTCCCGTGTCACCCGACCAACCAGTGGACACATTGCTGTCAATGGCCGCGTTTCGGCGTTGATCGAGCTAGGTGCCGGCTTTCACCCCGATTTGACAGGCCGAGAGAATATCTATTTAAATGCCTCCATACTGGATTTGAGCCGGCGCGAGATAGACAGGAAATTCGACAGCATCGTGGAATTCGCTGAATTAGCCGACTTCATTGATATGCCAGTTAAGCGGTATTCATCAGGAATGTACGTGCGTCTTGGTTTTTCGGTAGCGGCCCATGTGGATCCCGACATCTTGCTCATTGACGAAGTGCTGGCCGTCGGTGATCACATGTTCAAAGACAAGTGCATCCAGCGCATCAAGGAGTTCAGAGCCGCTGGCAAATGTATGGTCATCGTTTCTCATAGTAAGGAGCAGATTCAAAAGCTGTGTGACCGGGCCATCTTGTTGCACAAAGGCAAGGTCGTCTTCCAGGGAGATACACAAGAGGCCCTTGACTTGTATCATACAGCCTTTGCCACCGAAGCCTTGCGCGGCCAGGGTGGCGCTGTGGGTAGCAATGGAAGAGGGGAGAACCAGGAGATAGAGATCGTTGGCATTTCCCTGCTCGATAGCGACGGCAAGGAGCGCCTCTCGTTTCTGACTGCCGAGCCAATGACGCTGGAGATTCACTTCCGGGCCAATGCGCCGGTCAGCAATCCCGTTTTTTACTCGCGTATTCGCCAGGGGTATCAGATTCTGCATGGCACGAGCAGTGCACGCTTCAATGTCCAGGGCGACTTCAAGCCAGGTGATGCTGGTATTGCCCGGGTGCACTATAAGAGTCTGAATTTGTTAAATGGGGAGTACAACATTAACGTCGGCGTTAAGCGGGATCACTTTTCACCCTTCACTTATGATGCGATCGATAGCGCCGTGGTTTTCAGCGTTGGGTCACGCTTCGACCAGGGAGGGGCGTTCGTTTACTTGGAGCACGAGTGGGATATGGAAAAAGGGCCGTTACCCGAACTGGTACGAGGAGAAATATGACCCACACGAAAACCTTTATCCTGAGTATTGATAGTGGCTGCTGGGAGTACCTGGACCCGCTGTTAGAGCAGGGTCGCATGCCGAATCTTTCACGTCTTATTGAGAGGGGCACGCGAGGCATCCTGGAGTCGACCATGCCTCCCGTGACGCCTGTTGCTTTTTCTTCGTTTATCACCGGGCTCAATCCGGGTAAGCACGGCGTGTTTGGTTGGTTAGTGCAACACGATGAGAAAAGCGGTTTCCAGCCTGTCAGTGCTGCCATACGAGGGGGTACCTCCTTCTGGCACTACCTTAATTGGGCCGGCGTGCGCGTGGGACTCTTTAACATCCCGCTAACCTATCCACCCCGGTCTCTTGATGGCTTTCTCGTGGCGGGCATTCCCGTGCCCGACTCAGCTCGGGACTATACCTATCCCCAATCTATATTGGATCAGATCGAAACCCGCCATGGCCCATACACGGTGGATGTGCCTCTGAAAAGCGTCGAGCAAGGTCAAGATGCCTTCCTGACAGCCTGGCTGGAGTACGAGCGACGCCAAACTGACATTGCTCTGGAGCTAATTGATGAATACCAAGTGGACGTATTCGCGCTTAACTACGCATCCCTGGATCGGCTTAACCATCTTACCAGCAACTTTGAGCACATTCAACGGAATCTTGAAAACATAGACGTTGAGATTGGCCGCTTTGTCGATCTCTATCCTGAAGCCAATTTCATCATTATGTCTGACCACGGCTCACGACGGATCAAAAGTGCCTTCCTGTTAGGCAAGTGGCTAGCCCAGTTCGGATATGCCGTCTATGGGGAGAAGTCGTTGGACATCCCCTCTTATGAAATCAATTTCGTCCTGGCTCGCTACCTTGAGTCCCGAGGAATGAACGGTACTGGCGAACGGGTGTTGCGTAATCTGCTCAAAAGTATCCTAACCGTGATTCCATCGGTGCTGCGACGACCCTTGTGGCAGGCGATGTATCGGTCAGCGCCTCAAGTGCTGGAATATCGATTCACTCAGCGGCTGGATTGGATGCGTACCAGGGTTTATACTCAGGCCAACAGTGGAACGATCTTCATCGATTTGGGGGAGCAAGGTTTGGATAAAGGGGCAGTCCTGGAACGCGAATATGAATCACTGCGGGCTGCTCTGATCCGTGATCTGTTAACTGTTAAGGACCCTGTGATAGGAAATACGGTCTTTTCTCGGGTCTACCGGCGTGAGGAACTCTACCAGGGGCCAGCACTAAATCAAGCGCCCGACTTGATTGCTGATTTTTACGATTCAACCTGCGATCTGATCGTGGACTATGATCCTGATTGGTTCTGCTTCGTCAATCGGCTCAACCGCTTCGGTGACCACGCGCGCGATGGACTGTTTGTCCTCTCCGGGCCCGACTTCAATACTGGTAGCCACACTGACCATCGTATGTCCATTATGGACTTGCCAGCCTTGGTATTACACTTGTACGGCGTGCCCATTCCGGAGGATTTTGATGGTAGAGTACCCGAGACTGTTCTGTCTTCAGCATTTCGAGAAAAGAATCCAGTAAGGCATCAGTCTGCAGTTGATTTTGAGTCTGGTGGAAGTCAGGATCTCAGTGAGGAGGAAATCACTAAGTTAGAGGAACATCTGAGAGGGTTGGGGTATCTATGAAACTGCTTCTGATTACCTACTCAATCCAAGTTTGGGGTGATAGGCGCGAACTCCATTTGCACAGCATTCTTTCTTACTCAAGAGTCCGGATATGAGCGGCGTATATGGGTTTGCAGCACAAAAGGGCATCTCTGATCCTCTTACTTTGCTCAATAGAATGCTCGAAGCTATCCAATCCCCTTGGCCAGTAATCAAGAAGCAGTATACGACAAAAGAAGGCTATGCTGGCCTTGGAGTACTTCACCCCGCCAGAGTCGGCGAGGTAGGGTATTTTGCTGAAGATCCAATTAATAAGGTATCTTGCGTATTTGACGGGGTCATATACCGTGATGCAAGTGTCCATGAAGAAAGCCTAATTGAGGGTAATGGGGCCACTTTATTGCTCAAGCGATATCTCGAATCAGGGACTGAACGCTTGTGCGAAATCAGTGGTAGTTTCAACGTGGCCTGGTGGGATGGCAGGGTTGGCCGTCTGGTTTTGGCTAATGACAGACTAGGTCACCGCCCGTTGTTTTTCGTCTTGCGGAATGGTGTCCTTGCCTTTTCATCAATGATGGCACGGGTTGCAGCAACCGGCATATTTTCTCCAGAGATTGATGTGGAGGGTTTCGCCGATTTACTAAGCTATGGGTACATCCTGGGTGAGAGGACGCTTCTCAAAGATGTCCGCATCTTGCCGCCTGCCAGTTTCCTTACGTACGAGGGGGGCGAAGTTCGCATCCATCGGTATTGGTATTTGGATCATTTGGAACCTTATGGAAGATATGATGAACGACGGTTAGATGAACTGGAGGATGTGTTCAAAATAGCTGTCAAGCGTTCTATTCGCCCTGACTTGACTTGTAGTATTGGCCTGACGGGTGGACTTGACTCCCGCTGTATTTTGGCTGCCGCTGCGAACCAAGAACTATCTTATGTTACCCATACTGGCGGGCAACCTGATAGCATAGATGTAATGTTAGCCAAGGAAATAGCTGCTCAAGTTGAGGTGAAACACATCTTTGAGCTACTTAGTCCGGACAATCTAGGCGAGTGGCTCGTTCCTATGGTACTTCGTCAAGGCGGGATAGTGGCGACTCTTCATAGCCATCCTTGCCAAACCCTTTACTCTCCATACCCATTTGATGCAGAAGTCTCTGGAGTTGGAGGAGAATTCGTCCGTGGTTTTTGGGTTTTTCCAGCCGATCTCAATGTTCGTGATCTTAGCGCAGTATCAAAGCTCTTAAAACGTTGGATATTGTCCAAAACTACTCAACATCTGGAACAACTCTGGAAACCTGAGTTTCTACGTCTTGGCCTTCGTGCCCCGGAGGAGCATCTGGATCCCCTCATTATGGAGTATAATCCCAAGGATTCCCCTGTGGCTGCGCTGGAATATCTTTATCTTCATGAGCGTTGTCGTAAGTTTCTCAATAAAGCAACCTTGATAGTTCGTGCTAGCAGAGAGGTTTACTTTCCGTATCTCGACCATCAATGGATAGAGGCCCTTGCCACCATTCCAATATCTGAGCGGATCACCAACAGAATACAAGTTGACTTGATCAAGAGGCTTTATCCCGAGCTCTTGGACATTCCATATGCAAAGAATCTCGTTCCTCTATCAGTTCCGGCGTGGAGAGTCCAGACGATAGAACGCTATCGGAGGATCAAACGGAGGGTATGGCAATGGTTCGGGGGGGGTGTTCCCAGTCACAAGCTGGATCTCTATTATCAATGGAGTCGTGGTGAGATGCGGTCTATTCTTTTCGAAATTTTATACAATCCCAACGCTGCATTTCGAACCTACCTTCGCTGGGAGACTGTCAGAACTCTCCTGGATCAGCACTTCTCAGGAGAAGATAATTGGCAGGATCTTGTAGCTGCTCTTACTGTGTTTGAGATTGCTCATAGGTTATGGATAGATTCGTGATGTTTGTTACATTAAACTGAACAAGTGATGCGACCATGGCTGAGCTCAAAGTTGGCTACATCCTTAAATCCTTTCCAGTGCTGTCGCAGACCTTTGTGCTAAACGAGCTGGCGACGTTGCGGACCCTGGGGGTACCTTTCGAAATTGTTCCGGTGCTTGATCCTCCCCCGTCACCGGTACAACACCAGGTGACCGAGTCGTTGCTGAGATACGTCATCCCCTGGCGTCAGACGCGGAAACCTGTCACCGAGGTAGGGCTGGCCAATCTGCGCCTGCTGGCCTACCAGGGCCCCCGACGGTACCGACGGGCTCGCCAACTCACCGAAGCCGGCCAATTTTTTCGCGGTTGGCGCGCCTTTGCCCGATTTGCTTACTGGGCCGATTACCTGCGCTGTCGCGGAGTGAATCATCTTCATGCGCATTTCGGCACCGAAGGTGCCAGTGTGGCTCGTATATTTGCCACTCTCCTGCAGATCCCTTTTAGCGTCACCATGCACGCTAACGATATTTTTTTGCCTCCGCCCGATTTGGGTGAAAAGCTGCACGAAGCTGCTTTCATTGTCACTGTTTCCCAGTACAACAAATCTTACCTGCTTGACACTTATCCTGGCCTGGATCCCGGCAAGATTCACATTCTTCATCCCTGGGTAGACTTGTCTCGCTTTACGCCGCCGCCGACCCGCCCCAGCGATGGGGAGTTGCGTCTTCTTTCCGTGGGCCGTCTGGTCGAGAAGAAAGGGCATCGTTACCTGATCGAAGCTTGCCATCTGTTGCGGGCCCAGGGTGTTGATTTCGAGTGCCGTATCGTCGGCGATGGTCCTCTCAGATCAGAACTGGAATCTCTCATTGCCCATTACGGCCTGGAAGAGCGAGTACATTTGCTGGGAGCATTACCCCATAGCGAGGTGATGTCACTCCTGGCATGGTGTGATGTCTTTGCGTTACCCTGCATCATTGCTGAGGACGGGGATCGCGACGGTATGCCCGTTGTATTGGCCGAGGCTATGGCTATGGAAGTGCCAGTTGTATCCAGCGACATCGTGGGCATCGGTGAACTGGTACGATCAGATACTGGCCGGCTGGTGCCTCCGCGGGATCCGGTTGCTCTGGCTGAGGCCTTGCAAGCCCTTTGGGCCGCTGGCGAGTCCACTCGTGCCGCCATGGGACACCGGAGCCGAGATGTAATCGCCGCCAACTTCAACTTGCTCGAAGGCACCCGTGAGTTGGTAGCAATGTTTCAACGGGTGGCAGCAAGTTGAGTGTCATGTGCTCCGACGGCTCATGACAAGTCTAGGGGGACTCGCTCTATATCTTTCATTGGTTGGAGGGATTAGGTTTGCCCGGTGAGGGAGAGGTAGCACCTGTTGCATTTTTTGTGTTACCGTCGGTCAGGTCATGAGCGAAGATATTAAGCTCATCTTCTTTTCTGTCAATGAGTGGGACAATCGCTGGAGGCGTAAACAACGCCTTGCTTATGAGTTCTCCCATCAGCCCAACGTCGCCTCGGTGCTGCACGTGAATCCCCCCCTGCCCAACAGCTTCCTCGACGTGATGCGTGGAAGGTTTGAGCCAGATTATTTGGGGCCTGATCGGCGCAAGCATTGGCAAACCCTGGTGGGACGCATGGTGGCTGAGGCGGACAGAGTATGGTCTTACACCGGTTCCAGCAAAACGTTACCCCTGACACGCCTGGCGGCGTTACGCCATTCCAGCCCGCTGCCGCGTATTAATCGATCGCTCTACGTACAACTGGTCCGCTGGCATTTGCGAAGACTACCTGGCGAGCGACTGGTGCTTTGGTTGTATCATCCCCTGCAGGTAGACCTGATAGACGCTTTTCCCGAACGAGCGCTGCTCTGCTACGACTGGACCGACGATTGGGCTGAATTTGACTGGTTACCGGTGGCCGACCGGCAGGAACTCGTCGCGGGTAATGAGTGCATCCTGCGCCGGGCCGATGTGGTGTTTACCGTTTCTGAGGAACTCTTTCGCCGGGCCCGTGCTATGAACCCGAATAGCTACCGTGCCCCGAATGCTACCGATATCTCAGTGTTGAGTGATAATGCCCCAGATGCCGTTGCGCCGGAATTGGCGGATTTGCCACGTCCTATCATCGGTTACATTGGACAGATAGGTGACAAGATAGACTACGTTATGTTGAAGCAGGTCATCGCAGACCGGCCCAATTGGTCTTTTGTGCTGGTTGGAAATGTGTGGGTCAGCAAAAGGACGATGGTGGATGCGCTGGCGGCGCAGCCTAATGTCTACCTGATGGGGCAACGTGCATATGGTGAGTTGGGCGGTTTCATGCGGGGCTTTGACGTGTGCATTTTGCCTCACCTGCGCTCGTCTCTCACGCGCAGTATGGATCCTATCAAACTCTACGACTATTTGGCTTCTGGAAAACCCATCGTGAGCACCAGTGTGGCCGGCACAGAGCGGTTTGCCGATGTTGTGTACATTGGCGATACCTCAGGAGGATTTGTGGCGGCCTTGGAGCGGGCGCTGGCCGAAGGCGGTGCTCTGACTGAGCGCCGGCTGGCTTATGCCCGGCGTAACACCTGGCCGCGACGTGCTGACGAGATGTGGCAAATCGTTCAACAGCATTTTCCCCACCGCTAATCCCCCATCTTTTGCTCCGAGCCTTTCTAACTTTTTTCTAACTAGTCTCACATTGAGTTCTTATTATCCTATGTTAGAGTTGGACAACAGAAGGGGCGCTAAGTTGCGCTTGCCAAAGGATCTGTTGGCGAATGAAAAGTCTTGCTTATATCGAACCTGTGGCCGGGCTGAATGTCTACGGAAGAGAGTTGTTGCCCTACTTATCCCGTCATTATAAGATTGAGGTTGTAACAGACCCGGAAACGGAGGAATTGTCCGCCGATGTCGCCGATGTTTTCCGCGTATTGCAGTATAGCGACTTGACGACACGCCGAAACAAGTACGATCACCTCGTCTTCCAGTTGCGAAACAATCCTCGGCACGCTCCAATCTACAATTTGTTGATGGAGATGGGGGGAGTGGTCGTAATGCACGAGATTACGATGTTAGGCGTTATCGGCAGCCAAACCTTAGGACAGGGACGCCGACTGGATTTCCTGCAACAAGTGTGGTGCAATGAAGGGGCTGCAACCGCTGTGCGAGCTGGTGCGGACCTTTTCTTGCTTCGCCAGGGCACCAGGCGACTTGACCATTTGCTTATGAACCGACTGGCTGTCCGGAAAAGCCGGGGGATAATCGTGCATAATGTGGATGCCGAGCAGGTCTTGAGATGTCGCTATCCTCATCTTCCTGTTCGGATGGTCCGGCGAGGTGTGCCTCCGGCTCAATCCTTTGACAATATTGCGCTTCGTCAGGAGTTGGGCCTGGTTGACCGCTGGCCCATCATCGCCTCTTTTGGCGTCATCGCCGCTCGCAAGCGCATCGCCCAGGCATTGGAGGCGCTGACAGAGGTGGTACGCGTATTTCCTCGAGCGCTCTACGTGTTGGTTGGGCGGGTCTTCGATTTGGATGTGGAAGGTATGGTGAACCAGCTTGGGCTATCGGATCACGTCTTGTTACCCGGTCGCGTGGATGATGAGACCTTCCGGAAGTACCTTTCCATCACCGACGTTGGCGTGAACCTGCGCTATCCCTCGGAGGGCGAAACATCTTCGACAGCTCTACGTCTCCTGAGTTACGGCAAACCTGTGCTGGTGACTGGTGATGGCTCGCTGGCTGAGCTACCTGACTCCTGCACAATCAAGATCATTCCTGGTTCAGAGGAAGTGTTTCAGATTCGTGAGGGGTTGTTGCGCTTAGTACGGGATGAAGCGTTACGCGCGAGGATGGGGAAGGCTGCTTTCCAGCACGTTGCCACTCATCACACCTGGGAACAGGCCGCCCAGGGCTATTGGGACTTCTTGGAGAGTCGGGTGTGATGCGTATTGCCGTTTACCACAATTTGCATTCTGGGGGTGCCAAGCACTCGACCTACGAGATCGTCCGCCGGCTGGCGGAATGCCACCGGGTGGATCTCTTTTGTCCTGGCACAGCCGATGTGAAATTCTTTGATCTGCAACAATGTGTAGCAGAAACGACTGTAGTGGACTTTGCCCCGGGGCGACTATTTCGCAGCCCGCTGGGAAGACTGAATCAGTTAGTGCGCTGGCGTGACCTGGCCCGGCTGGAAGGGGTGGAGCGCCAGATTGCAGCAAAAGTTGATCGGGGCGACTACGATGTGGTCTACGTCCACCCTTGCCAGTTCACCCAAAATCCGTCGATCTTGCGCTTTCTAAAGACGCCCACTCTCTACCACAGCCGGGAACCCTTCCGTCGCTTTTACGAGCCTCCGTGCCGTCATAGCCATCGGAATGGGGGGGGGGGCGCCCGCCTGAATCGGATTGATCCGTTCATCTGGCTTTATAATCGCCGGCTTCAGGCGACGGAACGGCATAACATCCATTTTGCTACGCGCATTGTCACCAACTCTTACTTCACTCGCGAATCTCTTTATCGCATTTATGGGGTAGATGCCCGCGTTGTCTACCATGGGGTAGACCTGGAAACTTTCAGGCCCTTAGGCTTGCCCAAAGAGAACATTGTGGTGGGTGTAGGTGCTCTGACCCCGAACAAGGCTTTCGATTTCCTGGTGGAGAGCTTGGGGCTGCTTCCGCAGTCTATCCGCCCGGAGCTGGTCATCATCAGCAATTATCAGGAAGTCGAGGAGCGTAGATACCTGGAGATGTTGGCTGCGACGCGCGGCGTGAAGCTGACACTCAAGACGATGGTCTCTGAGGAAGAATTGGTGCGGTTTTACAACATCGCCCGCTGCACGCTAGTGGCGCCTGTGATGGAACCTTTCGGATTAGTAGCACTGGAGTCGATGGCGTGTGGGACACCGGTAGTCGGCGTCGCCGAGGGGGGGATTCGCGAGTCGGTTACCGATGGCATAAATGGCTTGTTGACGGATCGAGACACGCGCCGTTTTGCGGCTGCTGTGCGCGGTTTGCTAGAACGGCCGGAATGGGCAGCTCGTTATGGGTCAGAGGGGCGACGCCAGGCAGAAACCGGCTGGCGATGGGAGCGTACCGTGGCCGAACTGGAGAATCATCTCAGCGAGGTAGCAGGATCGTAGGACATGCTCTTGCGGCATGTCTCGTCAACATGTAATTAACTACCTCAACACCATGTGGGGAGAGGCAGCGATGAGTGAGAATCTGATTGAGCAGTTGCCGCTGGATCAGCCATGGCAGCCGGACACCGACTTGGGATTCCAACGCTTCTGGAGCCGCTTTTGGGAGATGAGTTGGCGCGAGCGCCGGCAGATGACCATAGGCGTCATCCGATTCTTAGTGCGATTACACAAATTCGATTCGCGCGAGCTGGCTGTGCTAGAACCTGGCGTGGATATCCTCAAGAAAGGTAAAGGTTGCATCCTGATCGGCCGAGGTGCCCGCATCTCTCGAGGTTGTGTGTTGCGGGTAGGTAAAGAAGGCTCGTTGCTCTCTATTGGTCCGCGCGCCATCATCGGTCCCAATACACGGATTATGGCTGCCACCCAGGTGCGCATTGGCGCACGCTGTATGATTAGCTGGAATTGCAGCATCTTCGACTCCATCGGTCACAAGCTCTGGTTGAAAAGCACGGGCGAATCAGAGATTGAAGCACCCATCACTATCGGTGACGACGTGTGGATCGGCCCCAATTCGATCATTATGAAAGGTGTTACCATTGGCTCCGGTTCGGTCGTCGGAGCCGGGTCGGTAGTGCGTCGTGACGTGCCGCCCAATTCGTTGGTGGTGGGCAATCCAGCGCGTGTCATTGATCGGGTACTGAAGTGGGAGCGCTGATTCCAAACCTGGCGAGCGAGTCTGCGAGGGGTTGCTGTATAGGGGCTAGGGCTGACAAGGGAGGCTCAATGACTTTCCCTCAGGTGGCGGTGGTCGTGTTGAATTGGAACGGTGGTCAAGATACGTTAGATTGTCTGGCCTCGCTGCGCCAAATGGATTATCCATGTTTCGACGTGCTGGTCGTGGACAACTCTTCCACCGACGGTTCGATAGCAGCTATTCGACAGAGCTTCCCGGAGATGTCGTTGATTGAGACAGGCGACAATCTAGGTTTCACCGGAGGCAACAATGTGGGGATGCGCCATACGCTGGATCGGGGTGCGGATTATGTACTGTTGCTCAACCATGATACTGAGGTGGCCCCAGATTCCTTGACCTGTCTGGTCGAGGCGGTGGAAGCAGATCCCAAGGTAGGAATAGCAGGGCCACTGATTTATTATTATGACCGACCTGAAGTCATTTGGTCGGCAGGTGGTGTGATTGACCAACACCGGGGGCAGGCGCGGATGGTTGGGCTAGGCGAGCTGGATAGCGGGCAACATGATTCTAAGCCCTGTGAAGTAGATTTCGTTTCCGGCTGTGCCTTGCTGGTCCGAAGATCGGTGTTGGAGCAGGTGGGGCTGCTGGACGAGAGGTTTTTTGCTTATTACGAAGAGGCCGAGTGGTGTGTACGAGTACGGCGAGCTGGCTACCACATCGTCCATGTGCCGAGGGCAAAGGTGTGGCACAAAATCTCACCAGGGCGGCGCGCAGCCTCGCCTATTGTGCATTACTACATGACCCGCAACCGTTTGCTCTTCTTGCATAGCGCGGGCTTCGGATGGCGTGCCTGGTTCCACACACTGGTGTGTGAGTATCTGCGAACGCTGGTGAGTTGGTCGCTGCGACCCAAATGGCGAGACAAGTTGGCTCAACGAAATATGATGCTCCGGGCGATTTTCGATTACCGAAACGGCCGGTTCGGCCAGATAAATTTGGGGTGACAACGTGCGGATTCTAGCCCTTTCGTGGTGGTTCCCCTATCCACCGGACAATGGTGCGCGGCTACGAGTCTATAATCTGCTCAAGCAGTTTAGTTCTAGACATCAGGTGACTCTGGCCGTTTTTAGCCGCGAGGCACGGGATGTCTACTACCTGGATTCCCTTAAGCCGTATTGCCGGGAAGTCTATCTGTTGCCAGGGCGGGTCTTCCATCGCTCTAGTCTCAAGGCCTGGATGGGCTTTCTGTCTTCCAAACCGCGCGCTGTGGTGGATGCCTACGACCCGAAGGCTGCGGCGCGCATCCAGCGAATCGCTTCAAATGGACGGTTCGATGCGGCGGTAGCATTTGAAGTTGGGGCGGCAGTGGACGTTGCTCCCTATGTTGTTGCTATCAAAGGGATACCGGCCGTGTTGGAGGACCTGGAATTGGCTGTCCTCAAGGAACAATCCACCATACAGCGTAGTGCATGGGGTCGTCTGCGATATGGGATGACGTGGTGGAAGATGCGGCGATTTACCGCCCAGATACTGCGCCGATTTGACGTGTGTACTGTAGCCTCGGTTCAGGAGCAGGCCAACCTGCTGGAAATCGTGCCCAATTACCAGGGGGTGGAGATTATCCCGAATGGCATTGACGTCAAGCTCTATGAGGGTAATTACGGCCTGCCCGAGCCAGATACACTTATCTTCACCGGGGCGCTCACATACGAGGCCAATTTCGATGCAATGCGTTTCTTCTTAGGGGAGGTCTTTCCTTTGTTGAAGACACGTAGACCGAGTCTGAAACTGCGTATTACCGGCTCGACAGAGGGAGTGCCGGTTGATCGCCTGCCGTTGACAGCAGACGTAACCTTCACTGGCTATGCAGATGACATTCGCCCCCTGGTGGCTCGTAGCCAGGTATGTGTGGCTCCGATGCGCATCGGCGGTGGGACGCGCCTCAAGATTCTAGAGGCGATGGCCCTGGGTGTCCCGGTCGTTTCGACCAGCAAAGGGGCAGAGGGTCTTGAGGTAGTCCCCGGTCAGGATCTCCTCATAGCTGACGAACCGGCTGAGTTTGCAGAGGCCGTAGTAAATCTTTTGGAAGATCACTCGTTGCGGCAGACGCTATCTCGTAAGGGGCGTGAGCTGGTCAGGGGTAAGTACGATTGGGATATAATCGGGCAACAGTACGAAACCATTCTGAGGCAACTGGCTAATGGGAGCGGGTGACATATGACTTGGGTATTGGTGCAGTTTGACTCATTCTTGACTCCACGCATCAAGCGGAAGCTTATGCAGTCGGTGATTATATTCGGTCTGTGGGGCCTTTCTCTTTTTGTGGGACGTCTCATAGGGAAGATGTACGTAATACACAAGCCGGAGTTGTTGATAGCTGCGGCCTTTGCCCCGATTGCCCTGCTGAGTCTCCGCCGGTTGGGGCGTTTTGAATATGGCCTGCTGGCAATATTGCTCACCGCTGGCCTGGTACGTGTCCGACTGCCTACTGGAACGCAAAGTGAAATTGTCTTCAGCTTAATTGTTTCACTGGGCTTGGTCGGTATCTGGTTGTTCCAGATGTTGGTAATTGACAAAAAGCTCTCTTTGAAACCTTCTCCCATCAACCGGCCGGTTTTAGCATTTATCTCGGTGGCTATCGTCGCCTACGTCTGGAGCAACCTGTTTCGCGATCCACTGGTGCAGTCTTGGGGTTCGTTCCCTCTGGTGCAACTGGCGGCACTGGTCGTGATTATCCTCTTGCCGGGCGTTACCTTGCTGGTTTCCAATAAGGTGGAAGAGGTGAAATGGCTGAAGTGGATGGTCTGGATTTTCATCGGTCTGGGCGCGCTTTCTATCGTAACGTACAATCTCGGCTTGCCCTTCAGAGACATTTTTAACACGGGTGGTATCTTTCCTACATGGCTGGCTGCTCTGGCTTATGGCTTCGCTCTCTTCGATGAGGATTTACCTTTGTGGGTACGTGGGCTTCTCCTGGGGCTACTGGCGGCTTGGGTCCACTGGACATTTATCAAGGGGTTGCTTTGGCTTTCGGGCTGGGTGCCGCTGGGGGTGGCTTGTGTTGTTATTACGTTGAAGCGATCAAAAGGACTCTTTGTTGCGGCGGCGATAGGCGGCCTCATTTTCCTGGGGTTAAACTTCAATTTTTTTTACGAAAAGATCTATCTCGATTCTGAGGCGGAAGGCGATTTTGAACGGCTGGAGCTGTGGCAGGCTAATATTGACCACGTGTTGAAACACCCCCTCTTCGGTTCCGGGCCGGCGGGCTATGCCGTTTACTACATGACCTATCACCCAGAGAACGCCCGCTCGACTCACAACAACTTTTTCGATATGGTGGCCCAAACTGGCGTTGTTGGCTTTTCTATACTGCTCTGGATGTTGGCGACATTGGTCCGGACCGGGGATAAGACGACCCGCATCTTGCGCGGACGACGGAACTTTGAAGAAGCCTTTGCCAATGCCACCCTGGGCGGATGTGTTGGCGCAATCTTCTCGATGATGCTTGGCGATTGGGTTTTGCCCTTTGCCTATAACCAGACCATCGTCGGTTTTGATCATTCGGTCTATACCTGGCTTTTCCTGGGCGGGATGGTCACTCTATACCGCATCACGAAGGCCAGCAGCTTGGCCGAGGAGACGTAGGGCAGCGGTGAAATGGCTAAGTTGAGGGAGATCAGCAGGAGAAGGTTTCTGGGCATGGTCGCAGGTGGACTAGTGGTTGCCGGTGCGTGTGGCGTGTCGGTCTTACTTGAACCGCCTCGGCGCCGCTGGCAAGGGCTGGCAGCCAAGATCTTGAAGCAACTTAGCGTCAAGCCGTTGCCGCCTGCGCCTCAGGTGATGGGGCAATCGGCAGTTTTCCGTATAGACAACTCTTCTAGGCCCGGCTGGCAACCAGCTTACTCACCGGATGCAGACTGGCAGGCGAACCACGCGGGTGTGGATGCAATGCTCGACCTGATGGGTGAGCATGACCTCAAGTTTTACCGCAGCCCTCGGAATGGCCTTCGCAATGGCCCCAACGGCCTGATTGGACCGGAAGATGTGGTATTGGTCAAAGTCAATGCCCAATGGGAGCAGCGGGGGATGACCAACACCGACGTAGTGCGTGGTTTGATTCGGCGGCTGCTTGACCATCCCGATGGGTTCACGGGCGAAGTGGTTGTCGTTGAAAATGGCCAGATGTCCAGGCATCACCTGGCCGAACCATCTACCAACAATGACGAGTTTCCCGACCATTCCCAATCGTACCAGCGCGTAGTAGATATGTTTGCCGCTGCTGGTTATCAAGTGTCGCTTTACAATTGGGCCCCGCTGCGCGAACAGGTCGGCGAGTGGGACGAGGGAGACGAACGCGAGGGCTATGTTATGGCCGGGCCCTATCCCCTCAATTACCCCAAATTCGTTACAGATTACGGTACACGGGTCAGTCTGCGGTATGGCATTTGGAATAGTCACCAGTTCGACGCAGCCCGGCTGAAATTCATCAACTTGCCAGTCTTGAAGGCTCACGGCTGGTTTGGCGTCACCGCCGCCGTCAAGAACTTCTTGGGTGTGATGGGCAAGCGGGTCGGCGCGGCCGAAGCGGGTGTAGATCCCGATAGCTTCTCATTCCATGCTGCGCTGACCGAGTCATTCAATGGCCTGCCTCCCGGGCTGCCCGGCCTCTTGATGACCTTGCGTTTCCCCACCCTGAACCTGGTGGACGCGACTTTCGTCGGCATCCATGGGAATCGTACCCAAGATGCCACCTACGAGATGTCGCCTCGCCAGGGCTCGCTGCTGGCAGGCGTGGATCCAATTGCCCTCGATTACTATGCTGCCCGCCATGTACTGCTGCCGTTGCAAAAAGAGGCCAGGATGGAGCAGTGGGAGTTGGACATGGCAGATCCTGACAGTGATAGCCCTTTCCGTCGCTATCTGCTGGCCGCCCAGGCCCGTATACTGGACGCAGGGTACACGGTACGCTTCGGTCAAGAAGGGCTGGAGTTGGTCACTCGTGCCATTCCCCTGTAGGAAAGACAGCTTATGCAACCTGACATGAGTATTATCATCGTCAATTGGAACACACGCGATATGCTGGCACAGTGCCTGGCATCGGTCTATGCTCACCCGCCAGGGGGTGAATTTGAGGTGTTGGTGGTGGACAACGCATCCAGCGACGACAGTGCTCTGATGGTGCGAGCGCGGTTCCCACAGGTGCGTTTGATCCAAAACACCGAGAATGTAGGATTTGCTCGGGCAAACAACCAAGCTATCAAGAAGAGTTTAGGACGTCTTGTGCTCTTGCTGAACCCAGACACGAAAATCCTCCCGGGCACCTTGCAAACGCTTATAGATTTCATTGAAACACATCCTGAAGCAGGGGCTATTGGCCCGATGATTCTCAATCCAGATTTTACGCTTCAGTCCTCTTGTGATCCCATGCCAACATTATGGCGGGAATTCTGGCGACTTATGCACTTGGACCATTTCCTGGTACGATCTGTTTACAGAGAAGAAAACTGGGACACTACAATAGCGCATACTGTTGAGGTGATTCAAGGCAATTGTATGCTTGTTCGTCGCAAAGTATTGGCAAACATCGGGTTGTTGGACGGAGCATTCTTCATGTTCACCGAAGAAGTAGATTTGTGCTATCGCCTGCTGCAGGCAGGATTACTAATTTACTGGGTGCCTATGGCAAGGATCATTCACTATGGTGGACAAAGCACGTGTCAGGCTGTAAGAGAGATGTTTCTAGAATTGCACCACAGCAAAGTCTTGTTCTTTCGAAAGACCAGAGGAAAGTGGGGGAGTTGGGTTTACAAACTTATCCTTTTTGTTACGGTTCTAACACGTGTAGCGTGGGGTATCATGGGTTTAGGGAAATCAAGTCAAGTCGCCCAACGTTCGCGTTTGTATTTGGATTTGCTGCGTGTGCTTCCTTCTCTGTAAATCTACGGAGTCCTTGGTCACAATTATTCGAAAATCTGTCGTTACTACTCAGGCCAGATAACCCTTGCGAAGGTTTGGTAAGAATTTTCAGAGCGAAAGTGTCCCGGCCTACCGAAAATTGCCCTGTGTGCAAAGCTATTCGCAACCTTCGCAAGGGTAGCTGAGTAGTTACAATCTGTCTACAACATGCGTTGCTTGATGCTAGAAATATATGGAGGCAATTGACTATGTCCGAATATAAGTATCAATCCAGGCTATTGCCTGAGGATGATTATGAACTTTGGGATGATTTTGTCGAGACTTCAGAAAGCGGAACTTTGTTTCACCAGACTCACTGGTTGAAGTCGTTTGGCAGGTCAATTGCTGTGGTCGGTTGTTACAATGAAGCTGGAGTGCTTACTGGAGGTATGCCCTTGTTGTACCAGCAGATAGCGGGGTTGACGGTTGCCAGGCCACCTTATCTGACCCCCTATCTGGGTCCGGTGATAAGTAAGACAGACGGAAAGTACCACCGAGCGTTGACATTGGAGAAAGAGATTGCTTTATCGTTGATTCATCACGTTACGACCTTTTGTGATTTCATCAGGATACCTCTTTCCCCTAACCAGATGGATATACAACCGTTCCAGCAGAACGGATTCAATGTAAATATTGAGTATACGTATGTTATTGAACTAGACGATATGGACCGCGTATGGAAGGATCTGAATCAGGACAGGAGGCGCAAGATCAGAAAAGGCTATGAAGAAGGACTATCGTGTGAATTGAGCGATAATCTGGATGAGTTTTTTCCGCTCTTGATGCACTCTTTGGCAACTCACAACAAACGCTTAATACTGGGTAGAGTTGGGGAGATCCGGAGTTGGTACACAGCAATATCGACAAAGAACCGAGCAAAGTTTCTCCAAATCAAGGACACCTCTGGTAGAGTTTGCGCTGGAGCGATCTTGGTTTGGGATCATAAAAGAGCGTATTATCTCCTAAGCGGGATGAATCGAGACATTGCCAGTGGAAATTGTATGGCCTTGCTACTGTGGGAGTGCATACGTTTCTGCAACGAAGAAATCGGTGTAACGGAATTCGACTTTGATGGATCAGATGTACCCAGTGTAGAAATCTTTTTCAGAGGATTCGGGGGACGTTTAATACCTCGATTCTCAGTGATGTGGGGGCGTTCAGTTATTTGGCCCGTTCGCCGTATGTGGAAGCTAATTACTGGGATTGCACAAACTCCTTTGAAGACATTCGCAAATCAAGGAAGTTCGTAAAGATCATCCCGTCGAGTTAGCTGTCAGCGGCTGGTGTCAGGAAGGACATAAAAAAGATGGTCGATCTTTCAGCGTTCCAGGAGGTTTGGGTTGGGTTGCGTGGGCCTGGCGTATTGTCTACAGATGGTTTGCAGATAAAGGATCGCTTGAATGCGGCGATTGACTGGATTCGGCTCGCTTATGCTAAGGCTGGTCGTAGCGGCATCTCAAAAGGCTACCACCTGTTGCGCAGTCGTTGGTTCCCGTCCTACCCTGAGACAACTGGATACACAATTCCGACCTTGCTTAACGCAGCAGTGGTGCTTGACCGCCCTGATTTGCGGACACTGGCTCTCTCTCTGGCTGATTATCTGCTGAAAAGCACGACGCCCGATGGCGGCGTGGAGCATTGGGCAAGTTCGAGAGCCTATCCTATTGTATTTGATACGGGCCAGGTGATATTTGGCTGGTTGGCTGCCTTTGAGGCGAGCGGCGACGAGCGATACCTGGATGTGGCAATGCGTGCTGGCGACTGGCTAGTCTCAGTCCAGCATTCCTCAGGTTCCTGGAAGAATTATCAGTACCTGGATGTGGAAAAGGTGATCGACACGCGCGTGGCGTGGGCACTGCTCGAGCTACACTGGTACGCTGGTCGGGATACCTATCGCCAAGCAGCCGTGCGTAACCTGGAATGGGCGAAGCAGCAACAGGATGCTGATGGCTGGTTCCGGCACTGCGCCTTCGTTGAAGGGGAGGATCCATTCACTCACACGCTGGCCTATACGGCCGAGGGGCTATTTGAGTGTGGCTTGTTGCTTAATGAGGCGCGTTATGTTGAAGCAGCCCAACTGACGGCCGATGCGCTTTTGGCCTGCCAGTGCCCTGATGGTAGCTTGGCCAGTACCTATGGCTCAGCGTGGCGCGCGACAAGCTCTTCGAGTTGTCTGACAGGTAATTGTCAGATGAGCCATCTATGGCTGCGTTTGTATGAGACCGGCAGCAATCCGATTTACTACGCCGCCGCCAAGAAGGCCATCGCATTCGTTGCCCGCACCCAGAATTTGAAAACGTCTAATCCTAATGTCCGAGGGGCCGTTGCAGGGTCTTACCCGATCTATGGCCGGTACGAACGTTTCAAATATCCTAACTGGGCCGTAAAGTTCTTCATCGATGCCTTGCTGATGTTGGACAAGGTGGAAAATGGGAGTGATCTGTCATCTCATATAGGATGAGGTGACCTGTCGTCATTGGCTTTCTACCCGGATAGGGTGGGGGATTGTGATGGAGATTGTGACAACTGTTTCTCTAATTGCTTTGCTTATTAGCGTTTTGCCTTTGGGATATTTGCTTCTCCTTGTATTGGGATTGGTACGTCCTGTATCGCTACAGGCAATACGCGGCCGGCGTCCATCGAATCGTTTCATCATTGCCATCCCAGCTCACAATGAGGCGAATGTTATTGAAGCCACAGTCCAGCGAATGCACACACTAGACTATCCAGCGGACTTGTTCAGTATCCACATTGTAGCGGATCATTGTTCGGACAATACTGCGGCTCTGGCACGTCGGGCTGGCGCGGTTGTGCATGAGCGCAATGAGGGTCCCAGAAATGGCAAGGGAGCAGCCCTCTCCTGGTTGTTCCAACAAATCTTGGATGATAATTGTGATGCCGTTGTGGTCTTTGACTCTGATACGCAAGTCGATCCCAATTTTTTGCGTGTTATGGACGCTCGCTTGGCCCAGGGTGACCAAGTGATCCAGGGACAGCACGTCATTAGTAATCCTGAAAGCGGTTGGTTTCCAGCGTTGACGTGGGCGATGTTCCTGGTTGACAATAGGTTTCAGAACCTTGGTCGTTCCAATCTTGGTTGGTCGGCCAAGCATATGGGCGACTCAATCTGCTTTCGTGCCGATGTACTACACAAAATAGGCTGGGGGGAAGGTCTGACGGAGGACTACCAGTTGCGCCAAAGACTTCTCCTGGAAGGTATCAAAATTGCTTACGAACCGGCTGCGATAGGCTATGGTGAAGCACCTCGCACCTGGGCCCAGGCCCGAGCGCAACGGGCACGTTGGCTGCGCGGTACGCGCGATGCCAGCCAGCAGTTCGCGCGCCTCCTGCTGATGGAAGGAATCAAGCGTCGAGATATGGCATTGTTGGACGGTGCGCTTCAAGCCTATCTTCCCTCCTATTCGACGCTCACGATGATAAGTGCCATGTCTCTGGCGATTCAGGTGTTGGCCAATTGGCTGGTTGGTCCAATCTTCGCATGGGGTGTCGTCGGCGCATGGGCGGCGGTTATGGGCGTACTTTTTGTCTATCCGCTTATCGGCCTGGCTTTGGAGAAAGCTCCGCTTAGGGCTTACCTGGCGATTCTGTCAGGGCCGCTTTTTATTCTTTGGCGAACCTGGTTGGCACTGGCTGCGCGTTTTGGCAGTAAGCCGGTAACCTGGATTCGTACAGCCCATGGAGAGCAAAGGTGAAAGTCCTCACTGTTTTTGGCACTCGCCCAGAGGCCATCAAAATGGCCCCGGTCATCAAGGAACTGGAGAAATACCCCGGCGAAATCCAATCGGTGAACTGCGCCACGGCCCAACATCGGGAGATGCTCGACCAGGTATTGAATATCTTCGACATCCAGTCCGACTACGATCTGGACGTTATGCTGCCGGGTCAAACGTTATCGCAGCTCACGGCAAACGTTCTGACTCGCCTGGATCAAGTCGTGGCTCAGGAACGGCCCGATTGGGTGCTGGTGCAGGGAGATACCACCACAGTAATGGTTGCCAGCCTGGTCGCTTACTATCATCAGGCTCGGGTAGGACACGTGGAGGCCGGCCTGCGCACCAACGATAAATGGCAGCCTTATCCTGAGGAAATAAACCGTCGTCTCACTGATGTGCTGGCTGATCTCTACTTTGCGCCGACCGAGGGCAGCAAGCAGAATCTACTGCGTGAAGGAGTACCCGAATCAGCCATTGTGGTGACTGGCAACACGGTCATTGACGCTTTATTGATGACTGTTTGCCGGTTGAAGCAGGAGGAGGATTCCTCTCGACAATGGACAAGCAATGGCCGTCGGCTTATCCTGGTCACCGCCCATCGGCGTGAGAATTTCGGCCGGCCTTTGATGCGCATCTGTCGCGCCTTGGCTGAAATCGCTGCTCTCTATCCCGGAGGTGTTCAGCTTGTCTATCCGGTGCATCCTAATCCCAATGTGCTCGGACCGGTGCATGAGATGCTGGGGAATATTCCTAATATCACCTTGATGGAGCCATTGGGTTACTACGACTTTGTCCGGCTGATGAGCGAAGCTTATCTGATCCTGACCGACTCTGGTGGCTTGCAGGAGGAAGCACCCAGTTTGGGAGTGCCAGTGCTGGTGTTGCGTGAGGTTACTGAGCGCCCGGAGGGGGTGGGGGCTGGCGTGGTCAAGGTGGTTGGCACGGATGAACAGGCCATTGTCAGCGAGGTTGTTACCTTGCTGGAGAATGGGCTGGCTTATCAGCGTATGGCTCAAGGGGCCAATCCTTATGGTGATGGTCGCGCCAGTCAACGTATTGTGAAAGCTATTCGGACAGCGTCGTCTTACGTACCGAATTCAAGATGAAGGTGCATTTGGATCTCTAACTTTTTTCTAACTAGTCTCACATTGAGTTCCTACTATCCTATGCTAAAGTCTTAGCAGCGGTTTAGAGCACACTCTCCCGGAGCGCCCAATGGTCCCCCCTCGGGGCAGGCCTGCACAGGGGAAAGCCCCCCACGGGGCAGGTTGCTGTTAAAAGTCGCAGCTTATTCAGCCAAAACCTGCAGGAGGGTTCACCCCGAAAAACTGGGTGTACTCACAACTAACGAGACAATGACCAGAGAAAAACGAGTTGCCTTACTAATATTCTTTGTTTTGCTTTTTTGCTACGGTTACTTCTTCCCACGTTGGGCGGAGTGGAACCAGAACTCGCGCATGGATCTGACGTTGGCCATCGTAGAGCGAGGGGTACTACACATTGATGACTATTATGAGAATACAGGCGACTATGCCGTCTACGGTGACCACATTTATACCGACAAAGCCCCCGGTACTTCATTCTTGGGAGTGCCGACGTATTTTGTCTTCAGGCTGGTGGCCGACACGCCGCCGATGCGAGCCATATTGCATCGGCTAAGTGGCAGCCAGGCCCTGGCCAGTACACTGCGCGAAGGAGGCACCGGGCTGCTGGAGCAAAAGGTCTACTTTGCAGCGGCTCTCTACGCCACCACTTTCGTCACGGTCTCCCTCCCTTCGGCCCTGCTGGCTGCGTTGCTTTATCTTTTTATGGGACGGTTATTTACTCCTACCTTGACACATCCTTCTGGAGCGCCCAATGGTCCCCTGCACAGGCCTGCCCCGAGGGGGAGACCATTGGGCGCCCCGGGAGGGTTCGCCCCGAAATCCGAGCATACCCTGGACGGCAATGGTCGCTGGACGGGCGTGGTCAACCTGCCGGGAGGGTTCGCCCCGAAATCCGAGCATACCCTGGGGCGAGTCATTTTGGCCCTCGCCTACGGGTTGGCGACCATTGTCTTCCCCTACTCGTCCGTTTTTTATGGCCATCAAATTGCTGCCGCGTTACTCTTTTTTGCCTTTTATTTGCTCTATCGTATCCGGCAGTGTGAGATAAGCCATCATTGGCTGTGGGGGGTAGGGGGGCTGCTAGGATTGGCCGTGCTAACTGAGTTCCCGGCCCTGATCCTGCTGGTTATTCTGTCGCTGTATGCCCTTTGGTTTCTGGAGCGGAAGTGGGAGATCGCCAAGCTCGGCCTGGGGGGATTGCCTTTTGCCCTGATTCTGGGTTGGTACAATGCCTCTGCCTTTGGCAGCCCCTTTTCATCGAGCTACCGTTACCTGGGGCGTTTTCCGGAAATTTCTAACACCGGCTTTCTCGGCTTCAGTCGGCCCAGCCTGGAAGCGTTGTGGGGGGTTACGTTCAGTCCCTACCGGGGGTTGTTCTTCCTATCGCCCTTTTTGTTGCTGGCGATACCCGGCTTCTGGTATCTTCTCCGCTCGCCCAGGTGGCGGGGCGAAGCGGTGCTCTGGCTGAGTTTGGTGCTGGCGCAACTGGCACTAGTTTCCGCCTGGTATGATTGGCGTGGTGGCTACGCCATCGGGCCGCGCAATCTGCTGACCATTTTGCCCTTTTTGATGCTGCCGGTCGCTTTCTGTGTCTGGACCTGGCGAGAGAAGCCTCTGTGGCGGATGTTGACCTGGGGCCTGGTGGTTAGTTCGTTTGGGCTGGTGTGGATTGCGTCAGTCTCGGGGCAAGAGTTCGCGCCAGTCATCATCGGCAACCCGCTGGTCGATTTCTTTTGGCCCAAGTTCTGGGCTGGCGATATCACCCGCAATCTGGGGATGATGGTGGGGCTATCGTCCTGGTACAGTTTGTTCCCCCTGATTTTGGTTCCAGGAGGCGTGTTTTGGATCGTTCGAAGGGAAGGACGTGGGTTGCAGCCCCGGTCTTGAGCAGTGGGCTGAAAACCGAGGTTCTGCGCGAGGTGGCCATTGCTTCACTGGTGTTGCTGGTGGTTACCTCGTTGCCCTACGTTTATGGCTACCTGTCGGCACCACCAGATAAGTGGTTCAGTGGCGTCATCTTCAACGTCCATGACACGGCACAATACCTGTCGTGGATGCGTGAATCGGGCGCGCGCTTTTTCATTGAGAACAAGCTGACTTCGGAGCCTAACCCCTCTGTCTTTGTCAACCTGCATTGGTGGATTCCGGGGCGGGCGGCAGAGCTATTCGGACTGTCGCTGAGGCAGGTGTATCAACTCTTCCGCCTGTTAGCCGTGCCATTGTATGTAAGTGTGGCGTATTGGCTGTCCAGTCTGTTTTTCGCCGAACCGGCTCGGCGGCGTCTCGCGTTTTGGCTGACTACTTTGAGCTCTGGCTTGGGTTGGATCTGGATTGTTGACAAGTACCTCAACGGTCTCTCGGACGTACGTTGGCCCCACGATATCTATACCACACCCGGCAACACCTTTTGGGTTTTGCTGGCTTCGCCTCACCTGGCGTTGGCGCTGGCGCTGATGTTGCTGGCTTTGGGTCTGGCGTGGCTGGGGCATCAGCGGGGCCGGTTCGGCCTGTCGCTGGCGGCGGCAGGAGTGGCGCTCTTTTTGGGGTTAGGTCACATTTACGACCTGGTGACGATATGGACAGTGTTGGGTGTGTTCGGGCTTCTATTGACCCTGCGTGATGGCTTCCGCTGGCATACCTTCACCAGCCTGGCGGTGGTGGTGTTGGTATCGGCCCCAGCTCCGCTCTATTTTGGCTGGGTATCGTCGTCAGCCAACCCGACCTGGCAGCGAGCGCTGGCGCAGTACGATAACCTGGGGGCCTTTACGCCTTCTCCATTGCACTTGTTGGTGCTGTTAGGCATCCCCCTATTTCTGGCACTGGGTGGGTTTGTGCGAGGGCTGGGCTCCTTCGAGATGCCCAAGACCAGTCTCTTGCGTGGGCAGTCCAATCGTGATCTCTTTCTCAAGGGTTGGTTTATTGTCAATCTGCTGATCATTTATCTTCCTCTGCGTTTTCAGGTGATGCTGCTAACTGGCTTTCAGTTCGTGTTGGCAGCCATGGCGACCGACTTTGTGTTCGACCGTCTCATCCCCTGGCTGGAAGCCCGATGGGGCCAGGAGCGGTGGCAGCGATGGCTGGTCAGAGAGCGGCTGGTGCAGTGGGTGCCGGCCCTGCTGTTGCTGGCGGTCCTGCCGACTAATCTTTACCTGTTTGCCTGGCGCTTCGTGGATTTGCATCGTTACACCTATCCTTTCTATCTGCATCGGGACGAAGTGGCCGCCATGCGCTGGCTTGAGTTAAATGCCAACCCGGACCAAGTAGTGCTTAGCGCATTTGTGACGGGGCACTATATCCCCGGCTTAGCCGGGAATAGGGCTTTCCTGGCCAATGCCGTGATGACGATAGACTTCAATCACAAGCGGGAAATAGTGGAAGATTTCTTTGACCCGGCCACACCCGATGCTGAGCGGCAGGCGATAGTCCAGCAATACAGCATTCGCTACGTCTTCTTTGGTCCCGCTGAACGTGAAGGAGGAGCCTATGACCCTATGACTTCGCCATGGCTTACCCTGGCCTTCTCTAACTCAAACGTAAGTATTTATCGTGTCGAAGACGGTACGCTGCAATAATTCTTGGGTGAGAAGAAAATGACAAAACATGCTGGTGCACTCATCGTTGTTCCTACTTATAACGAGGCAGAAAACCTCGCTCCGCTGGTTTCTGCCATATTAGCCCAGAACTGTGGCTTTGACATCCTGGTGATTGATGACAACTCTCCAGACGGCACAGGAGAGATTGCGGACCGGTTGGCGGCAGAACTGCCTGCCGTGCATGTCATCCACCGCCCTGGGAAGATGGGCCTGGGGACGGCTTATGTCGCGGGGTTTAGCTGGGCGTTAGCCGGAGAGTATGACTATGTATTGGAGATGGATTGCGACTTTTCTCATCACCCTCGCTATTTGCCCGGGTTTTTGGAAGAGATTGCCTTGGCCGACCTGGTCATCGGCTCGCGCTACGTAAAAGGGGGGGGCACGCAAAACTGGGGGGCGCTGCGCAAACTGATCAGCGGTGGGGGTAACACCTTTGCTCGTTTGATGTTGGGGCTGAAAACCCGAGACTGCACCGGCGGATTTCGATGTTATCGCCGTGAGTTGCTACAGAAAGTGCCTTGGCAAGAGATGCAATTGAAGGGCTATGCCTTTCAGGTAGGGTCCGTTTACTATGTTGAGCGTCTAGGGGGGAGAGTCTCAGAGTTTCCGATCATTTTTGAAGATCGGCGGGTCGGCCAATCAAAGATGTCTTTCAGGATTGTGATCGAGGCTTTTAGTTATGTGATGCGGATGGCGCTGTTTGGGGAGAGAAGTCCAGTTGCTCGGCCTGTTCTTTATAGTGGTGAAGGTAGAGGGCCGTGATGGTTTCTGTAAAGCCTGGCCGCTAACCAGATGCTTGGACAGCTTTGTACGGGGAAGGTAGATGCATGCTTGCTAAGAATCGGGCTTTGATAATCTCAATCTCCATTTTTATCCTTGCACTCATTGTTCGTTTGCTTTTCATTATCACCCTTGGTGCCGATGAACGTATTTATGACTCTTTACATGATCAATACATCTATATTGACCTGGCCAAGAGCATTGTTGAGGGTCGTGGCCTCTCCTTAAGCTTCGATATCTTTGTGGCCGATGCCAACACACCAACCTCCATCCAGCCACCTGTTTACCCCATAATATTATCTGTATTGTTCTACCTTTTCGGCGAAAGCTATCTTGCTGTTAGATTACTGCAAGTCGTGCTTGGCGCTGGCGTATGTGTCGTTACCTTTCTTACCGCCAGGAAGGTCTTAGGAGAGTCTGTGGGCCTATTGGCGGCTTTAATTGTATGTGTATATCCGCCGCTCGTCATGTACACTCGTCCCATTATGACTGAGACTCTTTATTCTTTTTTGGTGTCGTTGATTATGCTATTCTTGGTCAAATTTGCGTTGGGAACCTTCCGACATATTCACTTTATCATTTGGGGGGCTCTGTTCGGGCTGACCTTCCTGGTCAGGCCAGAGATTTTGGCCTTTGCGGTAGTAATGGTGGTGTTTGCCTTTTGGTGGACCTTGAAACGAAGGCAAAACGCCCTACGTAGTGTCTCTCTTGGCATAGGCTTGGCTTCGCTCATGTTTATCGTCACAGTCGGGCCGTGGGCAGTTAGAAACTGGCGTGTTCAGGGTGAGCCCACTGTGTTTCCAAACAAGAGATGGTCCATGTGGGAGGGGAACTGGCTGCGATATATGCTTGAAACTTCATCTGGATGGGAAGAATGTGGGAAAGGATTGAAATATTGCGACGCTATGCCAAACTTTAATGAGGCTTCTGAATTGGAGCGGGACCGCTATTTTTCGAGGGTGGCGAAGGAATTCATCGTTTCTCACCCTGTTGTGTTCGTTCGCTACGGTGCTTCACGATTATTGAAATCATACCCCATCATTCCAAGAGAGGAGTTGTCTCCGCCACTCGGTTATAGGGGGGTACGAGAGCCATCTCCTGCTGATTACGACCCTACACAATTGAATGATGTACCGCAATATCTCACTGGTATTGGGAAACTGAGGGTCTGGTCATTTAGGCTCATACTGATATTGGCTGTTCTGGGGCTGGTAATAGCAGTGAAGAGGCGTATATCGGTGATGATATTACCAGTTCTGCCGATATTTATTAACATCGGCATAGCGTTCCTCTTGTATGGAAAAGAGCGTTTTAGGCTTCCCTTTGATCCTTACTTGATTATTGTAGCTGCATACGGTCTCGTCAGTGTTTTAAGATCACAAATGAGCGTTGCTCATCAGTCAACTGACTTTACGCATTGAAGAGTTAGGGTGCGTTTAGTTAATTGGCATTGGTTAACCGTTTGAGAGGTGTGTATGATATTCAAACGTTTTCGAAGGTATCTCGCCGTAGTGCAAGTAGTCTTGGCGATTGTCCTGGCGATGGCGTGGACGCTGGCCTGGCTGCCGGTTGAGGGCTGGCCCAACGCGCGGGCGCAGGGGCCGCAGCCTGTTACTTGGAGCCAGCCGCGAATGATATCTGAGGATGGGGCGCTGGCCTGGTTCCCCGACCTGACTGTTGATAACCTGGGGAATCTCCACGTGGTTTGGGAAACGATGCAGCCGGAGGAAGGGCAGAATACCACGTTTACTAACCAGGTCACTTACAAGCTGATGCATCGCGTCTGGGATGGTCGACGCTGGTCGGAACCTAACGACGTGTTCGCCTCCACAGGCCAGGGTGGGGGGGTTCTGCGTGAGACAATCACCGCAGATCAGGCTGGAAACATTTATGCGACTCATGCCCTGGGATGGCAGGTCGTCTTTATGCGTGCACTGGCATCGGAGTCCCTGTCAGCCACCGCCTGGTCTGAACCCCGGCCCATGAGTGGGGAAATGGCCTACATGTCCGATGTTGCCGTAGATAGCCAGGGGACCGTGCACCTGATTTATGACCAGTGGGTGCCCGTTGAAGTTCCAGAGAGCGAGGATGCAAACCCTGAGTTGTTATCTGATCTCTTTTACCGTCGTTCCAAGGATGGGGGGCGTAACTGGTCTTCTCCCATGAATTTGTCGAATTCGCCCGTAGGCGCCACACGAGGTCAGATTAAGATCGACAGCAGTGGCACGATCTACATTACCTGGGACGAAGGGTGGGATCGCCTGGCGTTGGAGGGAGATCCCAGCGATGGGGTGCTCATCTTCTCTACAGATGATGGGCAGACGTGGTCGCCTCCCACAGTATTCTCCTATCCTGAGAGCAAAAACTCTCAGTTGGCGGCGGCCAGCGACGGGCGGGGCCGGGTGTTGGCCGCGTGGCAGGCCTGGAGCCGACAAGCCGTTTACTACACTTGGTCAACTGATGGTGGGCATTCATGGGCACCGCCAGATAAGATCCCGGGCTTTGTCACAACGGGACTGTCTCTCTTTGATGCTTATGATATGGCCGTTGATAGTGCCGGCAACTTTCATCTGATCGCTGTTGGGCGCGAGGGATCAGAGAGTGATCGGCTAGGGGTGTATCACCTGCTATGGAATGGGATATCTTGGTCGCGGCCAACTCAGATCTATAAGGCACCCGAAGGTCCGGCGTATGCCGATGCATATTATCCCAAAATCGCCATTGGACAGGGGAACCGTCTGTATGCAGTCTGGTGGGTGGGCGACTTCAGCGCTGAGGCAGCCCGCTTCCGACAGATTTGGTTCAGCACTGCTCAGGTGGATGCGCCCGAGATACCCCTATTACCTACGCCTGTGCCTTCACCGACTCCGACGGAAGTACCTGTACCGGCAATCGTTTCCATTGCTACACCGGTTTCAGCTTCGGTGAAGTCGCTTTCAATCCCTTCATCCGGTTTTGACCCCAATTCGATCTACACAGAGAACGACGACGTACTTCTGTTATTTGCCAGCCTGGTGCCCTCCGCTATGGTTATTTTAGGCGCAGTTGTGGTGTGGCGCGGCTGGCGTCGTAAATAAGCAAGGAATTGCCTCGATGATTTATTCACTGTCTGGTCGAATAGCTGGCGATAGGCGAATTTGGTTATGGATACTTCAAAGTGAGCGATTGTGTCTGCTGTTTCTTTTTCTGCTGGGGTTGCTTTCCCGCTTACCCTTCACCAGCCACATTCTGTATCATTGGGATTCCGTGAATTTCGCTATGGCTCTTTATCGCTTCGACGTGGCCGCCGACCAGCCTCAGGTGCCCGGATATATTGTGTATGTGATGTTGGGACGTCTGGTGAATTATCTGGTTGGCGATCCCCAGGTAGCGTTAGTCGGCATTAGCCTGCTCAGCTCCGGCCTGGCAGTGGTGGCCCTCTATCTCCTGGCTCGGACGATGTTCTCCCGTGAGACGGGGCTGATAGCAGCTCTCTTCCTGGCATCCAGTCCGCTCTTCTGGTTTTACGGCGAGGTCGCGCTGCCACACAGCCTGGATACCCTGACCGTCATTCTGGTGGTATGGATGCTTTATCGGGTGATGCAGGGGGAGGTGCGATTCGCACTGCCCGCGGCTGTGGCGCTGGCTATCGCTGGTGGGCTACGACCTCAGACGCAAGTCTTTTTGATACCGCTGGCACTTTTGGCAGCCTGGCGGCTGGGTTGGCGCAGAGTGTTGCCGGCGATGGTGGTGATGGGAATCGTAGATTTATTGTGGTTTGTGCCACTGGTGAGATCTACGAACGGGCTCATCCGCTACTTCGAGATATTGAGCGCCTTTGCCGGGAGTTACAATGAGACTACGTCGGTGTTTAGTGGGGGAATGTGGGGCTTGCAGCGCAATCTCCACAAGCTGGGCATGTACACGCTCTATGCCTGGGGACTGCCCATCGTCCCTGCGATAGCGTATGGCCTATTGCGATTCCCCCGCGCCTTAAAATTGCTGCAACGCCGACGACTTTGGTTCCTGTTTCTTTGGATAACGCCTTCAATTCTTTACTACACCTTTGTCCATATGGGACAGCAAGGGTTGGTTTTCGTGTTCCTGCCGGCTCTCCTTCTCACCAGCGCCGAGAGCTTGCACCGCCTGGCCGGAAGTCGGTGGGGGGGGCGATGGGGGCTGACGGGTGGACTGGTTGCGTTACAGGCGATCATTTTTCTGGCTGTTCCTATGTACCCTTTGGGCGGTGATCGCTTCAAGCTCCTCACCTGGCAAACTATCCGCCAACACGATCAATACTACCAGCAGCGACTGGAAGTGGTCCGCCGTGAGTTCCCACCCGACCGGACGGTAATAATGGGAACGGCCTGGCGTCACCTGGAGTATTACTTGAGCGACTATCCCCTGATCCGCTTCAGTGTGATCCCTAAGTGGGAGTTGGGTGAGGGGGGGGCGACGAACCCCCGCCAGAGCATTGGGGTTTTCTCGCTGGCCGACTTGTTAGGGCGACCAGCCTCGTCAGATGAAATCACTTACCTGGTTCTCTTTGATGATGAGTTGCTGGCCTTTCTCGACACGCCACAGCGGGCATTACAGATTCCCTTGCCAGGGGGTGATGGCCTGACGTATCTGGCGCTGAACCCCACCGAACGGCTTTATGTAGACGCCGATTCTTTTGGGCTGCTTACCACTGACGAACTGTCTGCCCGATAGTAGTATCTGGTGGCTATTCCAAAACAGCCCTCGCTTGGTGCCCATCTTGTTAGAGAGGCACAGCGAGGGCTGCTTTTCGCTTTCTATAGTTTTACTTCAGAACGATTGGCAAGAAAGCCTTCAGCCCATTGGCAATGGTCAGCGCGCTTAACTCCAAGACGTTATCACCGGTGTCTAACTCGGCACGGTTGACGATGGCTTTCGGATCGGCGGCTTCTACGATAACGTCGAAAGTGATTTCCAGGCCTTCATTGGCGGTGAGCGTGCCAGTCCAGCGAACCTGGGTGCTGTCGGCAGTGAGTGTGCCTATCACCGGGTCTCGCTGGGCTGAGCCATTGAGGTAGCTGGTGCCGCCCGGGATAGAATCGGTGACGGTGATAACGCCCCCTGTCCCAACGATAAACAGGGTATAGGTCAGGGTATCGTTTTGTTCGGCGGTGGTGCTGCTGACCGATTTATGGGCGCTCAACGCCGATCCCCGGATGATGTACACCAATCGCTCGATGTAGTACAAATCGCCCTTGCACCAGGGATAACTCAGGTAGTCGCGCAATACCTCGGGGTCCTCTTCCATGATCAGAGCCTTGGCCAGGAAGACCTCACGTGCCTGGTGTGGGCGATTACTGAATAGCTCCGCTCGATTTACGACGAAGGACCAAGCGAGAATTTGGGCCGGAATGACTGTGTCCACAAAGTCATTTTGCAATTGCATATCGTCCCAGGCATAGTCCCGCAGGGCGCGGGCGATGGCCGGCACCAACCCATTGTAGCGGATGATCTGCCCGCCTGTTCCCCAACTGGTCTTCAAAAAGACTTCATCGCCAGCTCCAGCCGTGTCATCCAGAATCCAATCCCGGCTCCAGGGGCTGCCGACCGGTCGATGGTCCTCTTCCCATTGGAGGCGAGCGCGTAGCGCAGTGGTTGCCGCGCTGATGGCCCATGCGTACTCTGTTTGATACGTTGGGTTATTAGGGTAAGCCGCTCGCAGATAGTCGGCCATACGGGCATAGCCGACGAGAGAGGCTACTCGCCTGTTGACCGAACGAGAGGGAAACTGGCCGCTTTCTATAATGCTGGGATCAATGCTATGGGCTACACTGGCTATTGAACTCCAACGATCCACGATAAAAGTCCAATCATGAAGATAATAGGCGTAACCCCAAAGATTGTACAGCCGGTCCGACGCGTCAATGGTGTAACTGCTGCCCTTGTCGACCGCGTGTCGCCCCGCGTCGTTGTTGATTTCGTATCGCTCTCGGCGACGAGTGGTGAGATCGTTGTAGGGTAAGTTCGCGTTGAGCGGGTTTGGATACGCTGCCCACAGGGCATTCAGGTGCGATCGGACTTGCTCTTGCAATCCGGGCGAGAGGTAGGGGTAGGCGATGGCCAGGATATAAGCCTCCTCAGTGGGGTCGCTGTAGTAGATCCAACCCGGTTTTTTGCCCGCCAATTGAATGAATGGCGCGTACCGCCCGCCTGACACCAGGTCCAATACATGAGTCTCCAATTCGTTTCTTATATCGGGGGCGGCCGATGGGCCAACAGGATAACTTTCTATTTCAGTGACGTAGCTCTCCAGGGCTGAGGCTGGTGGTACTGCAATAGGACCGGTAGTCGGCTGAGTTCCTGGTGAAGCAGCGATGTAGTTGGTTTCGCCGTTGAAATTGCGCTGGTACATACCGATCATACCTTGGGAGACGTAAAAGACCTTGCTGTCGGCAATAACGGCTGGCTGGCCCCAGAGGGAGGTGCCGCCGCCAGCTCCAGCCATAGAACGGACTGGGCCAGCCATTCCCTGATCGAGCAGGCCTTCTTGACCGAAGGGAAGGGCCTTGCCTCGTTGATCGCCATCTATTCCGTGGGGCATATCCCGGGTGACGGCCAGCATGCGAGCGTCTTCACCAGAAGTCAGCATAGTGCCAAGGACGTCACCATGGCTATAGAAGTAGAGCCGGTTGCCACTGAGGCTGATGGCCGAGGACTCATCAGAGATCGAAAAAATCCCCGTTTCGAAGCTGTTCTGTTGGGTCGTGTTGGGCAGTAGGACGAGTCGCACACGCCCGGTATTCAGATCCAGGGTGGCTGCTGGGGCGCCAAAGATATAGACGGCCCCGGTACCGTCAAAGTTGGTGTAATAGGACCGCGTTCGTACGTACACGGTGCCGTCGGGAGCCACGACCGGGGGTTCCCCTACGTCGCCAGAGGGTCCAGACCAGAGGACAGCCGTTACATAACGTTTATTGCCATTGTTAGCGTTTAATACGTAGAAAGTCTGGTACTCTGGATATTGGTTGGTCAGCCAGTTTACAATCGCGTTTTGTTCGGCGTTAAAGCCAGCTTCGTTATATGGTGCCAAGACATCAGCACCGTAGTCACCATCGCCAATAGATGTGAAATCGTCGGGGATGGTGTGACCGGCGGCACGGGCCATCAGTGTGTCGCCACCGTGCAATGCCCGGTAGGTTGGGCCAGGCGATGTTCTGAAGATCACTGCATCCCCGCTCTCGGCTATGACGGGGTAGAAATGGCGTGTGCTAGTGCCGTAGAATTTGGCTGATTTCCAGGCGAAATTTCCGTTGAGATCTAGCGCAAAGCCGTACATATCCTCGTTGGCAAAGTAGATGCGTCCTCTGGCTACGTCTATGGCAGCAGTGTTGAGGATAGGGGCACCGGTGTCGTAGGTCCAGCGAATGGCACCGTCGGCCGCCCCGAGAGCGTAGAAGATGCCATCTTCCCCACCCAGGTAGATGGAACCGGCGTATACAGCCGGTGAGGTGCGAAAGCCACCCAGTCTGACGATCTCCTGATCCCAGAGCAAGCTGCCACTGGTGGCGTTGAGGGCGTAGACGTGACCATTGGTGGCGGCATAGTAGAGGACACCATCGACGACCGACGGTGAGGCCATGATCATCCCCGGCTCACCGCCATCATAGGTCCAGACAATGGCACCGGTCTCGGTGTTCAGTGCATACATATTATTGCGCGATGTACCTACGTAAACCAGGCCACCAGCGACAATAGGCTGGTATTGATTGAAGATCAACTCCGCAGTCTTCTCGTCGCCACTGGCAAAATCACGGACCCAAACTGGCTTCCCTGGAAAAGGTACATTGCCTGGGTCTACTTCCTGGGTCGTGGCATTAGAGCGCGCCAGGTCGTGCGCCAGCATAGGCCAGTCGCTGTCGGCAGTTTGGGTAGGAGGTGCAGTCGGTTCGTCAGCCAGGGCCGCAACGGCTAATATCAACAAAGTAGTGATAGTTACGACAAAGGACATTGAGAACTGTTTCATAACACCTTTTCCTCCAATCAGGACTACGTAGGGGAGTCTATTTGAAGACGATCGGTAAATATGCGCTGATAGGGTCAACGATGGTAGTAGCGCTGGCTGTGTGGATGATTCCGCTGTCGGTGGTGAGGATGGCGGTGTTGTGAATAGCAATAGGGCCGGGAATGGCGACAGGGGCGGTGAACACGATATTCACCGCCTGGCCAATAGCCGGTGTGTCATTCCATTCGATACGTCTCGTGCCGGGAACGTAAGTGACGACGCCGGATGAGGCAGCGGGCGCGCCTGGTTCGCCCAGGCCGGCCGGCAACTCGTCGGTGACGGTCAGCGGCTTATCGTTGCCGATGAGGGTGAGGGTGTAGGTGAGAATCTCGTCCTGATGGGCGACGACAGGTGACACGCGCTTGGACAAAGAAGCTGCAGAAGACCCGTACACCACAGTGAGCCTGGGGCGTGCTGAAGCCATGGTGGACTCGGAGGCGACGAAATATTTGCCGCTGTGATAATAATAGTCCGCTTCGTACAGAGCCAGGTCTACTGAACTTTCGCCAACTGCGTAGGCTTCGGCCACAGCTTGTGTGGCGTCCCATTGGTAAGGTGTCAGAGGCCAGGGTGGGCCAATCACGTCCACCCTGGTACGGGTGAGGTTTTCGCGAGCTAGGGGGGCGTTGTTCCAGGTAATGGTGTCCTCTCGCCAGTCGTCGTCCAGCGTGTGGAGCCAGATGAGAGATGGCTGGGCGTCAGATGGCTGTGAATTACCGAATTGGGTCAGGGTGAGGGTGGCCGACACAATGGTGCGGCCGGGGGGGAGATCACTCAGGTCGAAACGCAGATATGCCTTGTTGAAACAGGGATGGTCGGCGATGTCCTCCTGGTTTTGAATGTAAAGATCGGGCCAATCACCAAAGTTAGTGTTGAAGGTACCCTGGCAAGTGGCACCACCGCCAACGAAGGCGTCCTCCACATCGCTATCGGACGAGATCCACGCTCCTTCGACAACAGCCGAAGGGGGAACGTAAGATGGAGGGTTGAAAGTAAGCTGGCCCCAAGTAGCAGGGATGGTCCCGTTTGTTATCTCTGGCCAGCTTTTGTCGGGAATGGCTGGTGAGCCGGCCGCGCTGTCCCGGTCGTGCAGTACTACTGCCAGTCCCCATGTGGTGCCGTCGGGTGGCGGCCCCGACAGTCCCAGACTGCTGAACGGGATGTAAATGCTCGTTACCCAACCTCTATCCTGATAGGTGTTGTCGTTCACAGTCGGTGGGTCACTACGCCAGTTTGAGAGGGTGGTAAAGCTGATGCTCGCTGGTGACCAGCCACCGCCGTTGCCCTGCCAGGCGGCCTGGTAAGCGGCTCGATCCTCCCAGTCATTGAGTTGGCTGACAAAGCGGTAATCGTTAGCGTTAGGCGCTGTGCCCCCTTGCCCGCCAACGTCAAGGTAGATGGTGGCGGCGTCCCAATCAGTCAGGTCGGGACCGGGAGATGTGTCGTACCAGAGGTAATGGTCAGCGACAGATAGGTAGAGATGGATATAATCGTCGTTGTAGCCCACACGCACGTCTATATAGTTGTCGAGGTCTTGTATTTCGCCGAACCAGAAGATGGCCGAGGATCCCAGATAAACCTTACCACTAAAGTAGGGGGCATTAACCCGACGTAGTGGCGGTTCTTGGGCCAATGCGGGTGTCACAAAGGAGGGCGGGAACGAGGGAACGGTGTCCAACCAAGGCAGAAGTGAAGCAAGCAAAAGCACAATGCCCAGTCTTTTCCCTGTTGTCATAGCGTCTCCTTCCCTTTCTGATCTCTAGCTGTTAAGGGGCTGTACCCGGCTTTTTGGGCCGGCGGCTCGCCACGCAGGTTTTGATGCTGCCAGAGCATCTTGGCCAGGACTTGCAAATGGTTTTCCCCCAGCGGGGTAATTGCCAGGGCGAAGCGCCAGGTGGCCGTCTCGACGGCCTATGCGTGGCCGATGTCACGCATCGTTCCCATGCCGTCAGGTTGGTCGTTCTACATACTCTTGGCGCCGGATTGCGGCATTGTGCCCAAGGGTTTTGCAAGTCTCATTGAGTCTGGATAATCCCTATATTACCAGGAATTCGGGACAAAAAGAATAGCGATATGGTCCCACATAGGGTAGTGGTTGGGTATCAGTAGAACAGCAGTAGGCTGAGCGTTGTTTGTTCATAAAAATCTTAATAACTCTCAACTCTCTAATTGATTTCTAATTAACTTCTGAGTGCTCTCTAAGGATAGAGTGCTACAATTTTCAGCAGCCTGCCAAATGGGGAAAGGATTTTCTTTGCCTGGACCATGCGAAAGGAACCTTAAAATGAGCCGACGCATCCTCTCTCTCTTTCTAGCTTTCTTCTTGCCTGCGGTGGCCCTGGGGTTGGCAATGGCCTTGCTGCTGAGCGATCCAACGCCTGTCCTGGCGACTCCACCGATCGAAGGTGACACCCACGACTTTGGCTCGGCTCTCGGGGCCGGGGAAGCCTCCAGTAACGTGCTGGCGCTGGCCGCAGGGGATATTGACAACAATGGCACACGAGACGTGGCTTACGCTGATGGCTCAAGCCTGGTGATCCGGTCCAATGATGGGACACCATTTAATGGCTGGGCTTCTGCTGTCACGGTTGCAAGTGCGGGGCAGACTATCCGCGACTTGGTCCTGGCCGATTTCGACCGTGATGGTCATTTGGACCTGGCAGCCGTCACCGGTGGTGGAAGCGGTAGCAATCAGGTGACGCTGTGGCGTAATCCTGGGACTTCTCCTTTTGGTGGCGCGTGGAGTACGAGCAACACGCTGGTTTCTGGTCTCGGCGATGATCTGCTGGCCATAGCTGCAGGTGATCTGGACAACGATGGCTGGCTCGATTTGGTCGTAGCCGATGCCAGCGGCGCTCTCCATTTCTGGCGTAATCCTCTCACGCAAGGGGCTTCCTTCACCACTCCCTGGAGCGGGCTCAATGTGTCGGGAAGTGGTGACGCTATCAGTGACCTGGCCCTGGCGGATCTGGATGGGGATGGTGCTCTGGACCTGGTGACAGTGAGTGGCGGCGCGACGGATCGGGTGCAAGTCTGGCGCAACAACGGCACCCCCTTTACTGGTGGCTGGACATCTGTAGCTCTTGGGACCGGCAGCCTGGCTGGCGATGGTCTGTCCCTGGCTCTGGGCGACTGGGATCGAGATGGGGATACCGACATTGCCAGCGGCGACAGCGCGGGGAATGTCATCGTCTGGCAAAACCCAGGTGCGGCGGCATTTAGCGGGACGTGGGGGAGCGGTAACGACATCGGCGACGCGGCAGGCGCGGTCAATGCACTCATCGCGGCTGACCTGGACGACGACGGCGATCTGGACCTGGTGAGCGGCGCCGAAGCCACAAGCCACAGTATGCAATCCTGGCAAAATCCCTGGCAGGGGCCGGGTGACAATGGGCCCTTTGACGGTGCCTGGAGCGTCACCATCTTGGACAACAGCGATGCCAGCGTCAACGTCTTGGCGGCAGCCGATTTTGACAGCGACTATGATATTGACATAATGTACGGACAGGACAATGCCAGTGGTGCCGACGAACTGCAAATCGTCCAAAACACCTTTGTCGGCCGGCAGGTGACCCCGTTCGCTGGGGTTGAGACCGCCCTGGATGAGCGAACTGAGCAGATGCAGGCTGTGCTCACAGTGGATCTGGACGGCGATGGTGACCTGGATGTGGTGTCGGCCGGCAGGGACAGCGCAATCGTTGCCTGGGAGAACGACGGCACGCCCTTCCAGGAGACCTCACAGAGTCATACCCTGGTCAGCAATACCGGCAGTGACGTTTACGCGCTGGCTGCCGGTGACCTGGATAACGACGGTGATGTGGACCTGGTTTCAGGGCAGTACGGCAGTCCACGCATTCAGGTCTGGGAAAACGACGGCTCGCCCTTCGATGGGCCGTGGAACGGGAGCAGTATCGGTAGCTACTTGAGTGACTCAGTGATGGCGCTCGATTTAGCTGACCTGGATTTCGACGGCTACCTGGATCTGGTATCCGGCAGCGGTTATAGCTGGCCTTACGAAGCGCCTTCGCGCAAAGTGGTGGCCTGGCGTAATGATGCGACGCCGTTCGATGGGGTCTGGGACCACAACGATATTGCCGTGGTCACTGTCACGGTCTACAGCCTGGCGGTGGGTGACCTGGACAATGATGGGAATTTGGACGTGGTAGCCGGTCTGGGACCGGCTACTCCGGTGCTTAGTGGGACGCAGCCATCGACCGATACTTCATTATATGCCGACGTTTACGAACTGCGAGCATTTCAGGGAGATGCGACACCATTCAGTGGGCTGTGGCCTGAAACCAATGTGGGACGAGATCCAGAGACGGCGACGTTTGGATCCGGTCGCTATCATGGGTATTGGGGCACCGCTATTTACACGCTGAAGCTGGCGGATTTGAATAACGACGGTGACCTGGACATCGTCACCGGCGATGACATTGAAGCGGACTATCAGGTCAAGGCATGGAAGAATGATGGAACACCCTTTAGCGGTGAGCTATGGTCGTTTACGGCTGTCGCCTACAATCCGCCGCCTTCGGCCCCCTGGCTAGGGGATTCAGTTGTATCTATTGACATTGGCGATGTAAACCAAGATGGGTATCTTGATATTTTATCTGGCAGCCGTATGTGGGAAACGAATGAGTTGAAGGTTTGGGAAAACAGCGGGGTGCCCTTTGGCGCGTTTATCACGGACACGACCTGGGTCCGACGCAATCTCGCCGAAATTGATGCAGACCTTAATGCTGTGAGACTGGCAGATCTAGATCGGGATGGGGACTTGGATGCTGTAGGTGGTGGCGGCGTTCGTAATGGGCCTGAAGTAATGGCCTGGCAAAACCGGGGTGGCAGCGTTGCCGAGACGGCAACGCCCCGGGCGCCAGCCACGCTGGCAGATGGCGCGGCCGACGACATGATGCGCATCGAAGCTCGCCATCGGGGCCATGTTGGAGATGATGCGATTGAGATGGCCGAGTGGCGCCTGCACCTGGCCGACTCTGGCGGAAACCCGTTGACATCGGAGCAGGCCAACGCGCTCATTGAGAATCTGGCTCTCTATTATAGTACCGACGGAAATTGGGGGGCGTCGGACACGCTGGTGCTCACTGTCCCAGATCTGGCTCTTACTAATGGGGTGCAAACTATCTCGTTTGCTGACGGCGACTCGCTCGTGGAACTGACTCCCTCCCAGCAGAAGTATTACTTTGTGGTAATTACGTTGACCCAGGATGCCGCCTTCCATACTCCTGATGACTTCCAGATTATTTTCGACGCGGACGCCGATTCGGTGGTCGAAGACAGGACAACCGACACGTCGGTGATGGTGCAGGATACGGAGGCGATCAGTTCAGGGTTGGTGCAGGTTACGACGTCGGCCACTGAGACACGTATTGAGAGCGCGCCCGATGGCAGCGGCAGCGAGATCACCACGGCTATGCTGACTGCCGGTCAATCCATGGTGGTTTATGCCGATGCTTACGACAGTGGTGGCAATTTCGTTGCCAACGTGCCTGTTACCTGGGCGTTGATCAATCTCACTGGCGGCGTCACCGCTGCCGATCTAACGCCGGCTGGCGACCATCGTAGCGCGACCTTCACTGGACATGGCGTGGGCACGGCCCAGATTCAAATCACCTCTATCGTGACCGGTGATACCACGGGCCTCATCACTGTTACATCTGGTCCCCCTTACACTGTGACAGTGGAAGCCGATCCGTCCTGCATCCCGGCCAATGGCCAATCAACGTCAATCCTGACGGCCACAGTCATTGATGCACACAACAACCAGGTTAGCGACGGCACGCCGGTGACGTTCACCACGAGTGCCGGCAGCTTATCCTCGAATCCTTACGTGACGACGACGACCAATGGTCAGGCGAGCGCGGTACTCACCGCGCCCACCCAGGCTGGGACGGCCGTGATTACCGCTACCTCGGGTAGTGTGAGTGGGTATACCAGCGTAAGCTTTGTCGACGGCACGATTGTGCGCATCGAGGTAAGTCCGAAGGCGGTTGCGTTGGACCCGAGCCAGACGCAACCATTCGAGGCCATCGGTTATGACGATTACGATATGCCTTGCTATGAAATGGATGTCAACTGGAGTGTGCTCAATCCGGACAGTGGCAGCATCACAACCGATGGCCTGTTCACTGCAGGCATTAGGGATGGCATTTACCCCGGTACCGTGCTGGCGGCGATGGACACGTTAACGAGCACTGCCTCAGTCACGGTGAATAACATAGCACCTGTGGCAGTGATTTCGGGCACCTATAGTGGATACGAAACCATGCCCATCACTTTCGATGGATCAACGTCCTGGGATGCCAACAATGATCCCATGATCTATACCTGGCAGTTTGGCGATGGAGGTATTGGCAGTGGGCTGATGCCTGCTCACGCCTATGCTGCCGTCGGCACGTATGTGGTCACCTTCACCGTCGAAGACGACAACAGCCTGGCAGACGTAGACACAGCAACTGTTACCATCCAGAATATGCTCCCTGTCGCTGAGGCAGGTGGCCCCTATACGGGGCAGGTCAGCGAGACTATCACTCTTGATGGGAGCCTGTCGAGTGGCGACGTAATGACTTACAGTTGGGACATGAACGACGATGGCAGCTTTGAGACTCAAGGCGTAACCGCCACTGCCAACTTCACGTCCGAGGGGACATTCACTGTTACCCTTAAAGTTGAAGACGATGATGGCGGGATTGGTACGGATCAGGCTCAGGTAATTATCAGCCCAAGCATCCGGCGGGTCTTCCTGCCTATCATCGTGAAGTAGCGGGGGCAGTTTGGCCTAAATCTGCCACTGTGCAGACCTGCGACTTGCAACAAAAAGACCCCCTGACATTATTATACAAGGGGGTCTTTTCATACCCACACGTGGGTGCTATGTTATCGGCTGTGCGTTATTACAGCTCTACCCGTACATAATCAATGTTGGAATAGCCACCATCGGTCCATGGATAGTTCCGGTCGTGGGTTCCCAGGCCGGCGTTGGCTGCTGCCTTCAGGTAATCGTCAGCCCGGTCCTGATTGGGGTCATGATACACTGGCTCGGCGTATAAGATGTCCAGCATCACGCAATCAAGGGCTACCGGATCCTGGCTGAAGAAGAGGCTGTTGGGTGCCTGGTTGCCGAACGTACTCCAGCGCTGGGGCACGGCACGAGTGTCACCTAGTGCCCCGTATAGTCCGTCGCCTACCGTCAGCACAGTTTTGTTGCCGATGTGAGGGTTCAGGTAAATATCCACCAACGGGCTGTAGTTTGGGTTGTACACGCTCTCCGTAGGGTTGATGTAAAGATGCAAGTCATCGTCTCCGGGCCCGGTTACTGTGTGAATTGAACCGAAGTGATTCTTGAAACCCAGTGTGACAGGGTGGATGCCGTGGTCTTTGATGATCGGCATGTTGATCAGGTAATCGGCGTTGATCACCACATCTGTCAATCGGCGATTGGACAGGTTGGCATGCTGAAAGGTGACTTCAGCGTTGGGATCATTGCTGTTGAAAGCCGCATCCTCTCGACAGCCCTTGCTCGCGCTGTCAAAGAATCGCACGCCGCTGTAAAGACAGCGGTTCACGAAACGGTCAGGGAGTGGCCTGAGCGCATCATAGATCCAGATGTTGCTCTCCACCACACCGAAGGTCTTTAAGGTGGAGATCAACGCGTTGACCGGTTCGATCAGCCCGTCAATCTGGTTGTCACTATCATCACAGCGAGCATTGTTGAAGTTAGCTTTGATGGCGATGGCTTGACCTGACTGGTAGTTGGGGAGCAGTTGGGCCCATGCAGCCTGAATGGAATTGGTCCCCGTCAGCTCCATCAGGCCGCGCTCGACCATCGCGGTTACTACCGTTTGATTGACATAATTACCATACCAGCTACTGGAGAAGTTCCAATCCGTGGCGTCTGGATTGTGCACGTGGATCACTCTGCCATTGGCGGTGGGTGGGGAAGGAGGTCCGCCTTCCCCTTTGAAAATAATAGGCAGGTAGACGAATTTGTCCAGCGTTTGTGCCATCGCCTCGAAGTCAATGCCTTTTACCAGTTGGTGCAGGCCCAGTCCGCCGGCTGCGGCTATCAGACCTTTAAGCAAATGCCGTCGCGAAATCTCCTTTTTCTTCATGAGGCTTTTTCTCCTGTCTGTGTCTTATCATGTTTTTAAGGTACAGTATCTTATTTCAACTAGCTTTCCCGGTCAATCACACTGTGGTACCACAGCGACTGCATGTCCGGCTAGTCGCATGGGCCATCGGCAATATCCAAGGGTGGCATGCGTAAGTATTCGGTGGTGCGCTGCTTGCGGATGAAGTCGTCGAAGGCGCGTTGTACCTGAACCTCGGTCAGTCCCATCGCCTGAGCTACCTCGGGTACCGGCACGTCGTGCTCCTGGGCGTACCACAGCAGGTCCATCGTCTCAAAGGGGAGACGGAAGAAGAACTCTTGCTGGGTACTGGGGGCGCTGTACGTGTCGGTGGTCGGTGGGCGCTCCCGAATCTCGTCAGGCACGTCGAGGTATTCGGCCAGTTGATATACCTGGGTTTTGAAGAGGTGGACGATAGGTTTCACGTCCACGCCGCCGTCTCCGTATTTGACGAAGAAACCCTGGTCGTGTTCGTTCTTGTTGGCGGTGCCGACTACGGCGTAGTTGCGGAGCTCGGCCTGATAGTAGAGCATTGCCATACGGGTCCTCTGCTTGAAGTTGGACGCGGCCACGATCTGAAAATACTCGCGCAGGGGCAGGCGTTTGTTCTTCTCTTCGCCGTTGGGGGTGATGATGGTCAGGGAGAAGACGTTGAGGGTGTCCTCGTCCAGCAAGTTTTGTGGCAGCACGATCTTGGCCTTGTAGCCGGCGGCGGCATCGTACTCAGGGAAGACACGCCCAATCGCCTTGTCGCGGCGTTGGTAGCAGCCAAAGCCTTCAAGGATGGGGGTGATGTTCTCCAGCACAGGATTCACGCCGTAGTGGTGGGCTACCCGGTGCGCCAGCTTTTCGCTGTCGGGGTCGGAGTCCTTCTCCGGCATGATGATAGCAGCCACCCGCTGGGGGCCAAAGGCACGCACGCACAAGGCTAGCACAACCGACGAGTCTATTCCGCCACTGATGCCAACCACCCCGCCCCGGCGACGCATCACCCGGCCCACCGTGTGATGCAGCAGGGAGACAATGTGCTCGGTTTCGGCGGCCGGATCCAGGTCGAGGATGTGTTTGTCAAAGGTCATTTTGCCATCCTTATTCATTAAGGAGATGCTACCCTATGCCCAAGGCAGACTTTCACGTCATCGACGGCCGAAAGGGGGGGCGGCATCTTGAAATCGGATATGAATTGCAGATAGACGAGCTGGCTGGATAGGATACCGGCCAATGCCATATCGTCGGTCTCACTCAGGCGCATCCCGCGCTCGATCTTCTGCACCAAGTGGCTTACGGCTGCCGGCTTGAAGAGGCCAGTAGCTCTCACTTGCTCTGGCGACAGCAGCTCCCGCATGTAATCGGGTGTCGAGTCGTGTCGTCTCCCCGCCTCTCCCTGTGTGAGGGGGAAGAAGCTGCGATGGATGGGCGCCCGGTAGGGGCGCTTGGGCCGGCGCCAGATTTCGTCCGGCAGCCATTCCCGGGCCAATTGCTTGAGCAGATACTTTTCGGTCAGGCCGTGCAGTTTGAGCTGTGGTGGCAAGCAGTTGCAAAACTCCACGACCCGGTAGTCGAGGAAGGGAAAACGCCCTTCCACCGAGTGGGCCATCGCCACCCGGTCCCCCTGGGAGGAGAGCAGGTATTGCGACAGGAAGATGGTGATCTCCAGATACTGGGCACGATGCAGCGTGTCCCAATGGGCGAAGTCCGGCGGGTAATAGACTTCCGATGTCTCTGAGACAGCGGAAGTCTGAACGGCCTGGCGCAAGTCGTCGGCGAAGAAACGCTTCGTGCGGCTGGTGTTGCGCCAGCGGATGGCGTGAGAATAGCCGGGCGCCTCCACGTCGGTCAGCCCCTCACGGAAGAAGGCAGCCAGGTAGGCGCCACTCCCGCTGGACAGGTCGGAGATGTAGGGATAGAGGCGTTTGAGGAGCAGAGGGCGCAGGCTCGACTCCGGCTGCCTGGCCCAGAAGCGCCGGACTTTGGCCTCTTTGAAGATATTGTAACCGGCCAGGAACTCATCGGCCCCCTCGCCGGTCAGCACCACTTTGAAGTGATGATCTCGCACCAGTTTGGACAACAGAAAGAGGGGTGCGGGCGAGGTGCGCATCACAGGCGTTTCGGTGTGCCAGATGACGTCGGGGAAGATGCGCCCGATGTCGGCGTGGGTGGCGTAGACGATCTGGTGGTCGGTGCCCAGGAAGCGGGCCATCTGGCGCTGATAGGTGCTCTCGTCGAAGTCGGGGTCGCTGAAGGCAATGGAGAAGGTATCGAGCCGGTTACCGGTGTAATTGCGGATGATGGCGGCGATGGCAGACGAGTCGACACCGCCGCTCAGGTAGGCGCCGACCGGCACGTCGGCGCGCAGGCGGATGCGGGCGGCGTCCACCAGCAGTTCCCGGAACTGGTCCCGATAGTCATCCAGTGCCCGCCGGCCAGCGCCAGGGGGGGAGGCGGTTGCCTCAGGGAAGCTCAATTCCCAGTAGCGTTGGATGGCAATCTCCCCCCGGTGAGCCAACAGATAGTGGCCGGGCGGCACCTCCCGGATGTCGCGGAAGATGGTGCGGGGCGAGAGGGCGCTCCAATAGGTGAAGATCTGGTTGAGGGTCAGCGGGTCTATCTCGGCCTGGACGCGTGGGTCGGCCAGGATAGCTTTGATTTCAGAGCCGAAGATGAGGGCGCCACCGGCCAACGTGTAGAAAAGGGGCCGGATACCTAAGCGGTCGCGGGCCAGGAAGAGAGTCTGCTGGCGGGTATCCCAGATGGCGAGGGCGAATTGGCCGTTCAAGTGGGTCAGGCAACCGGGACCGAGGTCTTCATACATATGCAGGATGACCTCGGTGTCGGTGTTCGTGGTAAAGCGGTGACCGCGTGCCTCCAGTTGGGGACGCAACTCGACATAATTGAAGATTTCGCCGTTGAAGACGATCCACAAGGTCTCGTCTTCGTTGGCGATGGGCTGCTGACCGCTGCTCAGGTCGATGATACTGAGACGGGCATTCCCCAGTCCTATCCGGTCGTCCAGGTAAAGCCCGAACTGATCCGGCCCGCGGTGGCGGATCATGGCCAGCATCTGGCGCAGAGTCGCCTCCTGGATGGGATAGGTGGTGGTCAGGTTTAGGGTTCCAACGATACCGCACATGATACTATTCCGTATTGCGTATTGCGTAGCAGGGTGAAACGTCAAACGTCAAGCGTGATGCATCAAACGTGATGCGTCAAACGTGATGCGTGACAATTACGCTTGAAGTTTGACGGTTGACGCTTCACTTCAACCCCGTCTTCTTGATCTTGCCGGATGAGGTCTTGGGCAGTTGGTGTCGAAACTCCACGTATTTGGGCACCATGAAGTCTTCCAGGTGGGCGCGACAATGGGCCAACACGTCGGCCTCGGTCAACTCAGTCCCATTGGCGACGACGAAGGCCTTGACAGCTTCGCCCATGATGGAATCGGGCACGCCGATGACCGCTGCTTCGACCACGCCTTGCAGGGCGTAGAGCACGTTTTCTACTTCTTTAGGTGCTACCTTTTCGCCCCGGCTTTTGATAATGTCATCTTTGCGACCGACGAAGTACATGTAGCCCTCTTCGTCCATGCGGAAGAGGTCGCCAGAGTAACACACGCGTTCGCCAGGCAGCGGGCCGGGGCGATAGCGCGCGGCGGTGGCTTCCGGGTTCTCCCAGTAACCGCGCATCACGTGCCGGCCCCGGGCGACCAGTTCGCCAATCTCGCCCGGTCCCAGCCGGTTACCTGCCTCGTCTTCGATCCAAACCTCGGTGCCGGGAATGGCAATGCCCACCGAGCCGGGCCGCCGGTCCAGTTGATCAGGAGGTAGGTAAAGAGTGCGCTTGGTCTCGGTCAGGCCGTACATCGAATAGACAGCAGCTCCGGGGAATTTCTGGCGGAGTTCCTGGATATGGCTGGGCGGCAGGGCGGCCCCTGTGTTGCTGAGATAGCGCAGGCTGGACAGATTGTAGGGGCTCAGGTCCATCTGAAGCAATATGGCAAAGATAGTGGGTACACCAGGAAGGCCGGTCACCCGCTCCTCTTCCATGCGCTTTAAGATGTCCGCCGGGTAGGCGAAGGATCGTTCCAACACCAGGGTGCCGCCGAATTTGAAGACCATAAGCAGTTGATACAGACCGTAGTCAAAGGAAAGAGGCAGCACGTTGACCACGATGTCGTCTTCCACGTTTTGCAGGTACTCGATGACAGAGCTGGCGGCGAAGACTACGTTGCTGTGGTCGCTCATCACCCCTTTGGGATCGCCGGTACTACCAGAGGTATAGATGAGGCAGGCCAGGTCCAGGTCTATGTTGGTTTGGGGGGGGCGGCTGGCAGGGTAGGTGGCCTGAACGGTACCGAAATCCAGGCAGCGTTCACGCCCGGCGGCGGCCTGGGTGGCGCGCTTGCCGCATAAGAGACTAAACTTGAGCGATGGCACGTCGGCCATCGCCTGGTGGGCCAGGGGGGTTTTGCGCGCTTCGGTGAATAGGGCGGTGGCGCGGCAGTTGTTGAGAATGTAGGTCAGCTTGTCGCGCTTGGTAGTGTGATTGACGACGACGAACACGCCGCCCGCTTTGAGCGTGGCGAAGATACTTACCACGGCTTCGATGGAGTTGTTGAGGTAGATGGCTACCCGGTCGCCACGTCGGACGCCGCGCTCGATCAGTGCGTTGGCCAGGCGGTTGGCCATCACGTCGATCTCGGCATAGGTCAACCGCTGGCCGTCACAGACGAGGGCCACCTTACCTGGCAGGCGTTGAGCGTTGTGGTGCAGAAAGTCCTGGACGAGCATAGAGACCTCCTTATTCGGTAGGCGGTAGACGGTAGTCAGTGGGCAGTAAGCAGTAGGTAGTAAGCGGTAGACGGTAGACAGGGACTGATTCCCTGATTCCCTGAGTCCTGATCCCCATCCCCTGTCTACTGTTCACTGTTTACTGTTTACTGCTTACTGTTTACTGTCCACCGTCTACCTTGCTGCGGATGTAACGGGCGAGTTTGTTGACCGAGTCGAAATTGTCGGGAGTGATTTCCTGGTCATCCACATTCACGCCGAAGGTTTCTTCGACGAAGAGCACTAGCTCCAGCACGCCGACAGAGTCGACGATGCCTTCTTGCAGGAAGGAGTCGTTGTCCTCATATTCAAAACCATTGTCGCTGAATAGCAGGTTTTGAGCTACGTATTTGCGGACTTGAGCTTCAATTTCCATGATTTTTCCTCGCGTACTTGTTATTGTTGATCCTTGCGAAGAGCTTGCCCTGCCTGCACTTGTGGCGCAGGCACCCCGGCCCGCGTGGCGGCCCGTCCTGGACTGCGCCAGCGGGCCGGGAAGCCAGGGCGGGCAGGTGAACGGAGTGAAGGGTCTAAACCTTCGCAAGGATGTTCTCAGGTTACTGGGTTTGCTTCCGCAATTACCTCTCGATAGACACTTTCGAGTTTCTCGGCTACCACGTTCCAATTATGGTGAGTCTCGACGTAGTGCCGGCCCGCCTGGCCGATCCGGTCGCGTAGCGCCCTGTCGCTCAGCAGGGCTACCACTGCCTCAGCGATGGCCTGGGGTGTATCGGCTACCAGCAAATCTTGCCCGGCCCGGGCTTGAAGGGCGGTGATCGCCTGAGGCGTGCTGACGACAGGGGTGGCCATAGCCATAGCTTCTATTACCTTGAACTGCATGCCAGCACCGTAGCGCATGGGCGATACGGCCACCGTCGCCTGGGCCAGGTAAGGACGCATATCAGGCACGGTGCCGGTGATGGTAATGCGCGGGTCAGATGCCAACGCCAGCAACTCAACAGGCGGGTCTTTGCCAACGATGGTGAGTTGGGTGTTGGGCAGTTGTCTCCAGACGTGGGGCATCACCTGGGTGGCCAGGTCCAGGGCGGCGGCTATGTTAGAGTGGTAACTCATCTTGCCAGTAAAGATGAGAGTCGCCGGGTCACGACGCGCATCCATGGGGATGAAGTAGTCCATGTCAACTCCGACAGGCACTATCGCCAATCGGCTAGCAGCATCCTGCGCAGTCGAGAGTTCTGCCAGGACATCTCTATCCAGGGGCGAGGTGACGAGCACGCGCGGGTAGTGTTCCAGCAGGTGGCCCTCGTAGTAGCGGGTACGTTCCAGGTCCAGCCTGGCCAACAGGCGACTGCGCCAGGTAGGACCCGAATTGCGCACTTGTTCAAAGAGTAGGGTAATCGAGTCAACCGAGTCAAACACAGTCGGGGTACCATTCACGGCCTGACTGAGTTCGGCGCCGCGCAGATGCTCTACGTGTATCACGTCAAAACTCCCTTCGGCTTGAGTCTGCCGAATGAGGGCGGTCATCTCAGGCGACCACGAATAGGCCGCCTGGAATGGAGTCTGGCCAGGTAGCGCGCGCAAACCGTTCCACAGCGTTCGCCAGCGGCGCACCCGCACGATTTGCACGCATTGACACCAGGTGCGCAATGAGTCAAGGCCGCTGGCGTCTTCGCCTGGTGGTTCAAGCGCCAGCAGAGTAATTCGGTGACCGCGCCGGGCCAGAGCCTTAATAAAATTGTAGGATCGTGCGCGAATTAGAGAGGGCAGATAAGGGCTGATAAAAAGTATACGCAATGGTTCCACAGGAATAGTCCCCTCCCGGCCATATCCATGGTTCGTTAGAGGAATGCTACACGGTAAGACCTTTCGGCCCAAAAGCGGGCCGAGAGTTCAGAATGAGATAGCAATGTAACATCGTCAAGCTTATTAAACGTCAAAAATATCAGAATCTAGTGAGGGAAACACATGAAAAAAGTTAGAAAAGGTTTGAATGGACAGAATTATGAGGAAAACTGCTTGACAGGAAAGAAGCTCTATGATACCGTGCCGATAGTGTGATTTTGAGTAACTACTCAGCCAAAGGGTGCAACCTGAGCAGCTACGATTTTGATTACTATTGAGGGAGTTCTTCGCCTATGTTTACTGACCAGGATGACAGCAACTACCAATCACCCCTTGTGCATTTTGCCGGTGAGATCCTTGCCCTGGAATTGATTTGGCCGTTTCCTCTGATAGGGATTGGCGTTTTGGGGATACTTGATCCCTTGATGATTGGGGTTGCGATTTTCCTGGCTTTGATGCCCTGGTTGGCTCGTTGGCTGGTATTCGGCAGGGTGACGCGGCCCGCCTTCGTCGGCGGCGCGCTGGCGGCGTTAGTGGCCAGTGGGCTGGTAGGAATTGGGTCAGCGTATGATCCCGCATTGAGCTGGTCCATGCTGTTGACCTTGTTGGGAAGTGTGAGTCTCTTCTTCGCCATCGTCAACTCTGCTGGGTCGCCCTGGCGGGTGGGTAACGGTCTGGTGATCGCGGCCGGCCTTCTGGCTCTCTATTTCGTGGGACAGTACGGGTATTTTGATTATCAAGAGGAAGCTGGCCGGCTGGCTCGTCTGGGACGGATGACAGGCTCATGGATGCCGGACCTGGTTTTCTTCACGCCGCATCCCAACGCTGTAGCCGGTTTTTTGGAGGGTACGTTGCTGTTGAGCCTGGTACTGGCCTGGCGGACACGGGGTGGGCGACGATTGGCCTGGGGATTGGCAGCGCTCGTCATCGCCTATGGCCTGTTTATCTCCGGGTCGCGGGGCTCCTGGGTCGGCCTGGTCGTGGCGATCTCGATTGGGGCACTGCTGCTCGTGCCAAATCGGGCGCTGCGGCTGATTGGGGCGGGACTGGGCGCGGTAGGGGGACTGCTATCTATCTATCTCGCCGCCCGTCTGCCGCCTGACCGGCAGATGTCTGTCGTCAATTCGGCGTTGAAGACAGTTGGCAGCCGTTCTGTCCTCTACCGGAATAGTTTGCACTTGTTGGGTGATTACCCCTTCACCGGTATCGGTCCGGGGGATACGTTCGCCATGGTCTATTCGCGTTATCAATTGCTGATCCGGGTGCCGTTCTTGACTTATGCTCACAATTTGTTTCTGGCGGTCGGGCTCGGGTACGGATTGCTGGGACTGATCGCATTGGCCTGGCTGCTCATTGACTTCTACCGCTTTGTGGTTCGGGTGGAGGGGGCTGGCGTAAGCGAGCGTTCGTTGCCCCTCTTTCGCGCTGCCTGGTTGGGCGTGACAGTCACCTTTGTACACGGTTTAATCGACTCGCCCCAGTTCTCCAATGCCCGCTGGACCACCCCGATGCTCTTTGCTTTGTTGGGGCTGGCTGTCGCGGTTGGGCGCCCGGCGCTGATACGGGCGGGCCAGTGGCGGACCGTCAACGTATTCAAAGAGCGGCGTCGGGGCCAGGGATGGATCGTGTTGGTGACGTTGGCTATCGTGTTGCTTGCTGCGGCTATGGTTTTCCGGCGGCCTCTTGCCAGCGTATGGTATGCTAACCTGGGAGCCCTCTACCAGACGCGGGCTGACTTGTCGCCCGAACTGGACGAAGCTGTCCGCGAGGCGGTGATGGCGCGAGCTGTGGCTTCTTTTGAACGTGCCCTCAGCTTGAATCTTTCGCAACCTGTAGCCAACCGGCGATTGGGTATGATAGCTTTGGATCGGCAAGATTTTGAGGCTGCTGTGGTCTATCTGGAGCGAGCCTATCCGCAGGAACCGGGAAACCAGGCCACGTTGAAGTTGCTGGGCTATGCCTATCTGTGGACGGGCCAACTGGACCTGGCGCAGGGGCTGCTCCGGCAGTTAGACGACCGGAGTGAATTGGTAGAGGAACTTGGAAACTGGCGCTGGTGGTGGGGCACACAGAATCGGGAAGACCTTTCGGCCCATGCTAATGAGATGATCCAGCGTCTCTCGGCTGGTAGGTGATAGGCGCTGACCGAGGACTTTATTCTTTCCTCTTCTGCATAACAAAGCCACGGCTGCTAAGAGCCGTGGCCTTTTTAAGTCTCACTTATAGGGTCTGTAACCAGTAAACTTACTTGTCTCTGGCCTGTCCAGAGTCTTCGTCAGTTCACCGACGGATAGTGTCCACTCTTCCGGTCTCAATACCGGGGTGGAGTGCATTATCGCTCTGGGCAGACACACCTCTCGACTGCTTCAACCACTACGATATACACCTCCGTTTCTTCTAACTAAACACATACCTGGCCAGGTAGATAAGGTAAGTACTTCTTTCCTACAGCTATCGTATCACAATCTTATCATGATTTCAAGAGAGATTCTGTATGATTCCCCTCCGTTCTCCCGACGAATTTGCGTAGGGACTGGGTATTTCTAACAGGAGATTGTGCTGGACAGTCGTTTTCGCCGGGGCGAGTTGTCTATTCTGAGCTAACTATCCCTACGATTGCCCAACGCCTACTTGAAAAACGAGAGATTTATGGTAAAATAGACATAAAGAACCTGATTCTTGCAGGAGGGAATGCAATGACACGACGACAGCAGCTTATCCTGTTGGTGTTGGGGCTAGCAACTGTCAGCACGTGTACAGTGGCCTTTGCTCTGGCGATGAATCTAAGCCGTCAGATGGCTGTTTCGGCATCAGTTGCCGAAATGTCACCGGCGGCCGAGTTGGCGCGCTCTGAGAGAGGACCGGAATGGCAATTGCCACCAACGCCGTTGTCCCAGCCTGAGATAGCGCCTACCTTCACGCCGTTGCCGACTCTTACCAATACCCGGGTGCCTACCTGGACGCCGTCCCCGACCTACACGCCGACGTCAACTCGTATTCCTACCGACACACCGGAACCCACTCCCACGGATACGCCGGTCCCCGCGCCCACCAGCGAGGTGCCCACCCCGGTGCCGACACCTGCCGCTCCCGCTCCCACGCCTACGCCTGAATTCCCCTTTGTCCCAACCGTTCAAAGTTTCGACACCGGCACACCACAGATGACCCGCGTTACCGGCATGGTTTGGAAGGTCATTAGCCTGAATCTGGCACTGTACGACGGCCAGCCTGGCTACCAGATGCGCCTGGTGGATCCCAATGGCAACGTTCATCTGAGCGACGTATCCGGTCCTGGTGGCACCGATAGTACCTGCGCCGACTGTGGTGATAATCAGAGGATGAACATGAAAGTTGAGTTTCGTCCTTACGTTCCAGGGACCTATCGGGTGGCTCTGGTGCAGGGGGACAAGCAGATGTCGACAGAAGTGGAATTCACGTTGGCCGCCGCCCCGCTGCAATACGTTCATGTAAAGTTTGTTCCCTGGGAGTAACTGCTTCTAGCTGGGGGCGGACCCCACCTCCAGCCCCCATATGCGCTAACTTAAGCGTGTAAAGGGGACCTCACCCCATCCCCC